>JAUZFR010000146.1 GCA_030840335.1 Actinomycetota bacterium | reverse complement strand
GGGCGAGGCGGCCGATGGCCGTCCCCACTTTCCCGGCGCCGATGATGCCTACTGTCAGGCGCGTGTTCATGCGGCCACCGTCTCTGGTTCTGCCCCCAACTCGGCCTCGACCAGCGGCTTGACCTTCGTGCCGAGCAGTTCGATCGACTTCAACAGGTCACGCTGTGGCAGGGTCCCAAAGTCCATCTGCAGGAAATGTCGCATGTGACCGAGGTGGCGGTGCAGCTCGATGATCCGATCGGCGATCTCTTGCGGTCCTCCGACAAAGAGAGCGCCACCGGGCGCCGTGTCGCGGTCATAGCTGGCACGCGAGGGTGCGGCAAAGCCGCGGGTTTCTCCCAGCGTGCTCATCGTGTCGAGCCATTCCGGCCACCAGAGGTCGCGCGCGGCGCGGCCTTCGACGCCGACGAATCCGGGGCTGCCAACAGAGACGCGCACATCCGCGCCCCCGGGGCCGGATGTCGTCGCCGAGCGCCGGTACAGTTCGGTAAGCGGCGCGAATCGCGCGGGTATTCCGCCAATGATTCCGTATGCGATAGGTAGCCCCAACCTTCCGGCTCGAGCAGAAGACTGGGGGTTGCCGCCGGTCCCCAGCCAGATCGGGAGGTGACCCGCCGCCGGGCGAGGCACCACGATTGCGTCCTCGAGTGCGGGGCGCACGGTGCCGGACCAGGTGACGGGATTGCCCCTGTCGATGGCCAGGAGGAGATCCAGCTTTTCGGCGTAGAGGCGGTCATAGTCGCGGAGGTCGTATCCGAAGAGCGGGAACGACTCTATTGAGGATCCACGACCAGCGGTGACCTCGGCGCGACCATTGGAGAGCGCATCAAGCGTCGAGAACTGTTGGTAGACCCGAACGGGGTCTTCGGTGCTGAGCACAGTGACGGCACTGGCGAGCCTGATTCGTTTCGTGATGGTCGCTGCGCCGGCGAGAATGGTCGCCGCCGCGGATGCAGGCATCTCTTTCGTGTGGTGTTCACCGATACCGAAGTACTCAAGCCCGGACTCGTCGGCGACCTTGATTGCCTCCAGCAGGTTTCGCGTCGATTCGGCCGAGGTCGCGATTCGTCCGGTGACCGGATTGCGCGCGATGCTGCCGAAACTGTAAACGCCCAATTGCATGGGATCACTTCCTTATGTGGATCGTTGGTCCTGCAACAATCGCCCTGCGGTTCGCGTGTTGCAAATGCGGGGGAAGCGACTTACAATAAGTAAGTGAGTGACATACGAGAGCGCATATCCCGGCACGAAGTCTTGAAGATCGACGATGACACCTGCCGACTGTTTCAATCCGCGGCCGAATTGGCCGGACGCAAGTGGACGGCGGCCGTGCTGTTGGCGATGGCAAGGGGTGCCGAGCGGTTTACCGAGGTGCGTGAGCTCGTCGACGGTGTCACCGACCGGGTGTTGGCGGTCCGCCTCAAAGAACTCGAGCAGCGTGAGCTCATCACCCGCAGTGTGATCGCGACGACGCCCGTCCAGGTGCGTTACGAGTTGACGCGGCAGGGTCGAGAGCTCATCGCAATTCTGCAGCCCCTGGTCAACTGGGGCGTGAAATGGAACATCGAGTCCTAAGCGCGAGTAGGTGACACGAGTTTCTGCTGCACGAACTCGGAGAAGCGTCGCGCCGCCGGCGTGGAGGAGTGACTGGTCGGCCGGATGAGGGCGATCGTGAGGGCGATCGAAAGGCCCGCGACGGTGATCGTCTCGAGATTAGCGCGCCCGTCGAGCAGCACGTCCGGGACGAACGCGATCCCCAGCCCAACCCCGACGAGGCCCGTCACCATGCCCCACTCGCCGACCTCGCACGTGATTCTGCGCGCGATGCGAGCGCTGGCGAACGCGGCGTCAGTCTGCGCTCGTGTCGCCCAGCCCGGCAGCGTCTCGATGAACCGTTCAGAGGCAAGGGCTGCGAGGTCGACCGTCTCGCCTGCCAACGGATGATTGTGCGCGCACACGAGTACGAGCGGCTCTGACGTGATGACCGTGGTTTCGAGGCCATCGGGAATGCTCTCGGGGGTAGGCCCAATGACACAGTCGAGTTCACCCGCGACGAGCATCTCGACCTGGCGGGTTGCGGGCAGTTGCTGGATGAAGATATCCAGCCCGGGGTAGAGCTGAGCGAACTCGCCAAGCCACTCGCTCAATCGGTCTGCCGTGCCCCGTGTCTGGCCCGTGCCGATCCGCAACGTCCCGGAGAGCGCGTCGTGGACTTCCCGTACGGCCTGGCCCGCGGCATCCGCGGCATCCAGGGCGCGTCGGGCAAAGGGGACCAGAGCTTCACCTTCGGCGGTGAGGCGTACCGGCCGGGTATGGCGCACGTACAGCAATACGCCGAGGTCACGTTCGAGCGCGGTGATGGATGACGAGAGTCCTGACTGCACAATGTTCTCCCGCGCCGCCGCGTGGGTGAAATTATGCTCAGATGCCAGCGCGAGAAAGTGGCGAAGGTTTCGGAGTTCCATGACTCACTATCTCAATCGCAGATGAAAACTATCTGAAGTACATGCCGGAGAGGGGGAAGCTATCTCGGGAGATCGCAGTTTGCCTCGGCATGACCACACACATCGAGACTTCTGGCGTAAGGGCCGTGCGCATCCATTCGGCCAGGGCGCACAGCCGTGGATTCTGGTTCGTCACCATTGCATTCTTTGTCCTGATGGCATTTGGCACGGCGCCGACGGCGCTCTGGCCGCTGTTCGAGGCGCACGACGGATTCGGCACGACGGTCGTGACCATTGCATTCGCCGCAATGGTGGTCGGCGCAGCGGCGAGCTTCATGACCTTTGGCCACCTCTCCGACCGGCTCGGGCGACGTCGGATCATTGTCCCGGCATTGCTTGTCGGCCTTGCGGGAGTCATCATCATCACCGTGTGGCAGAGCCTTCCCGGCCTGCTCATCGGACGTTTCGTGAACGGCGTCGGCGTCGGTCTGATGGCATCGACCGCGACCGCATACCTCGCCGATCTCTACTCAGAGGCTCGCCCGGACCGCCATGGCTCGGCACGCCCGGCATTGATCGCCACGGCGGCCAACCTCGGCGGGCTGGCGATGGGACCGATCTTCGCGGGTCTCCTCGCCCAGTTCGCGCCGGCACCCCTCGTGATGCCGTTCGCGTTGCTGGGCGTAGGGATGCTTGTATTCGCGGTCCTTACCGCGCTCAGCCCTGAGACGGTCAAGCGGCAGGAGCGCGGTGCCGACCGGCAACCGCGGATCGCCTTCCGGCCGCAGCAGGGACGCATCTTCATCATCGGCGCAACATCAGGCCTTATCGCGTTCGCGGTCTTCGGTTTGTTCTCGGCGGTCGGAGCAATCGTCACCGGGCAGGTGCTTGGGCTGCACGCTCCGCTGATGGCTGCTGCGTCGCCGTTCGCGGTGTTCGTCTCGTCCGCGATCGCGCAGCTCGCGCTGGGGGCGAGGCCCCTGCGGTTCGTCATCATGCTCGGTGCTCTCCTCCTGGCGGTGGGACTCGCGCTCACGACGATCACGCTGTTCGCGCCAACGCTCTGGATGTTCCTCGTAGGCGCGGTGTTGGCCGGAGCCGGCGGGGGATTGCTCTTCAAGGCTGGCCTCACTATCACAGTGATGAGCGCGGTTCAGCGCTCGCGGGCGGGAGTCCTGGCCCTCTTCTTCGCGATCGTCTATCTCGGTATGGGCATTCCGGCCGTGTTGTTCAGCTTCGTGGTCGATGCCGTTGGCCTGCCGGTCGCGACGATCTGCTTCTCCGTCATCTTCGGCATTGGAGCATTCGTCGTTCTGGGGGTTCAGCGTCGGCGCATGGCGGTCGCATCCTGACTCAGGAGCATCCATCTGCCTGATTGCTAGCATGGACTGATGGCCAGGCCCCGCATAACACCCAAGCGGATTGTGGCGCTCCCCGGCTCGTTGACGCGGTGGCCCGGGTACGTAATGAAGTACGTGTTCGAGGCGTGGTACGCGTCGTACGAACAGGAAATTGCCCAGTGCGGACTAACGGTCAACGGGTTTCTCGTGCTTGTGGTGCTGGATGACGAGGGCCCGGACACCCAGACCGGATTAGCGGAGCGCCTCAGTATCGATCGAAGCGCCATGGTCGCCGTCGTCGATGAACTGGAGGCGAGGGGCTTCGTGGAGCGGCGTCGGAGCAAAGGCGACCGGCGCACCGTTCCCATCCACATCACCGAATCGGGGTCGGAGGCCGTCGCGGGCGCCCGAACCGCAACCGATGCGAGCAACCAGAGGATCTTTACCGGATTCTCCCCGAAGGAGAAGGACGAGTTCTACGACCTTCTCGTTCGCATGGCGGATGCTGCCGCCCCACAGTTCGACGGCCCGGCATCAACGGTCGAGCCAGCCACAACGGTCGAGTAAGCGAGGTCAGACACGGCCGCTCCGCGCGGGGTGATGCCTGGTCTGAAGTCGATGCAATCGCATAGAGATCGTTTATTCAAAAAACGGTTTTTTGAATGTTGGAACGGGGTATATAGTTGCACCGTGCTGCGGGGAGAGGAACACACCCGGGCACCGCGGTAGCGATCTGACCAACGTTGGCCGAGCTCCTGATGGAGCGCAGTCAATGCCGGGCTGTCGACCACTGGCCGGCTAGTTCGACTCACACCTCTCTGCGCCGCGTGCTCGCGTTCCTCCAGGGAGAATATGGTGAGTCTGATTGACTTGTCGCGTTGGCAGTTCGCACTGACCGTCTGTTTCCACATGACGTTCCCCGCGATCACAGTCGGGATGTCTGTCTTTCTCTGCGTGATCTACGCGATGTACTGGCGCACGCACAAGCCCGTCTTCCTGCAGATGTTCCGCTTCTGGCGTCGCATCTTCGCGGTCGGCTTCGCACTTGGTGTGGTGGCGGGCGCAGTGATTACGTTTCAGATGGGCCTGAACTGGGGCGTCTTCGGCGCGAAGACCGGCCCCATCATCGGTCCCATCATCGGGATGGAGGTCGTTACGGCGTTCTTCGTCGAAGCCGGGTTCATCGGCATCATGCTTTACGGCGACGGTCGTGTGCGACATATCACGATGTTCGCGTCGACGGTGATGGTTGCCATCGGCACCATCCTGTCTTCCACGTGGATCCTCGCCGCCAACTCGTGGATGCAGACGCCGGAAGGATACGCGCTCAAGAACGGACAGTACGTCCCGACCGACTGGGCAGCGGCAATCTTCACACCCGCGTTCGCCTGGCGCTTTCCACACATGCTCCTCGCGGTGCTGATCTCCGGATCGATCTTCATCGCCGGAATTTCTGCCTACTACCTCGTGAAAAATCGCGCGCGCGGTTTCGCAAGACGGTCACTGTCGATCGCCCTTGGGGTGGCGGCCCTGCTGCTGCCCGTCCAGCTTCTGGTCGGCGACGGCGTGGCCGGATACGTCGATGTTCCATTCCAGTTGTCAAAGCTGGAAGCCATCGAGGGCAACTGGCAAAACGGCAACACGGGCTGGGTGTACTTCGCGATTCCCGACCAGACCGCCGCGCGAAACATCATCCAGCTCTCGATTCCCTGGCTCGGCAGCGCCATCAGCAAGGACCCAACCGGCAAGACCGCGACGCCCGGCCTCGATAACACGCCAAAGGCTGACCGTCCGGATATGGCGGCCACCTTCTGGGGCTTCCGCGCAATGTTCTATTCCTCTCTGTTCATGTTCGCCACCGCGTTCCTCGGCGTCGTGCTCCGCCTCAGGGGGCGATTATGGGAGTCGAGGCGGTTCCACAAGTTCGTACTCTGGACGACCCCCGTAGGCATCCTCGCCATTCTCGGCGGCTGGGTGACCTCCGAGGCCGGTCGGCAGCCGTGGGTCGTCTTCGGCCTGCTCAGGACCTCCGATGCGGTGTCCAACCTGGCTCCCGGTTCAGTGGTGTTCTCGGTGATCGGCTTCTCGCTCCTGTACCTGGTGCTGCTGGTCGCCTACATCGTGTACATCGTCCACACCGTAAGAATCGGCCCCGAGCGGGATGACCCGCGCGTCTCCCCCGATCTCACTCCGGGCCTGGCCGTCAGCGCCGAGCCGACGGCCCAATTCGTCGCGGCCGAGGAGGTATCGCGATGACCACGATCTGGTTCCTTGTAGTGCTGTTCTGCCTGGCGATGTACATCGTGTTCGACGGGTACGACTTCGGTATTGGAATCGCCAGCCTGTTCGAGAAAGATCCCGGACGCAAACGCCGCATGATCGAACTCGTCGCCACGGGCTGGGACGGCAACGAGACCTGGCTGATCCTCCTCGGCCTCTCGCTCTGGGCCGGATTCCCTCTCGCTTTCGGAGTGATCCTGCCGCACCTGTACCTGCCGTTGATCGTCGCCCTGTT
>JAUZFR010000047.1 GCA_030840335.1 Actinomycetota bacterium | reverse complement strand
GGTTCGCCACCCGGATGTGCGCACTCATCGGAATCACGTCGCCGCCCGGATCCATCGCGTACGCCGGATCGTCGAATTCCTTCGACGCGGTGAGCGGTGCGCCGGAGTCCTTGCGGCGTCCGATCATCGATTCCTGCTCGCCGATGTTGACGCGGTCCCAGAACTCCACGAGCATCCGGATGCTTCGCACAACGTGGTAGGTGCCGCCCGCGGCCCACGATGGTTCGGCCGCGCCGGCCCAGACCAACTGGTTCATCTCCCGGGCGTTCGTCGTGTCGGGGTTACTCGTGCCGTCTTTGAACCCCAGGTGGTTTCGCGGTGTACCCGTCGGACGCGGCGGCGAGATGAAGCCATCCTGTCGCCACCGCACCTGCATTCCGCCGCGCGTAGAACGAGTGATGTCGCGCAGCGCGTGCAGCACGGTGTCCTGGTTGTGCGCGCAGATCTGGAGCAGCAGATCGCCGTCACACACGGCGCGATCGAGCGCGTCGTTGGGGAATTCATCCATTCGGCGGAGCTTGCGCGGTTTAAGAGACTGCAGCCCATAACGACCGTCGAACAGCGATGCGCCGACCGATGCGGTAACTGTCAGACCGTCGGACACAGGCTCGGGCCCGAGCACGCCAGAGTCCGCCGGCGGAGCAGAGAGTCCGAGCGGCGTGGGTGCCGTGCCCGCTGTAAGTAGTCGTGCGCGGTCTGTGATCGTGCGCATGAGGTCAGCCAGGCCGGAGCGGCCAACCGCGGTGACGTCGAAGGCGACGAACGCGGCGTTTCGTTGAGCTGGCGTGAGAATGCCATTCTGGTGCGACCCCTCGAACGGATAGTTTGCCTGCGCGGACGGAGCCGCGCTCGGTGCTGGAGTCGCCGCGTCGCGCATTGCGGCGTCGACTGATGCCACGGCGCCAGCTGCAAGGGGCGCGGCCACTCCCGCCGCGACCAGGTTGGTCAGAAATGACCGGCGATCGATGCCCGAAGTCATGAGTTTGCTGCCCTTCTCACGTCGCAGATCGCCGCGATCGGCGCGAGATCCTCGACGGCCTGGTCGAACACCGAGTCCAGTTCTTCGTGCTGCGACGTGCTGAGGTGCGATAGCCGTTGCCAACGACCCGCTCCATCCCGATATGAGTCCGCAAGAAGGAGCGCACGCTGAAGCACGGCGTCCGTCGCAGCGACGTCGTATCCGCGGCTGGTCAGGATGCCCGTCAGCGTGCTGAGCACCTGCTGCGTCCCGCGAACGTTGGCCGCCACGGTTGCCAGCGCGGTCCCCGAGCGATCGCTGACACCGCCATTGAGTTCGTTCTGCACGGCATCCTCGAGAATCTCGTGCGCTCGAAGACCCACATCGAGCGGGTCGAATCGCGTTGCCGCGAAGGTGGTGCGAAGGGTTTGGATGTTGACAACGAGTTGACGTGCGGGCTTCAGTGCGTCAGCGAGCGGCTTGCGGGCCCAGAGCAGGTACTCGATGCGCCGGAAGCCGGTGAGGCTGGGGTCCGTCGCGTCGGTGGTTCCGTTCGCGGGTTCGCCGTTGATCGCAGTATCGAGATCCCCGAACGCTCCGTACGCGGCACCGAGTTGCTCATACTGGTCGCGGGCATCCAGCCAGTTGAGTTTGGCGCGTGCAGGATTGCGAGCGGCGATCGATGCCTCGAGTCGCTCCGCCTTGGTGCGGAGCACGGACAATCGCGCCACGACCCAGGCCGAGTAGCTCTTCGCAGCCGGATACAGCTCGTTCGCAGTGACGGGAAGGACGCCAGGCGTCGTTTTCGCCCCGGCCCTTGCACCTGAAATCGTTACCGTTGGTCCGGCGGTGGCGGGGGAGTCGTCACCGAGACAGGCGAACCGGTAGCGGCCATTGCCCAGTGCCACGTCGAAGTTGGCGGTGGCCCCGCTGCCGAGGCGCTCGAGCTCGGCGTAAACGGCGCCTGTTGACGCGTTCTCGAGGTAGACCTCCATGCCGGCGAGTGATGAGTTGGTGACGGCGAAGCTGATGCGGCCGCCCTGTGAGTCGGCCCATCCTTTACCGCACTGGTCGAGATTCGCGTTGACGCGGATGGGGCCACCCGGCGTATCGGCGATCGAGGGCTGCGGTCTGGATGCGACGATCGCGACGGTCGCGAGGCAACCGATTACCACAACGGCGGCGATAGCCCCCAACCAATTTCTCGACGTCGAACTCATTGCCCGCGATGTCCCCTGTCCCCGAAGCGGTCGGGGATTCGTCTCCCCGGTGTCGCTCGACCACACGCTACGCGCGGCGATCGCGGTCGAAAGCGCGCGATTCGACCGTGCCGCTTGAGTTCACCAAAAGTTCAGAAAGCTCTTACGCGGCGGCCCCCAACCGGGGGGCACGAGACCGTGAGCAGGAAGCATCGTTCAGGGTGGGCGATACCGGACTCGAACCGATGACCTCTTCGGTGTGAACGAAGCGCGCTACCAACTGCGCCAATCGCCCTGACCGGATAATCCTGTCATAGGTTCGCGAGACGGCGAACTCCCGCCAAATCTTCGCAGCGATTCTGGCTCGGAACTGTCGCGGTGACGACCTCGAATTCATCCAAAACAACATGCTCTGGATGTGATCACGGCATGTTACGAGCCGTGTTTCGTTCGAAGCCGTGTCGGTTGGTCTTCTGAGAAGCAATCCGATACAGTCGTCTAGCACGCAGCAATGCGGGCAATGCGGATGTGGCGCAGTGGTAGCGCATCACCTTGCCAAGGTGAGGGTCGCGAGTTCGAATCTCGTCATCCGCTCGAGTGAAGTCTCACGACTGGAACATCACTACCGTGGGTACAGAACATGGTGGCGTGGCCGAGCGGTCAGGCACCGGCCTGCAAAGCCGTTTACACGGGTTCGAATCCCGTCGCCACCTCGCTCATCAAAAAATAGTTGAATATGCATGACCTGGGCGGTTGGCGCAGCGGTAGCGCGCTTCCCTGACACGGAAGAGGTCGCTGGTTCGATCCCAGTACCGCCCACAAGAAAACCCTTGAGAAATCAAGGGTTTTTCTGTTTTCCGGGCTGCCGTGCAATACACGCGCGATAGCGCATCCCGTTGCTGCCAACTTTCGGCGATGACTCGCGGTGGCATCACGAACGATCAACTACTTGCACTCGGTACATTTACTTGGTCCGCCATGAAGCTCGAGACGTGGGTCGATCGAATGCACGAGAACATGTCGACCGGATCGACCAAGTCGGGCCCTGTCAGCTCCCACATCGAGAAAGTGGCCAAGGCGCTACCTTCTCCGACACAAGCGAAGCTTCAAGCGCTTGCCTGGTTGGACGAGGCACTAGAAGTCCTTGAACGACGCAACGCAATTCTGCACAGTCAACTGGCAGCATTCTGGTTTGGGGACACGCCTGTGCCGAAGAACCAGTTTGACTGGGAGTTGCGTCTTGTCAATGCCAGACGAAAGTCCTCGGTCGCATTCACGCCGGAGGGGCTTCTGGACGAGCAGGGCCATATCGACGGCGTGCTAGCGACTGGAGTCGCGGTTGATG
>JAUZFR010000017.1 GCA_030840335.1 Actinomycetota bacterium | reverse complement strand
CGACGAAGCATGAGAGGAAACGCGATGAAGCTCTCCACCAAGGTCCCGCCGGTCCAGCTCGCACACGCGATGCAGCGGATCCGTGATCGTCTTCTGCGGCTTCACCAGTCGCTGGCCCCCGCGCCCGTAGTGATGGCGGAGTCGCTGCACAGCGTTGACGAACTGGACGGGTGGAACCTTGCCGATTTTCATGGGTCTTCCTCTCGGTCGCGTCTGTCGCGCTCGACTATCCGGGGGACCGACGCCGAGACCATCGGCCAGAACGCGGAGAAAACAGCAAGCCACGAAGCGCAATCTGCGCGGTTTCGCGGATGTTATGCGCCTGACGAGCATCGATGCTGGTTAGCATGAGCGGGATTGACCCACGCGCGGTCACGCGGTCGCGCACCGAAAGCGATGTAGGCGTGAGCGAGCTACCGACCGGCACGGTGACACTGCTGCTGGCCGACGTCGAAGGCTCGACACGGCTGTGGGAAACGCAACCGGAGGAGATGGCGGAGGCCGTCGCACGGTTCGACCGAGCCCTCGCGGACATCATTACCGCGCACGGTGGCGTGCGGCCGGTGGAGCAGGGTGAAGGCGACAGCCTCGTCATCGCGTTCGACCGTGGCAGCGACGCGGTGGCATGCGCCCTCGCCTTGCAGGTGGCACCGTTGGCTCCGATCCGGCTGCGGATCGGTGTGCACACCGGCGAGGTCCAGTTGCGCGACGAGGGCAACTACTTCGGACCGACCATCAACCGGACCGCACGGCTGCGCGACCTGGCCCACGGCGGCCAGACGGTGCTCTCCGGTGCGACCGAGGAAATCGTCGCCGACCACTTGCCGCTAGGCGTGTGGCTGCTTCCGCTGGGCAGTCACCAGCTGCGCGACCTTCGCAGGCCCGAGAGGGTCATCCAGCTGTGCCATCCCGACCTCCACAACGAGTTTCCACCCCTCCGCCTTCCCGAACGCGTTGCCTCACAGGGACTTCCACTTCAGCTGACGAGTTTCGTCGGACGCGCGGCGCAAATCGCTGATCTCACACGCATCCTCTCCGAGAACCGGCTCGTCACTCTGACCGGCTCCGGCGGGTCGGGCAAGACACGACTCGCAATCGAAGTCGCGGGCCACATCGGTGCTGAGTTCCCCGACGGCACAAAGTATGTCGACCTGGCGCCGATCACCGAGCCCGAGCTGGTATCCGTCACGACCGCCCGGCTGCTCGGACTCCCGGACCAGCCGGGCCGATCCGCGACCGAGGCGGTGCTGCGGTTCATCGCTGATCGGCAGATGCTGTTGGTGCTGGACAACTGCGAGCATCTCCTGGATGCGACGGCCACCCTCGTGATCGAGCTGCTCGGATCCTGCCCGGAAGTCACCGTGCTCGCGACCAGCCGGGAGCCGATCGGCATGACGGGCGAGGCGATCTGGCGGGTGTCGTCGCTGTCGATCGCCGACGAAGCGGTCGAGCTGTTCACCGACCGGGCCCGGTTGGTCAGTCCTGATTTCGCCGTCACTGACGACAACGCCGCTACCGTGGCGGAGATCTGTCAACGACTTGACGGCATGCCACTGGCGATAGAACTCGCGGCCGCGCGGGTGCGTGCGCTGTCGCTGACCGACATCCTCACCGGCTTGCAGGATCGGTTCCGGATACTGACGGGCGGCGTGCGCACCGCGGTGCGGCGCCAGCAGACCTTGCGTGCCTCGGTCGATTGGTCGCATGCGTTGCTGACGGAGATCGAGCGCGTCCTCTTCCGGCGACTGGCGGTGTTCCAGGGCGGATTCGACCTCGAGGCCACGCAGGCCGTCGTCACAGACGAACACCTGCAGCGCCATCAGGTCTTCGATGAGGTCGCGTTGCTCGTCGACAAGTCGCTCGTCGTCGCCGAGAACATAAGCGGCCCAACGCGATACCGGTTCCTGGAGACGGTGCGGCAGTACGCACTGGAGAAGCTCGGCGAGTCGGGTGAAGCCGATGCGATACGCGCCCGCCATCGCGACCACTACACGGACCTGGCGGCCCTTCTCGACCAGCCGAGCTCCGCCGGCCGACGGCAGCACGTCGAGCGGGCGGAATCCGACATCGACAATCTGCGAGCAGCTTTCACATGGAGCCGAGACAACGCCGATAGCGAGCGGGCATTGCAGCTCGCGTCGGCACTCCAGCCATTCTGGCTCAACCGGGGACGCTTCCCCGAGGGCCTGTCGTGGTTCGGCGCGGTCCTCGCCGACCCATGCTCGTGCCCAGCCGACGTGACGCCGACAACCTACGCCAGGGCCATTGCCGACCTGGCGCTGATCGCGGCCGTGATGGGTGCACCGGGTGACTTGGAGGTCCCTCAGCGGGCGCTCGCGATCGCGCGCGAAGGGGATGACCCGGGCCTGCTGCTCAGGGCCCTCATCGCGTGCGGTTACACAGCGGCCTTCGCCGCCGACGTCGCACGCTCGTACCTCGACGAGGCGTCCGGGCTCGCCCGTGAATCCGGCGACAAATGGCGATTGAGCCAGATCCTGTGGTGCCAGGCTTACACCGCGATACACGGCGGTGATCCTCGCTCGGCAATAGCTGCCGGAGAGGAAGGCCGCGATCTCGCCGACGAGATTGGGGATCGGTTTGTCTCCTGGGCATGTCGTTTCTGGGGGCTCGGCACGGCACACCTGATCGGAGGTGATCTTGCCGAAGCGGCTACGCAGTTCCGCGCGATCCTCACCGAGGCCGAGGCCGACCATGACGAATTGATACAGGTCTTTTCTCTCTGCCATTTGGGACACACATTGGCATGGCTGGGTGACACCGTCGGCGCTCGAGCCGCCGCGACAGCCGCAATCTATGCGGCACCCGACCTCGGAGGCGTACTCGAAGGGCTTATGTACGCGCCGTTGGCGGTCGCCTCACTTGCGGCAGGTGATGTCGCTGCCGCGGCGGCGGCCAGCGCGGTGGCGGCGGATCGGCTGAGCGTGCAGCCCGCGCTGAATTTGGTCAGCATTCTCAATCCGACAGCCGCTGTCGCATTGGCCCAAGGCGAGGTGACCGAG
>JAUZFR010000203.1 GCA_030840335.1 Actinomycetota bacterium | reverse complement strand
GTCGAGTTGTAGAGGTGCACGATCGCCTGCTTCGCACCCCGAATGGATTCGTAGGTGCGATTGATCAGGGCCTCGCGAGCCTGAGTGAGTACCTGGATGGTGACGTCGTCCGGGATCAGGTCTTCTTCGATCAGCGAGCGGACGAAATCGAAATCCGTCTGGCTCGCGCTCGGAAAACCGACCTCGATCTGTTTGTAACCCATTCCGACCAGCAGGTCGAACATGATGCGCTTGCGCTCGGGACTCATCGGATCAATGAGCGCCTGGTTGCCGTCGCGCAGGTCGACGGCACACCACATGGGTGCGGCGGTGATCCGCTTGGACGGCCAGGTGCGGTCCGGCAGGTCGACGGAGAATGAATCGAAATACGAGCGGTACTTGTGCGTCGGCATCGCCGATGGCTTTTGGGTGTTTTTCATCAGGTCCTTCTTTCGAGTCGTACGGGTGTCAGCCAATGACAAACTCCGCGACGAGGAAGGCCTGGTTAGGACTCGTCGCGGCAGCTAAGAAGGAGCAGACCGAACAACACCATTCGAGGGTAGCACCGTTCTGGATCGGTTCACTGAAGAGCCGCAGTGGGGGGAGCGAAATTCGCCGCGGCAGCCCCTGACAGCGAATGACAGTGACGCGACAGAGACTTCAGAACAGAATCCCTGTGTACCCAAGGAGGAATCATGACAGCAGCAATTGAGGCACACGGCCTCACCAAGAGCTTCGGCAAGACCCGCGCGCTCGACGGCATCGACCTGACCGTCGAAGAAGGTCGGGTGCTCGGAGTGCTCGGCCCCAACGGAGCCGGCAAGACGACCGCGGTGCGCATCCTTGCCACACTGCTGCGCCCCGATGCCGGCACCGCAACCGTTTCGGGATTCGATGTGCTCCATCACCCCAAGGAGGTGCGTCGCAAGATCGGGCTCACCGGGCAGTATGCGAGTGTCGACGAGGATCTGACCGGCATCGAAAACCTGGTAATGATCGGGCAACTGCTCGATCTGTCCACCGCGCAGGCGAAGGTTCGGGCAGCCGAGCTGCTTGCAGAATTCGACCTCACCGACGCGGGCAAGCGCCTCACCAAGACCTATTCGGGCGGAATGCGACGACGTCTCGACCTCGCGGCGTCGCTCATCGGCCGACCCGACGTGGTGTTCCTCGACGAGCCGACTACCGGTCTCGACCCGGCCAAGCGCGACGACGTCTGGGGCATGATCCGGGTGCTGGTCAACATGGGAACAACGGTTCTCCTGACAACCCAGTACCTCGAGGAAGCCGACGCGCTCGCCAACGAGATCACGGTCATCGACCACGGTCGCGTCATCGCGCACGACACCCCGCAGGGGCTGAAGCGTCAGCTGGGCGGCCAGACACTCGAGGTTCGGCCGTCATCCATTGCCGATCTCGACCGAATCCGGCCGTTGTTGACGCGAGTCGGCACGCGCGAACCCGAGCAGCCGGCTCCCGACCTGCTGTCGGTGCCGGTCGCGGATGATGGCGCGCTCACCATCGTGGTTGCGGCGCTCGCCGCAGAACGGATCAGCGTCTCCGAACTATCTCTTCGGCTACCCAGCCTCGATGAGGTCTTCTATTCACTCACCGGCCAGAAGCAACAGGCCGAAACCACGGAAGGGACGGCAGCCTGATGATTCGCGACTCGTTCATTCTCGCCAGGCGCACCGTCACGAAGATGTTCCGCAACCCGGAGCAATTCCTCGACGTCACGCTTCAGCCCGTCATCATGACGGTGCTCTTCGTGTATATCTTCGGCGGCGCGGTCGCCGGCAGCACTGCCCAGTACCTGCCGTTCGTCCTGCCCGGCATCATCGTGCAAACGATCATGTTCACCTCTCTGACCATCGGCGTGAACCTGAACACCGACATCCAGAAAGGCGTGTTCGACAGGTTTCGGTCGCTGCCCATCGCGCGTTCGGCTCCCCTGTTCGGCGCAGTCATCGGCGACATCGTTCGCCACTCGATCGCGATCGCGGTCACGCTGGTGTTCGGCACGATCATCGGGTTCCAATTCCACACCGAGTGGTACGAGGCCGCGGCAGCGATCCTGCTGATTATCCTGTTCGCCGTCAGCCTCTGCTGGGTTTCCGTGCTCATCGGAATGGTCGCGAGGTCATCGGGAGCGGTACAGGGAATCTCTTTTCTGATCGTGTTCCCACTCACGTTTGGTTCATCGACGTTCGTCAAGGCGTCGACCCTTCCCGACTGGCTTCAGGGCTGGGTGTCGATCAACCCGGTGACCCACGTCATCGAGGCCATGCGCGGACTGCTCTCGGGCACGGCCTACATGGCCAACGGAGAGACGCTGGGCGGGGAGCTGATCTGGGTGCTCGCATCCTGCGTGGCGCTCGTCGCGATCTTCTTCCCGCTCGCAACCTGGGCTTATCGCAAGAAGATCTAGGTACCAACCATCCGCTGGAGGGCTTCCAGCGCAACCGGCCGGGACGGCGCTTCTGCGTCGTTCCGGCCGATTCCTGCTGCCTCGGCAGCATCCATGATCGCCCGAATGCGTGGATCGGTGGCGTCGTGCGCGCCAATGAGCGCGTCGGCCAGTTCGACAGCACTGACAGCCTTGCGAAGGTCTCCTCGATGGAGTGCAAGCGTGCCGAGCGACACCGCGACCATTCCGATGACGGGCTGGTCGTGACTGCGGAACGCGGCCTCCGCGGCCGACCGCAAATGCTGTTCCGCCGCCTCGTCGTCATCGCGCAGCACAGCGACGCTCGCCTTTGCTGACTGGATGAAGGCCGCGAGTTGTGGTGGAAGCCCCGGCCAGCCGAGCGCGAGTTCGTCGATCGTGGCGAGGCGTGTACTCGCCTCGACCATGTCGCCAGCCAGGAGATCGATCATGACGGCGTTGATCTGGGCCTGCATCAGCGTTCTGTTATTCCCGGAGGCATCCGCATCCGCCAGCATCTTGTAGACCCGCGCGTACGCCTCGTCAAACCTGCCCTGCCGCGCAAGAATCGAGATCGCGAGGCCCTGCTGTTGCGCGAGATCGAGACTGGATGTGATTCGCCGCATGTTCTCGGTGGACTCATCGCTCAGCGCGAGGGCTTCATCCAGGTGGCCGAACAGGGTGAGCCAGTGCGCGCGCATTTCCTGCGCGAGTGCAAGACCCCAGAGGTCACCCACCTCTGTGAAGTGGGCAACCGCCAGTTCCGACTCGAGGCCCAGTTCGGCGACGTCGCCACGATTCTGAGCGATGGCAGCACGCATGACGTGGAGCACAGCGGTCGGCCACGGGGTGAGCGCGAGATCCTCCCCACGCGGCAGCCGAACCTTGAGCATCCATTCGGACTCCCCCATGACGTCGCCAAATGCCCGGACCGCCACCGGGAACAATTGAAAAAGCTCGTGGCTGTTCACGTCGACCTTCATGTCGGCGACCGGCATCAACATCCCGAGAGGACCATCGAGCGGGTTCTCCATGTTGATTTCCTCGCCCGCGGTGTCGCCGAATGCCTGCATTACTGTGCCGGCGAGAGCAATGAGTTTCGCCTCATCCGTTTCGACGTGTTCGGCGAGGGGACTCACTTCGGCGAACCAGATTCTCGCGTCATCGCCGCGATCACGAATGGTCCAGTACCACGCACACGACGTCGCGAGAGTGACCGCGACCTCGGCGAGCGGAACACTGACGGCGAAGCGGAGGGCCGCCGAGATGTTGTCTTCTTCGGCGTCGAACCAGGCAATTGCCTCGTTGATACGTGGTCCGCGCAACAGTCGATCGACCTCTTGCGCTCGCGACGCGGCATGAGAGGCCTGCAGTTCCCGCGCGTGCGCGATGTCGCCGCTCTCGGCCAGTTTCTCGATGCCGTACTCGCGAATGGTTTCGAGGGTGCGGTAGCGGCCGCGCGTGCGCTGCAGCAGCGACTTGTCAACGAGCGAGTCGAAGACGGATGCCGACGACACACCCATAAGTGCGGCAAGACCCGCGACGTCACCGGAATCGACGCCTGAGGGGAAAACCGCAAGATTCGCGAGCACTTGCCGCTCCTCATCCGACAGCAGGCTCCAGCTCCAGTCGATCATTGCGCTGAGGGTTTGGTGGCGAGGCAGGGCCGTGCGATAGCCGCCGGTGAGCAGGGTAAAGCGATGCTCAAGACCGTCGAACACCTCTTGCACCGTCATGGTGCGGAGTTTGGCGGCCGCGAGCTCGAGGGCGAGGGGCAGACCGTCGAGTCGCGCAGTGATTCGGGCCGCGATGAGGAGTTCAGCTGCGTCGAGGTTGACGCCTCGGGCTGCGGCCGCGCGCTGTCGGAACAGCTCGAGCGCAGGAAACGAGAGCAGCTTGTCCGGTTCGCCGAGGTCAGCTTCGCGTGGATGCGCCAGCGACCCGACCGCGACAAACGCTTCTCCGGGAATGGCGAGCGGTTCGCGACTGGTGGCGAGGATACGCAGTTGCGGCAGAGAGTGCAGCAGGTCTTCGGCAACGCGCGCGGCTTCATCGACCAAGTGCTCACAGTTGTCCAGCACGAGCAGCAAGTCGCGGGCGTAGAGCGATTCGAGGACGCGCTCGCGCGTACCGATCGGCTCGGACGCGTCGACCGACCGCATGTCACGGCCGATCGCCGTCTGCACAGCGGCCATTACCTCGTGAGGTCCTACGGGAGCGAGTTCGACGAGCAGGGCAGCCTTCTGGCGTGAGGCCGTCTCCAGCGCCAGCCGGGTCTTGCCCGCGCCACCGGTACCGACGATCGTGACGAGGCGATTGGTCGCCAACTGATCCGCGATCATGGTGAGCTCGGTGGCACGGCCGACGAGGGCCGTGAGCGGAGTTGGAACGGAACTTCGCTTCATCCCGCTCGCCACCGGGCTCACTCCCCCGAGCTTCACGGCCTGCGCACGGTCCTTGCGGATGTCGCGCTCGAACCAGTCGAAGTTGTCCGACGGAATCCAGGGCTCCCCCGACCACATGACGAGTGCTTCTGAAGCCAGGCGGCTCGCTTCATCCGAATCGGCGGAGCTCGATGCGGCCGCAACAAGGTCTGCGAAAGCGAGTGCGTCGACGTCGGTGCGGTCGATCCCGAGCCGATAGCCACCCACGGTCGACTCGATCACTCCGCCCGGCAGCTGTGATCGGAGGCGCGACACGATCGACTGCAGGGACGCGCGGGTGTTCTCGGGCGCATCCATTCCCCAGACGTCCTCGGAGATGGCACGGTAGCTCACCGCCGAGCCGGCATCGACCGCCAGGCGAAAGAGCACGGCGAGTTGCATGGCTCCGGAGACTGCGACCTCTCGACCATCGTGCTCGACACGCAGGCCGCCCAGAAGTCCAATTCGCACGGGTCAACTCTAGGGCTGGAGCCCGACGGGCGTGCCAGCCGACGAACGACCCGCCCCGTCGAAAATTCAGGAATCTGTCGGGTCGCACATCACCGGAGTCGCTTCTGTTCGGGGATGCTTCATCCGGTGCGGCGCAGATTTCCTGAATTTCCGAAACGGGGCGGGAAGACTGGTGCTACTCGACGGCGAGCGCAGTCACGGGCGCCACGCGAGTGGCGCGACGGGCGGGAGTCGCCGAGGCGAGCCAGGTCAGGAGCGCCGCAGCCGCGATCACGCCGACCACCAGCGCAACGGGAACCGCTGGGAACACGAGGCCCGGGCTTCCCTGGATCTCGCCGAGCATCGACTCGGCTCCCGCCCATCCGTAGAACGTGCCAAGGATGAGTCCGACGACGACCGCGGCAACGGTCAGCTGGACGCTCTCCGCGACGATCATCGACCGCACCTGCCGCGCGGTGAACCCGAGTGCACGCAGGAGCCCCAGCTCCCGCGTTCGCTGCAGCACGCTGAGGGACAGGTTGTTGACCATCCCGACTGCGGCGATGACCGCGCTGAACCCACCGACGACACTGAAGATAACGGCCGTGACGGTCAGGATCTGGTCGGTGCCCGCGTAGACCTCCGGCTGCGCCTTTCGCGCGGCATCGATGATCACAAGCACGGTCTGCACTGCGACGGAGAACATAGTG
>JAUZFR010000202.1 GCA_030840335.1 Actinomycetota bacterium | reverse complement strand
CTTCGCGAATCTCAACCGCACGCCGGTCGATATGGCCCTTGTGCAGACCGTTCTCAAAGACCTGATCACCCTCGATGAAGACAACGTGATCGCGCCGGTCGACATCATCAACCACACCGCTGACTACTTCAAACTCACCATCGACGACCTGTACGGCTCCTCACGATCGCAGGCCGTCGCGACCGCGCGCCAGATCGCGATGTATCTCTGCAGGGAGATGACCAATCTCTCGCTGCCAAAGATCGGCCAGCTGTTCGGCAACCGGGACCACACGACGGTGATGTACGCGAACAAGAAGATCACCGAGCTCATGAAAGAGCGTCGCTCCATTTACAACCAGGTAACGGAGCTAACCAGCCGCATAAAGCAGAATCACCGCTATAACCAGCGGTAATGACCCCCGAATGGGGACTTCCCCACAGTGTGGATAACCTGTGGAGAAGTTGCGGGACTCGCCGATGTCGGTTGTTGATCGATTTTCTGTAGTTGTGGAAACCGCGTCTGTGGCGGAGAAGTTGTCCCGATCGAATCACACGGATTTCACCACTCTGTTCACATCTTGCACGGTTGTAGTTCCGGTTCGAATTCTGGGATCACGTCGAGTTACCAACAGTTCCCACAACGGTTATGAGTCTTAACCTCTTTAATCATTAATTCGCGAAGAAGATAACCTTGTGAGCCAGCGTCTCACCGGCCTGTGCCAGTATTAATCCGCCGTGCGACTGTCGCGGCTCGTAAGGGGTGAACCCGTGAAATTTCAGGTCAACAGAGACGTCTTCAGCGAGGCCGTGTCCTTTGCGGTGAAGTTGTTGCCTCAACGAACGACCCTGCCGATCCTGAGCGGTGTACTGATCGAAGCTACCGACGCCGGACTGACACTGTCGTCGTTCGACTACGAGGTCTCTGCACAGACCGAAATTGCAGCTGAAGTCGAAGAATCCGGGCGAGTACTGGTCTCCGGGCGCCTCCTGGCTGACATTGCCAGCCGACTTCCGAGCGCTCCTGTTGTTTTTAGCACCGAGGATGCGCGAATCTCGGTGTCGTGCGGATCCGCGCATTTCACGCTCCTCAGCATGCCGGTGGACGAGTATCCAACACTTCCTCAGGTTTCTGAAAGCTCCGGGTCGCTGCCGGCGGAGGCGTTCGCCAATGCCGTCGCGCAGGTTGCGGTTGCCGCATCAAGGGACGACGTGACGCCGGTCATCACCGGGGTACAGCTCGAGGTTTCGCCGACGAGCCTCTCTCTGGTTGCGACCGATCGCTATCGGGTAGCTGTTCGAGAGATCGAATGGTCCGCCGCCGACAGCATTACCGAACCGGTGACGGCTCTCGTGCCCGCACGCACCCTTACGGAGATCGGCAAGACGTTCGGACACAGCGGAACTATCTCCGTTGCAATCACTAGCACCGACGAGCGCGAGCTGATCGCGTTCCAGGCCGACAAGCGCACCGTCACCTCGCTGCTAATCAAAGGCAACTTCCCGCCGGTGAAGCGACTCTTCCCCGAAACTGTGGATAACTACGCCGTCATCAACACGGCAGAGCTGATCGAAGCAACTCGCCGCGTTTCTCTCGTGCTCGAGCGAGAAGCCGCACTGCGGTTCTCCTTCTCGATCGATGGTCTCAACCTCGAAGCGATCGGTTCGGAGCAGGCACAGGCATCCGAAACGATCGATGCCTTTCTCACCGGCGGTGACACGGTTGTTTCACTGAAGCCGCAATTCCTCCTGGACGGTCTGGGCGCGGTTCACTCCGAGTTCGTGCGAATCTCGTTCACCAAGACCGACAACCCGAACAAGCCTGGTCCTGTGCTCATCACCAGCCAGTCATCGAAAGACCAGGCGGGGGCGGACAATTACAAGTACCTGCTGCAGCCCAACCTGCTGCTGCGCTAAGCAACAAATCTAAGGAACCTCATGCACATTGGTCTCGTCGGTCTCGGCAAGATGGGCAACAACATGCGCGACCGCCTTCGCGTGGGCGGCGTCGAGGTCACCGGCTATGACCCGAATCCTGCAGTGACGGATGTTGCCACGCTCGCCGATCTCGCCAAGGCTTTGCCCACTCCGCGCGTGGTTTGGGTCATGGTTCCCTCCGGTCAGATCACTGATGATGTAATTCACGACCTGTCAGACGTTCTCGAACCGGGCGACCTTGTCATCGATGGCGGCAACTCGCGCTTCCTCGAAGACTTCAAACACGCCGAGTTCCTGGCCGTCAAGAAGATCAAGTTCCTGGACTGCGGCGTTTCCGGTGGAGTCTGGGGCCTCAAGAACGGTTATGGCCTGATGTGCGGCGGCGACGCATCCGATGTCGAGCGAGCGATGCCCATTTTCGACGCACTGCGTCCGGAGGGCCCGCGCGATGAGGGATTCGTTCATGCCGGCGAGGTGGGCGCCGGGCACTACGCCAAAATGGTGCACAACGGCATCGAATACGCGATCATGCAGGCGTGGGCTGAGGGTTATGAGCTGATGAGCTCGCGACCCGACCTGATCAAGGATGTCACCGGAACATTCAAGGCCTGGGAGCGTGGAACGGTAGTACGGTCCTGGCTGCTGGAGCTGCTCGTCAAGGCACTGGAAGAAGATCCGGAATTCAAGGATATCTCCGGTTACGTCGAGGATTCGGGCGAGGGTCGGTGGACGGTCGAGGAGGCCCTCAACAACGCCGTTCCGGTCCCCACGATCGCCGCTTCCATTTTTGCTCGCTTCGTTTCCCGCCAGGGTGACTCTCCGTCGATGAAGGCTGTTGCGGCTCTGCGCAACCAGTTCGGTGGGCACGCGGTTCGCAAGAGCTGATGTGAGAGTCATCCATCTCAGCCTCACCGACTTTCGTAACTACGAGTCGGCTGAGCTGGATCTTGTGCCGGGCCCCAACCTGTTCGTTGGCAGCAATGGCCAGGGCAAAACAAACCTTGTCGAGGCGCTGGGCTACCTGAGCACCCTGGGTTCCCATCGGGTTTCGGTCGATCACGCGATGATCCGCTCGGGAATGGATGCGGCGATCATTCGCGCGCGGCTCGAGCACAACGAACGATCGGTGCTCGCGGAAGTGCAGCTGAATCGAACCGGTGCCAACCGCGCGCAGGTGAATCGGTCGGCGATCAAGACGCGTGAACTACCGCGGTACTTCTCCAGTGTGCTGTTTGCGCCCGAGGACCTGGCCCTGGTGAGGGGTGAGCCATCCGGGCGACGCAAGTTTCTCGACGAATTGCTCATTCTGCGCACTCCGCGTATGAGCGGCGTGATTGCCGACTACGAGCGAGTGCTCAAGCAGCGTAATTCCCTTCTCAAGTCGGCGCGCGCATCCGGCGTACGTGGAACACAGTTGAGCACGCTGGATATTTGGGACGACCGGCTCGTCGCCCTTGGATCCGAGATCATCGAAGCGCGCGGCGCACTCATTGAAGAGTTGTCGCCGGAAGTCGCCATTGCGTATGGCGCGATCGCCGGCGCCGAGCACTCTGCTTCCCTCGCGAGCTACCTGAGCATCCTGTCGAAGAGTGCGGACGATGCGGGGCCGTCAGATGCCGACACCGCTGTTCGAAGCGACCGGATGACGACGGAGCAGGTGGCCGATGAATTCAGAATTGCCCTCGAGCGGTTGCGGCGGTCAGAACTCGACCGCGGCATCACCCTTGTGGGGCCGCATCGCGACGATCTGGTTCTCACTCTGAATGATCTTCCGGCGCGCGGATATGCGAGTCATGGGGAGTCGTGGTCGTTCGCGCTCGCGCTCAAACTTGCGTCGGCCGCCGTCCTTCGTCGCGAATCGGCCGCGGGCGATCCGGTGCTCATCCTCGATGACGTCTTTGCGGAACTCGATGAATCTCGGCGCGCCCGTCTTGCTCACGCCGTCGATGGATTCGAACAGGTGCTCATCACCGCCGCGGTCCGCGGCGACGTACCGGATCAACTTGCTGCGCACGTGGTGAATATCTCCGAGGGTCACATTGTTGTACCTGGTGAGGAGACAGCGTGACGGAGCCTGAGGCCGAGGAAGCAGTACCGGAGCACATCGCCGTTTATTTGAGGATGCGTCAAGTATTCGGAGAACCGGGCAAGCTGACCGGCGATGCGCGAAAGCGGGCGAAGAACAAGAAGGAAGGCAAGAGCGTTCCGTTTGGCGTCGGCAGGGATCCACGCGGCATTGAGGACGTACTCGACAGCCTCACGTCTCGACTCGGCTGGAACTCGTCACTTGCACGTGCCGATCTGTTGGCATCCTGGTCGGAACTCGCCGGCGCGGAGACGGCGGAGCATTCCACTCCGGTGGGGATTGAAGGCGGTGTGCTGACCGTGCATTGTGACTCAACGGCCTGGGCAACCCAGTTGCGGCTGATGCGCGGTCAGATCACGACGCAGATCGCCCAGCGGTTCCCGGACGCGGGCATCGAGTCGGTCAAGTTTGACGGACCGAACGCCCCCTCATGGAAACGCGGCCCCCGCTCCGTTCAAGGCCGCGGCCCACGCGATACCTACGGCTAGGAATGCAAATCTGGTCAACCGACAGTTAAAACTCCCCAGACGGGCGTCTATGGCTGCACAAGGCCGGTCAATTTGGTAGAATTGGAAGGCCGTCGGGACCTCCTGTTTTGGACACTTCCCCCGAATGGCGTGATCGACCAAACGGCGGGAGCCATAACTCTATGACGACGGATTCAACGACCAACCTGCCTGAGGACCAGCCGAACTCTTCGGCCGAAGCAACAGACGCAGCAACGACTCCTGAGGCCGCGGTCAAACCGCCGCTACATGAGCGCAAAGGTCCAGACGACAGCTACGGCGCTGACCAGATCCAAATTCTCGAAGGCCTCGAAGCGGTGCGCAAGCGCCCGGGCATGTACATCGGCTCGACCGGCCCTCGCGGCCTTCATCATCTCGTGTACGAGGTCGTCGACAACTCCGTCGACGAGGCCCTGGCCGGATACTGCGACGACATCAAGATCGGGATCCGCAGGGACGGCTCGGTGCGAGTCATCGACAATGGCCGTGGAATCCCGGTCGGCATCAACGAGCAGGAGCAGAAGTCAACCGTCGAGGTCGTCATGACGATCCTGCACGCCGGCGGCAAGTTCGGCGGCGGCGCCTACGCGGTGTCCGGCGGCCTGCACGGAGTAGGCATCTCGGTCGTCAACGCGCTCTCGCGGGAGCTTGATGTCGAAGTCCGTCAGCAGGGCTACGTGTGGCGCATGAGTTTCAAGGATGGGGTCCCCACGGGTCCGCTGACGAAGGGCGAAAGCTCCAGCGAGACCGGAACGACGATCACATTCTGGCCGAGCACCGAAACGTTCGAGACCGTCGAGTTCGACTACGAGACGCTGCGTGCACGCTTCCAGCAGATGGCGTTCCTTAACAAGGGGCTGCGCATCACCGTCACAGACGAGCGCGAAGAAGAGCCCGTCGTCGAGAGCTACATGTATGAAAACGGGCTGGTCGACTATGTCGAGCACCTGAACAGCACCAAGAAGGTCGACCTGATTCACCCGGACGTCATTGCATTCGAGTTGGAAGACACGGATCGCAAGATTTCGCTCGAGGTGGCAATGCAGTGGACGAATGGCTACACCGAAAGCGTCCACACCTACGCGAACACGATCAACACGCACGAGGGCGGAACTCATGAAGAGGGATTCCGTGCTGCGCTGACGACACTCGTGAACAAGTACGCGCGCGAGAAGAACATCATCAAGGAGAAGGACGAGAATCTCTCCGGCGACGATGTTCGCGAGGGTCTCACCGCTGTCATCTCGGTCAAGCTCGCTGAACCGCAGTTCGAAGGACAGACCAAAACGAAGCTCGGTAATACCGAAGCGAAGGCTTTCGTACAACGCGTCGCCGGGCAGCAGCTCGGCGATTGGTTTGATCGCAACCCCACGCAGGCGCGCGACGTCATTCGCAAGGCGATTCAGGCATCCCAGGCCCGAATTGCGGCGCGCAAGGCACGTGAGCAGACCCGCCGAAAAGGACTCCTTGAGTCGGGCGGAATGCCTGGCAAGCTTCGTGACTGCTCGAGCAAAGACCCGTCGCTGTCGGAGATCTTCCTCGTCGAGGGTGACTCGGCCGGTGGTTCTGCTGTGCAGGGGCGCAACCCCGAGTTCCAGGCGATCCTTCCGCTTCGCGGCAAGATCCTGAATGTCGAGAAGGCGCGACTCGATCGAGCGCTCGCCAACAACGAGGTCCAGGCCATGATCACGGCGTTCGGCGCTGGTGTGGGCGAAGACTTCGCACCTGAGAAGGCTCGGTACCACAAGATCGTGCTGATGGCGGACGCAGATGTCGATGGCCAGCACATCACGACGCTGATCCTGACCCTGCTGTTCCGGTACATGCGCCCGCTGATCGATCACGGCTACGTGTACCTCGCCCAGCCCCCGCTCTATCGCCTCAAGTGGACGAACGCAGAGCACCAGTTCGTGTACAGCGATCGCGAGCGGGACGCGCTCGTCGAAGACGGCCTCGCCGCTGGCAAGCGCATCCCGAAAGAGAACGGAATCCAGCGCTACAAGGGTCTCGGTGAGATGGACTACACCGAGCTCTGGGAAACCACGATGGATCCGGCGACCCGCACGCTCATGCAGGTGACCCTGGATGATGCAGCCGCAGCCGATGAGATCTTCTCGACGCTCATGGGTGAAGACGTCGATTCGCGACGCACCTTCATCCAGCGCAACGCCAAAGACGTTCGCTTCCTCGACATTTAGGACATAACAAAACATGGCTGACGAAGAGACTCCAGAAACAATCGAGCCCACTTTCGAAAAGGCGGTCGTCGACGACCGCCACGACAAGGTGCAGCAGGTAGACCTCCAGCTCGAAATGCAACGGTCGTACCTCGACTACGCAATGAGCGTCATTGTTGGGCGCGCACTGCCCGAGGTGCGTGACGGCCTGAAGCCCGTGCATCGCCGCGTGATCTACGCGATGTACGACGGCGGATACCGCCCCGACAAGGGATTCAACAAGTGCACCCGAGTCGTCGGCGAGGTGATGGGCCAGTTCCACCCGCACGGTGACGCATCCATCTATGACGCGCTGGTTCGTCTGGTTCAGCCGTGGAGCCTGCGGTATCCGCTCGCGCTCGGCCAGGGCAACTTCGGCTCCGCCGGTAACGACGGGGCTGCCGCTCCGCGATACACCGAGACCAAGATGGCGCCGCTCGCCATGGAAATGGTCCGCGATATCGACGAGGAAACCGTCGACTTCCAGGACAACTACGACGGCAAGACGCAGGAACCCACCATCCTGCCGGCGCGCTTTCCGAACCTGCTCGTCAACGGTTCGGTCGGAATCGCGGTCGGAATGGCGACGAACATCCCGCCGCACAATCTTCGCGAAGTAGCGGACGGCGCACTGTGGGCTCTCGAGAACCCGGACGCGACGCGGGACGAGCTGCTCGACGCCCTCATCCAGCGGATCAAGGGACCGGACTTCCCCACCGGTGCACAGATTCTGGGCATCAAAGGCATTCAGGACGCCTATCGCACCGGCCGTGGATCGATCACGATGCGCGCAGTGGTTTCAGTCGAAGAGTTGCAGGGGCGCACCTGCCTCGTCGTGACCGAGCTTCCCTACCAGGTCAACCCCGACAACCTCGCGCTGAAGATCGCCGACCTGGTCAAGGACGGCAAGGTCGGTGGCATCGCCGACATCCGCGATGAGACCTCGGGCCGCACGGGCCAGCGACTCGTCATCGTGCTCAAGCGCGACGCGGTCGCAAAGGTCGTGTTGAACAACCTGTACAAGCACACACAATTGCA
>JAUZFR010000191.1 GCA_030840335.1 Actinomycetota bacterium | reverse complement strand
GACGCGCGCGACGGCGGCGGGCTCGTTGGCATCGGGCTGGCCCCGGATGCGGCCGCCTGCACGTCAGCGCGAGTGATGATGCCGTCCTCGCCGGTACCGGTCACTGTCGAGAGGTCGATGCCGAGGTCGGCCGCGAGCTTGCGCACCGGCGGAGTCGAGCGCGGGGTCTCGTGTGCTTCACCGATGGCTGTTGTCGACGCCTCCTCCTCCATTTCGACTTCCGGCGCAGGACCGCTCGTCGGTGAGGTCTCGACAGGCTCGACCCGCTGTGGGCGCCTGCGCTTCGGCGCGGCTCCACCCTCGACGGGCGGTCCGTAGCCGACGAGAACGGGATTGCGTTCGATGGGGCCGACGGCGCCGTCCTCGAGCTCGAAAGCGACGATCGGAGCGCCGACCGCCACGGTCGCGCCCTCTTCGACGTAGAGCCGCGAGATGATTCCCGCGAAGGGCGACGGCAACTGCACGATCGCTTTTGCTGTCTCTACCTCCGCGATCGGCTGGTTCAGCTCGACGAGATCGCCGACGACGACGTGCCACGCGACCAGCTCGGATTCAGTGAGTCCCTCGCCGAGGTCGGGGAGAAGAAAGTCCCGGTTTGATGACATGGCTAGACCAGTCCCCCTGTGAGCGAGTTTTCGCGTCCGAGTACACGATCGACGGCGTCGAGGATGCGGTCAAGGTCGGGCAGGAAGTGCTCCTCAAGCTTTGCCGCGGGATACGGGGTATCGAATCCGGTGACCCGGGCCGGCGCGGCCTCGAGGTGATAGAAACAACGGTCAGTGATGCTCGCAGCGATCTCCGCACCAAGCCCGCCGAACTGCGCGGCTTCGTGGGTGATGACCAGGCGACCAGTCTTGCGCACCGACGCTTCGACGGTGTCGAAGTCGATCGGCGAGAGCGAACGCAGGTCGACCACCTCGACAGAGAGACCGTCGTCGGCTGCCGCGGCAGCGGCATCCAGCGCAGTCTTGACGAGCGGTCCGTAGGCGACGAGCGTCACATCCGTTCCCTCCGCCGCGACTCGCGCACTGCCCATGGGCAGGGTCGAGTCGTCAATGGTTTCATCGACTTCGCCCTTGGCCCAGTAGCGGCGCTTCGGTTCGAAGAACATCACCGGGTCGTCGGAGGCGATTGCCTGCCGGATCATGGTGTGCGCATCCTGAGGGTTCGAGCACGTCACAACCCGCAATCCTGCGGTGTGCGCGAAGTACGCCTCGGGGGACTCCGAGTGGTGTTCGACCGATCCGATTCCTCCGCCGTATGGCACGCGAACCGTGATCGGCATCCTGACGTTTCCGCGAGTGCGGTAGTGAAGTTTCGCGAGTTGGGCGACGATTTGGTCGAAGGCCGGATAAATGAACCCGTCGAACTGGATCTCGACCACCGGGCGATAGCCGCGAAACGCGAGGCCGATGGCCGTGCCCATGATGCCGGCCTCGGCGAGCGGCGTATCCATGACCCGATCAGGGCCGAAGTCACGCTGCAGCCCTTCCGTCACCCGGAAGACACCGCCAAGGCGCCCGATATCTTCGCCCATCAGCACGACCTTGTCGTCGTCCGCGAGCGCTCGACGGAGTCCGGTGCCGATCGCCTTTGAGAGGGTGAGAGTCTCGCTCATCGTGTTCCACCTTCGATGTAGCTCAGGTAGGCGGCGTACTGGCGCTTTTGGCGGTCGACCCCGCTGTGCGGAGCGCTGTAGACGTGATCGAAGACGGCCAGCGGTTCGGGGTCATCGAGCGTGTGACAGGCGGCACGGAATCCGCGCGCAACCTCGTCGGACTTCTCCTTGACCGAGGCTCGTGCGGCATCATCCAGAACCCCCGTGGCCTCCAGATGTCGCTCGAGTCGCAGGATCGGATCCTTCGCCGCCCACTGAGCGTGCAGGTCGACGTCTTCGTACTTGGTCGGGTCATCGGATGTCGTGTGCGGGCCCATGCGGTACGTCACGGCCTCGATGAAGGTCGGGCCGCCCCCGGTGCGGGCACGATCCAGCGCGATACGCATGGTCGCGGTGACCGCGAGCACATCATTGCCGTCCACGCGCAAGCTCGGAATGCCGAACCCGGGCGACCGGTCCGAGATCGGACGCACGGCCTGGAGGCCGACGGGCTCGGAGATGGCCCACTGGTTGTTCTGGCAGAAGAAGATCACCGGGGCGTGAAAGCTCGCCGCGAAGATCATCGCTTCGTTGACGTCACCCTGGCTCGTTGCGCCGTCGCCGAAATACGCGACCGCAACGGAGTCGACCCCGTCTTTCTGGCATCCCATGGCGTAGCCGGTGGCGTGAAGCGACTGGGCGCCGATGATCACCGCGGGCGTGGCCATATTGACCTCGAACGGATTCCACCCCGAGTTGGCGACGCCTCGCCACACTTTCACCAGGTCGACGAGCTGCACACCGCGACAATAGGCGACGGCGTTCTCCCGGTAACTCGTGAAGACGAAATCGTCGCTGCGCAGCGCTCGAGCCGAGCCGATCTGGGCAGCTTCCTGGCCGAGCAGGGGTGCCCAGAGTCCCAGTTCGCCCTGGCGCTGAAGTGCCGTGGCCTCGGTGTCGATGCGACGCACGACGACCATGTCTTCATACAGCGCGAGAAGAGCTGCCGAATCGACATCGTCGATCCAGGAGTCAAACAGCGGCTGGCTGACCCGTTCGCCGAAAGGCGTCAGAATTTGGATCAGTTCTTCATCGGGACCGAAGACCTCAGACAGAGAGTTTTCTTCGGAACCGGATTGTTGTTCGGATATGGCACTGCGCACGGTTGCTCCCTGCGATCAGTCCCGCGCTGGTTGGTAAACCGCTGCGAGTACGACCTCTGCGGTGTGCGGCTTGTAAGCCGTCCCCCGCCCCCGGCGCCTTTGCCTGGGTACCTGTGACGCTACCACTCCAGCCCGGAGTTTCGCGCGCGGCGGGCATTCTGTCAGGGAGCGTCGTGGCTGAAGACCCGATGAATGAGGGGCACTCCGGGGCGGTAGGCAAGGTGCACATAGGTCGGCGCATCGAGGATGACGACGTCCGCGCGCTTGCCGACCGCGATCACACCGATGTCGTTTCGTCGAAGGGCTTGCGCACCGCCGGCCGTTGCCGCCCAGAGGGCTTCGGCAGGAGTCATCCGCAGGTCGCGCACGGCGACCGCGATGCAGAACGGCATCGACGACGTGTAGCTCGAGCCGGGGTTGCAGTCGCTGGCGATCGCGACGGTCGCGCCCGCCGCGATCAGGCGCCGCGCATCCGGATAGGGCTGTCGCGTCGAAAACTCCACCCCAGGCAGCAGGGTGGCAACCGTCGACGATCCGCCAAGGGCGTCAACATCGGCCCCGCTGAGGAAGGTGCAGTGGTCGACGCTGGCGGCATCGAGTTCGACGGCGAGTTGCACGCCGGCCGATTCGCCAAGCTGCGCTGCGTGCATCCGTGCGCCGAGACCGCGCGACTGGCCCGCGACGAGGATGGCCCTGGCCTGGTCCACGTCGAAAGCGCCGGCTTCGCAGAAGACGTCGATCCATCGGGCGAAGGGCGCGCAGGCGGTGAGCATGTCCCCGGTCACGAGGTCGACATAGGCCGCCACGTCGTCAGCGAACTCGGGCGGTACGACGTGCGCGCCGAGGAAGGTCGTCTCGCTGGTGACTTGACCGGCGACCTCGAGCGAACGCGCTTCGTCCGAAACGGTCAATCCGTAGCCGCTCTTGACTTCGACGGTTGTCGTGCCCTGCGCGCGCATCTCGGCGACGAGACGCCGCGCATTCGCGAGCAGTGCCCCGCTCGACGCCTCGCGGGTCGCCGCCACGGTTCGACGAATGCCACCCGCGGAATATGATCGTCCGGCCATACGGTACTCGAACTCATCGGCACGATCGCCTGCGAACACCAGGTGACTGTGGCTGTCGACGAATCCGGGTATGACGCATCGCCCGGCCGCGTCGACGCGCTCATCGGCAGCTGGCGCATCCCGTGAATCGCCGATCCAGCGGATGATCCCCCCGTCGAGCACCAGGGCCGCAGATTCTCGCTCGGCGGTGCCGGTGCCCACCTGCGGATCGTTCGTGACGAGAAGGCCGATGTTGTCGATCAGCGTGGATGTCATGCGTTCAGTCTCCCAATGGCCTCGCCGAGCAGAGCGCCCACATCACCGAGCACATGCCGTCCGTCACGAACTCGCACCACTCCCCCGACGACCACGGTGTTGACGTCGGCTGAGGTGGCGGCAAGCCAGGCCTGATCGACCGCGGCCCCCGCCGTTCGGGGCGTCGTCATCTCGATCTCGACGAGATCGCACACCGCTCCGATCTCAAGACGCCCTCCGTTCCACCCCAGCGATGAGTAGCCACCCGCGGTCGCCGCCGTGAGCAATTGGGCCGGAGTAAACCTGCCGCGCCTGCCTGAGGCGAGGCGGTCATCCATTTCGAGCCCGCGAATCTCCTCGAACGGATCGATGACCGCGTTCTGGTCGCTGCCGAGGCTCAATGCAGCACCCGCCTGACGCAGGGCGGATGCCCGCCCGATGCCATCGGCCAGGTCGCGCTCGGTAGTCGGGCAGAAGCACACCGTGGTGCCGCTCCCGCCGAGCAGTTGGATGTCATCATCCGTGAGGTGCGTGCCATGCACCGCAGTGAATCCGGGGCCCAGCACATCTGCCGCAGCCAGGAGTGCGGTGGGCGTCGCCCCGTAGGCCGCGAGCGAATCCTCGTTCTCGGCGAGCTGTTCCGAGACGTGAGCGTGCAACGGCAGACTCTTCGACGCATCGCGAATCGCGGCGAACAGGTGAGGGTGCACCGCTCGCACCGAATGAATGGCGGCCCCGCCGCGCGAGAGCGGGCCGAATTGCACCGCATCGCGCCGCGCGACCCAGTCCGCTACCGAGCCGTCGCTGAATCGACTTTGGCTCGACTCAAGCTCTTTCCCAATGCCGCCGGCCAGATAGAGCGCGTCGAGCAGCGTGAGACGGATGCCTGCCCGCTCGGCCGCCGCGACCACGGCATCTTCCATGGCCGTTGCCGTCTCATAGGCGAACCCGTCCGGGCGGCGATGCAGATAATGGAACTCCCCGACCACCGTGTATCCCGCGAGCACCATCTCGGCGAAGACGGCGGTCGCGAGCTCGAAGTAGCTATCGGGGTCGAGCCGACCGGCAACCCGGTACATCTCGTCGCGCCACGTCCAGAACGTGCCGCCGTCGGCATGCGTTCGTCCCCGGAGCGCGCGGTGAAAAGCGTGGGAGTGGCCATTCGCAAAACCCGGCAGGACCAGACCGGAAAGCACCGTATCGCCATCCCGCGGTTCACGCTCCGGAACTACCGCGGCAATTACCCCGCCCGATTCCTCGATGCGCACCGCGTGCTCGACCGTCTCACCGACGATCGCCTGCTCGCACCAGTAGCTGGTCATGCGGTGCGACTCCGCATCGCCGCCGCGAGGGCGACAACACCGCGTTCGCAATCCCCATCCTCGGCGAATTCTTCCGGGGCGTGCGAGATCCCGCTCGGGTTGCGCACGAGGATCATTGCGGTCGGGATGCCGGCAAGCGCGAGTACGCCAGCATCGTGCCCGGCGCCCGAAGGGAGAAGCGGAAGGTCTCCGCCGATGGCTTTTCCGACATCGGCGACGAAGGCGGAGTCAAAGGGAGTTGTCGGAGTCCACGACTCGAGCACCGCGCCCCGACCGATGTCTCCCATGACGCTCACAACCCGATCTTCGTCGCTGCCGCGCGCATCGATCCACGCCGACGCGGATCCGGGGATCGCGTTGACTGCCCCCGGGCTCACCCGCACCCTGCCAACAGTCGCGAGGATGCCGCTGGCTTCGGCCGCGTTTCGCACCTCCAGGATGACGCGAGCCAGATCCAGCATCGGATCGACCCTATCCGCCAACCGCGTCGTGCCCGCGTGGTTCTGCTGGCCGATGAGATCGACGCGCCACCGCCCGTGCGGCCAGATCTCCGTTGCGAGGCCCAGCGGCGCATCCGGAGTCAGACCGTCGACGCCCGCGCTCGTTCGCAGGTGGCCCTGTTCGACGTGCAGCTCGATGAACTCGCCGATCCGTGCGACACGCTCCAGATCGGCACCGACATGGTCAGGCGACTGGCCCGCGTTGCTCATCGCTTCGGCCGTCGTGACCCCGTCCGCGTCGGTGAGAGATCGAAAAGTATCCGCGGCCAGTGCTCCGGTCAGGAGGCGCGACCCCGCGCAGGCAACGCCAAATCTCGCGCCCTCCTCGTCCGCGAAGGCGACTATTGCGATCGGACGCGTCGGGGCGAAGTCGGCGAGGAGATCAAGTGCGGCAAACGCCGAGGCGATGCCAAGGGGACCGTCGAAAGCTCCTCCGCGCGGGACGCTGTCGAGATGAGAACCGACCACCAGGGCAGATCCCGGGAGAGATGGATTCAGCCAGGCCCACAGGTTGCCGTTGCGGTCCACTTCAACGTCGAGACCACGCGACTCTGACTGCGCGACGAACCACTCGCGGCACTTCGAGTCGGCGCGGGTCCAGGCGAGACGGTCGTAGCCGCCTGCTCTGCTCGCGCCGACATCCGCCAACTCGGCCAGCAGCGAGACGACGCTCACCTGTCGCCTTCCCGCATGGGGATACGCACGCCGAGGTTGTCCGCGACCGCGATCGCCTCGTCGTACCCGGCATCCACGTGTCGAATGACGCCCATGCCCGGGTCGTTCGAGAGCACGCGCGCGAGCTTTTCTGCTGCAAGCGGCGTGCCGTCCGCAACGGTCACCTGTCCGGCGTGGATCGAGCGACCGATGCCGACGCCGCCTCCGTGATGGATCGATACCCAGGTCGCACCCGAGGCGGTATTGACCAGCGCGTTGAGCAGCGGCCAGTCCGCGATGGCGTCAGATCCGTCTTTCATGGCTTCAGTCTCGCGGTAAGGCGACGCAACCGACCCCGAATCGAGGTGATCCCGGCCGATGACGACCGGCGCGGAAAGCTCGCCAGAGGCCACCATCTCGTTGAAGCGCAGTCCAGCGCGGTCGCGTTCGCCGTATCCGAGCCAGCAGATGCGGGCAGGGAGTCCCTGGAAATGCACGCGTTCCTGCGCCATCCGAATCCACTTGGCGAGAGACTCGTTCTCGGGGAACATTTCGAGCACTGCGCGATCGGTTTTGTAGATGTCTTGCGGGTCGCCGCTCAGCGCCGCCCATCGGAACGGCCCTTTTCCCTCGGAAAAGAGGGGCCGGATGTAGGCGGGCACGAATCCCGGGAACGCGAATGCATCCGCGTAGCCCGCGGTCTTCGCCTCCGTGCGGATGTTGTTGCCATAGTCGAAGACCTCGGCGCCGCCCTTCTGGAATCCGACCATCGCCTCGACCTGCCGCGCCATCGAGTGGCGGGCCGCATCCGCGAATCCGATTGGGTCTGCCTCACGACGCGCATGCCACTCGTCGAAGGAGTACTCGACCGGCAGGTAAGCCAGGGGGTCATGCGCGCTGGTCTGGTCGGTCACGATGTCGATTTCGGCGTTCCTCGCGAGCAACTCTGGGAACACGCTCGCGGCATTGCCGAGGAGACCGATGCTGAGTGCCTTCTTCGCGTCGCGCGCGGCGTAGGCCAGCTCCAGCGCGTGGTCAATCGAGCGCGCCTCGACGTCGAGATAGCCGTGCTCGATCCGGCGCGCGATACGAGACGGGTCGACATCCACCACAATCGCGACGCCATCATTCATGGTGACCGCGAGAGGTTGAGCGCCGCCCATTCCGCCAAGGCCGCCAGTGAGGGTGATGGTGCCTTCCAGCGTCCCGCCAAATCGCTTGGCGGCGACGGCAGAGAAGGTCTCGTAGGTTCCCTGAAGGATGCCCTGCGTACCGATGTAGATCCACGACCCGGCGGTCATCTGGCCGTACATCGTGAGGCCGAGCTGCTCGAGCCGACGGAATTCGTCCCAGTTGGCCCAGTCGCCGACCAGGTTCGAATTGGCCAGTAGCACGCGCGGCGCCCACTCGTGCGTGCGCATGACGCCGACCGGTTTCCCCGATTGCACGAGCATCGTCTCGTCGTTCTTCAGGGTGGTGAGGGTGCGCACGATCGCGTCGAAGCTGTTCCAGTCGCGCGCGGCCTTTCCGGTTCCGCCGTAGACGACGAGCTTGTCCGGATGCTCGGCGACTTCCGGATCGAGATTGTTCTGCAGCATCCTGAGCGCG
>JAUZFR010000173.1 GCA_030840335.1 Actinomycetota bacterium | reverse complement strand
GGCGAACGCGTCACGCAGGTCTTCCACCGACAGCTCGCGCTTGTCCTTCGCATGCTTGAGGAATGCCATCGCCGAAGCTTCTGGCACCATCAGCGCGCCGGCAAGATAGTTGGTCTCGACTCGCTGGCGCAGGAAGTCGGCGTAGTCGGTTGGCTCGGAGATTTGGAGAACCTGGCTGGCGAGCGCCTGCAACAGCGTCGAGCGCTGGTCGGTGCCGCCGGCATCCGTCACCGGGAGGTAAATGCGTCCGTTGGCGAGGTCGGTGACGCTGCGCGTCGACGTCGGGAGATCGTGCACGTAGTGCAGCGAAAAGCCCAGATGCGAAGCGAGATCGGATGCGACGCGCTGCGAAAGAGGACCGCCATCGTGCCCGACGGCCTTGAGCAACTCGCGTGCCGTCTTCTCGAGCTCGGGGAAGTAGTTGTTCCGAGCCCGCATTGCCCGCCGCAGTTCGGTGTTTGCGCGCCTCGCTTCTTCGGGAGTGAGCGCGCGCTCGCCGTGCAGGCGCTGGAGTTCGGTGTGCAGGCCGAGGATCGTTTCGATGGCCTCGTTGCTCAGCGACTTTCGCACCGGCAACGGCGGCAGGCCGAGCGTCGCATACAGCGGACCGCGCTGCGCCCGCTCGAGGGCGATCTCGAGGGCCGCTCGCTTCGACGGAGCTTCGGGCGTGAGCAGCTCATCCATCGTGACGCCGAGTGCGCGAGAGAGTCGCTGCAACTCGCCCAGCTTGAGCTCCCGCTTGCCATTCTCGATAACCGACAGCTGGGAGGGAGCCCTGCCGATTGCGCCACTGAGATCGTCAAGGGTCATCCCCTTCGCTGCGCGCAGCTGGCGGATACGGCGGCCAATCGTCAGTGAATCGAGCATGTCGCTATCCTGCGCGGGCTCGAAGACTCCAGTGTCCATGAAGACAGCCTGACATCCCTGGATCTTTTGGGAAATAGAAGAACAGCAAATCTTCTGTCCGCTTTCTGGGGAAAGAACCCCGTCAACGGCCGCAGAGTCAAACCTGAGACCGAAAGACGAAGGAGCCATTCATGAACAACAGGCCGGGAGACCAGACCCAGACCGCCGCCCAACTCGAGACCGAGTGGAAGACCGCCGCTCGCTGGGATGGCGTGCAGCGCGACTACTCCGCTGATGACGTCATCGCGTTGAGGGGCAGCGTGCAGGAGGACCACACGTTGGCAAGACGGGGTGCCGCGAACCTGTGGAGCCTCATCCACTCGGAGGAGTGGGTGCCCGCGCTCGGCGCGCTCACTGGCAACCAGGCCGTGCAGCAGGTTCGAGCCGGGCTCAAGGCGATTTACCTGTCCGGCTGGCAGGTCGCGGCCGATGCAAACCTCAGCGGCCAGACCTATCCAGACCAGAGCCTGTATCCCGCGAATTCGGTTCCATCGGTCGTGCGCCGCATCAACAACGCGCTTCTGCGGGCCGACCAGATCGAGTCGACCGACCCGGGCAATGGCTCGGCGATCGACTGGCTTGTGCCCATCGTCGCGGATGCCGAAGCCGGCTTCGGCGGACCGCTCAATGCCTACGAGCTCATGACCTCGATGATCGCGTCCGGAGCCGCCGGCGTGCACTGGGAAGACCAGCTCGCATCCGAAAAGAAGTGCGGGCACATGGGCGGCAAGGTGCTTGTGCCGACCGGCCAGCACATCCGCACCCTGAATGCCGCACGGCTCGCTGCCGACGTCGCAGGGGTATCGACCATCATCGTCGGTCGCACGGATTCACTGGCCGCCAACCTCGTGACGAGCGATGTGGATGAGCGCGACCGCCCGTTCCTGACGGGTGGCCGCACCGCGGAGGGTTTCTACGAGACCACCCCAGGCATCGGCACGGTGCTTGCGCGTGGCCACGCCTATGCGCCGTACGCCGACCTGCTCTGGGTCGAGTCATCCGAACCGGACATCGAACTGGCGCGAACCTTTGCCGAGAGCATCCATCGGGAGTTCCCGGGCAAGAAGCTCGCGTACAACTGCTCGCCGTCGTTCAACTGGAAAAGCCACCTCGACGACGACCAGATCGCACGATTCCAGCGTGAACTGGCGGCAATGGGATACGCGTTCCAGTTCATCACGCTCGCCGGTTTCCACGCGCTCAACCACTCCATGTTCACGCTCGCGAAGGATTACAGCCAGCGGCATATGAGCGCGTACGTCGAGTTGCAGGAAGCCGAGTTCGCTTCCGAGCGCGATGGCTACACCGCGACCAGGCACCAGCGCGAAGTCGGCACCGGCTACTTCGACCGCATCTCCACGGTGCTCAACCCCGAGAGCGCGACGCTCGCGCTCGTCGGTTCGACCGAATCCGCCCAGTTCCACTAAAGCTCGCTTGCAACGAAAGGACACCAGAAATGACTACTACACAGAGCCGCATCGAGGTGCTGGCCGCGACCGGCGACCGGTTCGATGACATCCTTACTCCAGAGGCGCTGCGCTTCCTGACGCGTCTCCACGACGCGTTCGCGGGTCGGCGACACGATCGACTCGCGGCACGGATGCAGCGCCGAACGGCCATCGACAACGGGCGCGACCTGCGGTTCCTGCCGGAGACCGCATCCATTCGAGAAGAGCCGACCTGGCGCGTCGCTGGCGCTGGCCCCGGCCTCGAAGACCGCCGGGTCGAGATCACCGGACCCACCGATCGCAAGATGACGATCAACGCCATGAATTCCGGCGCGAAGGTCTGGCTCGCCGACCAGGAGGATGCAACCAGCCCGACCTGGGCGAATGTGATCGGTGGGCAGGTGTCGCTGTTCGACGCCATCCGTCGGCAGATCGACTTCACCTCCGAGGACGGCAAGCCGTACCGTCTCGGCGAGACCACTCCGACGATCGTTGTGCGACCCCGCGGCTGGCACCTGGTCGAAAAGCACCTGCGGTACGTCGACCACGCCGGCCTCTCGTCGCCGGCATCCGGCTCGCTCGTCGACTTCGGCCTGCACTTCTTTCATAACGCGAAGGAGCTCATTGCCCGCGGTACCGGTCCGTACTTCTACCTGGCCAAGCTCGAGAACCATCTCGAGGCGCGGTTGTGGGACGACATCTTCACGTTCTCCGAAAACGCGATCGGCATTCCTCATGGCACCATCCGCGCGACCGTGCTGATCGAAACGATCCCGGCGGCGTTCGAGATGGAGGAGATCCTCTACGAGCTGCGCGAACACTGCGCCGGCCTCAACGCCGGACGCTGGGACTACATCTTCAGCATCATCAAGAATTTCCGCGGGCGCGGCACCGGCTTCACGCTGCCGGACCGTTCGCAGATCACGATGACTGTGCCGTTCATGCGTGCGTACACGGAGTTGCTCGTTGCGACCTGCCACAAGCGAGGCGCACATGCCATTGGGGGAATGAGTGCGTTCATCCCCAATCGCCGCGACCCCGATGTCACCGCGCGAGCGCTCGAGCAGGTCACCATCGACAAGCGCCGCGAGGCCCGTGACGGATTCGACGGAACCTGGGTCGCGCATCCGGATCTTGTAGCGACGGCCCAGGCCGAGTTCGACACTGTTCTCGGCACGAAGCCAAACCAGGTCGATCGCCTTCGGGACGATGTCGATGTCTCTGCAGCCGATCTCCTGGACTTCCGCATCGAAGGCACCGTGACCGATGCGGGCGTCAAGGCGAACGTCACCATCGCCGTGCGCTACATCGAGAGCTGGCTGCGCGGTGTTGGTGCGGCGGCGATCGACAACCTGATGGAGGATGCGGCAACCGCCGAAATCAGCCGGTCGCAGCTGTGGCAGTGGATCCACCGCCAGATCATCACAGCGGAAGGCAACCCGATTACCCATGATTCGGTGCGAACGACGCTGGACGGGGTGCTCGCCGAGTTGCCGCGGAGCCAGGGCGACCGCGTGGACGATGCGGCCGACGTCTTCCGCCAGGTCACGCTCGAGGAGACCTTCCCGACTTTCCTGACCATCTCGGCCTACAGCCAGTATCTGGTCGGGAGCCGGGAACGCAGCACCATGGCGGCCTGACGCGCGACTGCGCCATTCGTTTAACGCACGGTGAACTGCGCGCGCTGGCTAGTCGCGGGGGCCGTCACCCGCGATCGCTTCGAGGTCATCGTCGTCCACTTCGATGCTTTCGTCAGCGTCGAGTGTTGCGGGCGCCGATAGCTCATCGTCGTCGTCGAGAGCGACTTCTCGCTCTGCGTCAGGGTCGAATTCCCAGTCATCTTCGGGGCTATTCTGGCGGTGCATGTGTTCCACCTTCCCTCGGATCCCATCGGGTGGGCTGTCGTTCCGATGCAGGATCTGCTTCAAGTCTGATCGCGTCGAACGGCGGGCGCAAGACAACTAGCCCTACCGCGCCAGATCATCACCGACCGCAGAATGGAACGTCAGATGTCAGAGCAAGTGTCACGATTTGCCATCATCGGAGGTGGGAGGCGGTCGGAGTTCTTCCTGCGCCTGGCCCGGGATCTTCCACAGAAATTCGTGGTGACCGGGCTCTACTCGCGTTCGGCTGAGAAGCGCTCGGAAGTCGCATCTCGATTCGGGGTTCCCGTTCGTGACTCGATCGACGCGTTGCTGGCGGATCGACCGGATTTCGTGCTCGTGGCGGTTCCGCGCACGGTGGTGGCCACAGTCACGATCGATCTTGTCGAGCGCGGTGCAAGGGTGCTCGTAGAGACGCCCCCGGCGGTCAGCGTTGACGAGATGCGGGACCTGTGGTCGCGAGTCGGGGCAACCGACCTGGTGCAGGTCGCCGATCAGAGCATGTACATGCCGTCCCATCTTGCGCGGGAGCAGATCGCGCGATCCGGTGTTATCGGCACTCCGACGAGCGTTCACGTGAGCTCGAACCACCTCTATCACGCGGTCTCGATCATGCGCGTGCTGCTGCGCGCGGGCAAGGGCGGCGCAACCGTCGTCGCTCGCAACTTCACGGCACCGCTCGTGGATCCGTTGAATTTCAGGGGCTATACCGGCGATACCGAGCCGGGCGACAAGGTCACAACGCTCGCCACGATCGACTTCGGCAACGGTAGATCCGGCCTCTACGATTTCACCGAAAACCAGTGGTTCAACCCGCTGCGCCAGCGCCGCCTTGTGGTGAGAGGCAGCCGGGGTGAGATCGTCGATGACAGGGTCGTCTTCATGGAAGACCCGCAGACGGTGATCGAATCCAGGATCGTTCGACGCCAGACGGGGATCGATCACAATCTCGAAGGATTCAACCTCGACAACATCTCGTTCAACGGGAAGTCGGTTTTCCGTAATCCCTTTGCGACCGCGAGCCAGTCCGACGAAGACATCGCAGTGGCGCTGCTCGTCGACCGCATGTCGGCGTGGACCCATGGAGACGCACCGGCTCCGTATCCGCTGGCCGACGGCATGCAGGACCATCTCCTTGGCCTCGCCATCGAGCAGTCGGCGGAGTCTGGTCAGCCCGTGACGACGATGGAGGAACCGTGGGCGCGAGCGGCCTCGCCATTCGAGGATTGACCCGGTCTGGCGGCCAGTCGTCGTAGTGTGAGCAGATGGCATCCGAACCCCGCGGCGAGAAGGCTGCCCGGGGTGTCGTGGCCGCGCGACGACAGATCGAGTCGGCTGAAGCCGCCCGAGTGCTCGGGCTGCCGATTCCGTTCGACCTGTCGGACGGCGCCTCTCGCTGGGTCAGCGACGGGATCGACACGGCAAACTCGCGGGCGCTGGCCGGAGCATCCGCAGATACGCCGGAGGGAGTTCGGCTCGCGCTCCTCGCCGAACTCGCTGAAGAGATCGGCGTCTCGTTCGCCTCGACCAGTGAGGCACGGACGGTGCACGCCGAAGACATTGTCCGGTCGATGAGCGCCGGTGAGGATGCCGGTGGCCGCCTCTACGCTCTGGCGAACGGCTACACAGACGAACTCGTCGGCAGCATCCGGGGGTTCATCGATCGTCTTCGACGCGGTTCGCGCCCCTCC
>JAUZFR010000124.1 GCA_030840335.1 Actinomycetota bacterium | reverse complement strand
AGGGTCTCCGCATGGATGAGACGGTCGATCGACTGCCACGCCGCCACGATCGCCGACAAGGCAACAACGGCGACAATGAACAGACCGGCCAGGTCTTCCGCCCTCCCATATCCATACGTGTATCGCCGAGTCGCCACGCGCCGGCCAAGGACGAATGCGACCCACAACGGAATGGCGGTAAGCGCATCGGAGAAATTGTGGATGGTGTCGGCCAGCAGCGCCACCGAGCCGCTAACCAGGAAGATCACCAGCTGCAACACCGTCGTGCCGAGAAGGATGAAGAGGCTGATCTTCAGTGCACGGACACCCTGAGTGCTCGCTTCCAGCGCGTCATCTATGGAGTCGGCTGCGTCATGACTGTGCGGCACGAACAGTCCATAGAAGAAGCCTTTGATGCCGGTCGGGTGCGAATGTCCGGAGGAGCCGTGAGGATGCTCATGGCCGTGATCGTCATGCGAGTGATCGTGATCGTGGTGATGGTGATCGTGGTCAGGCTGTGCGGTCATGCAATCGCCTCGCGGTCGACATGATGGTGACGCGGAGTGCCACCGAGCGAGTGCTCAGCCTGGAAGATTGCATCCGAAACAAGCTGACTCGCATGCTCATTTTCGAGGCGATAGAAGACCTTCGTTCCCTCCTGGCGGGTCGCGACGAATCGTCCTAACCGTAACTTCGCCAGATGCTGCGATACTGCTGCGGGCGACTTGTCGGCAATCTGGGCGAGCTGGTTGACCGACAGTTCGCCATCCCGAAGAGCCAGAATCAGGCGAACCCGAGTCGCGTCCGCGAGCATCGCAAACACCTCGACCGCGAGCTCGACAAACTGACTGTCAGGCTCGCGACCACATATCTGCTTATCTGCATCCATACGCAGATTCTTTCACATGATCAGACCCGCGGATGGCGTGCGCAGCACTCCGACTACGCGCGCGGCACTCGAAGGAGAGCCGCCGACATCCCGTCCACGGTGAACCCGCCGGGATGACGGCTGGCCTGGCCCCCCACGATCTCCGTGTCTTCGACGCTGCACCGCAGGAATCCTTCCTGGCGCGTCCAGTTGATCGCGAAAACCAAGCTGTCGCCTTCGCCGGCGCGCGCCCAGCGTGTGACGAGCCCGGGCTGGGGTGACTCCCAACCCACTGTCCGCAGTTGGTCGTCGCCCAGCAGCCAAACAATCGAGTCGGCTGTCCCGGAATCACCCGTGTCGGAGTACGCGAGCGACGGGTAGCTGGAGATGAGAACGGTGCTGCCCGCGCCGAACTGGGACTCCATCACTGCCGGTGAACCGTCCAAGAAGGCACCGAGCACGTCTGCATCGAACAGCTCGACCGACTCGATCTGCCAGGCCACCGCGAGCGTCGACTCTGCGAGCGCGATTCTCTCGCCCGTCGGCGGCGTGGTGGTTTCCACCTGCCGCACCCCAAACGCAGGCGCAAGGCGCTTCGATGGGACGCTGGCTCGTCGGTGACCGGTCGGCGCGTACTCGCCCGGGCCTGCTTCGCTTACCAGCCGACCACCTCGGTCGACGAACGCCACCAGGGCTGTTTCGAGCGATGCCGAAGCTACGGCCGGCATCGGCCAGTACACCGAACGTACGTGGCTCGGGACGCCGTCTCTGCTGACCCGGTCTTCGTGCAGAATCTCCACGGAAACGTCGCGATCGGCGAGAAGGCGATAGGCGCCCATGACGGCATCGCGGTAGAGACTCATCGTCCTGTCGGTCGCGAAGGCGTGCAGTGCAGACTTTCGCGAGACGAGCAGCCCGACCGATGGCCGTTCCGTCACCCTCGACTCGACCAGTGGATGCGCGGCAAACGCCGCGAAGTCACTCACTGCTCTGACGCGATCGGTGATCGACCCGTCCGGGGCGCACAGCCCGTAGCCAGGGCTTTCCGGTCCTAGCAGTTCCGGTCGCCACTGCCAGAACATGATGCCACTCGCTCCCGCGGCAAGTGAGTTCCACATCCACAGCGAGATGGCCTTGGGGTCCGGCTGGCCCGTGCTTCTCAACCCGTCACGTCGGCCACGGCCGCCCTGGATCTCCGCCTGCCAGAACGGAAGTCCGTGCGCGGCATCGCGCGCGGTGTCCAAATTGAACAGGTGCTCGACATGGTCGTCGCCCATCAACCAGGTCGGGAAGCTCGAGGTTCCGAACGCGTCGATGTCGTCGGTGAGGGTGAATTCATCGAGAGTGTGCGTCGCCAACTGGCCCGTGAAACCGCTCAGCGCAACGTGCGTCATCACAGTCTTAGTCGCTCCAGCCGATCGGACTATCTCAACCCTCCACGCCAGCCACGACTTCAGATTGTCGAACCAAAACTCCCGCCAGTCGATCATGTCGGGCACCGCTTCGAAGATTCGTGGCGGTTGCACCTCTGACCAGTCCGAATAGCGACGCGACCACGCTTCGTTGAGCTCCTCGATCCGACCGTACCTGGATCGCAGCCACGCGATGAATCGAGCGACCGACGCGTCGCAGTAGCAGTACATCCGGTCAGGGAAGTACGAGGCGGGCTCCAGGTGCGGCTCGTTCCAAACGTCCCAAACCTTGAGCACCGGATGCCCGTCGAACCTCCGAACGAGCTCGGTCAGAAAATCGGCGGCAGCTGCTCGAATCTCCTCGTTGTCGAAGCAGAGCCCGGGCCACCCACCGCCCGGCGTATTCATCGCAGCACCCAGCTGCACCTGCCGCCCCTCCTCATCCGCGTATCGTGCGAACGGGGCATCCGACTCGAGCCAATATGGCGCGTTCTCGATGATCGTATTGATGACCACGTCGAGCCCGACCTCACCCGCGAAGTCGATGAGTTCTGCCAGGTCGTCGAAGTCGTATTCGCCTTTCGTGCCGTTGATCCAGCTCCAGCACGCCCACAGCTTCACGGTATTCATGCCAGCGGCCTTCATCCGCTCGAGGTCACGGCGCCAGTCACCCCTCGGCGGATTCGGTGGACGGTAGTACTGGGCTCCGAGGACTGTCATCCCTTCACACCACCGAAAGTCAGGCCGCGAACGAGGAAGCGCTGCGCCGCGAGCCCAAGGATGAAGATGGGGATGATCGCGACGATGGCCGCGGCAGAACTGCCGCCCCAGTCGATCGACACGGAGCCGATGAACGAGGAGACCCCGACGGGGACGGTCTGGGTGTCCTGACCGGACAATACAAGCGCAAAGAGGAACTCGTTCCAGGAGAAGATCAGGCAGAGTACCGCCGTGGCGGCCATGCCCGGGCTCGCGAGTGGCACGGCGATGCGCCAGAAGGCGCCGAACCTGCTCGCTCCGTCGACGAGTGCTGCCTCCTCGAGCTCGGGCGGCAGCTCTTCGAAGAACGAGCGCATCATCCAGATGACGATCGGCAGGTTGAACGTGGTGTGCGCAAGGATTAGCGCCGCGTAGCTGCCGGTGAGTTGTAACTGCTGGAAGAGCACGAACATCGGCACCACGAGCGCCACCGCCGGCACCATCCGGCTGAACAGGATGATCCGCGCCCACCACTCGCGACCCCTGATGGGGAGCCGCGCGAGTGCGTAGGCGAAGGGAACTCCGAGAACGAGGGAGAGCGCCGTGCTCCCGACTCCGACGAAGAGGCTGTTCACGAGGTACTGGAGGAAGTTGAGTTCGCCGAAGACTTTCGCGTAGTTCGCGATGGTGGGGGTGAACGTCAGCTGCGGCGTGGATGTGAAGATCGCAGACGGTGTCTTGAACGAGTTCACGAGCACCGTGAGAACCGGTACGAGCACGAAGAGCAGGAACACCCCGATGACGATGTAGCACCCGACGACCCAGGCGTCTCGCCGCGGCTTCCTGCGAACGTAACCGACATCATTGGCGCTCATTGGAATACCTCTCTCCGGCGCAGGAGTCTGATGTAGAAACTCGAGATGATCGCCACGGTGATGAGGATGAAGACACCGAGAGTCATCGCGTAGCCCATGTCAAAGAACGAGAAGCCCGTCTGGTAGGTGTACAGGCCGATGGTTTCCGTCGACGTACCCGGTCCGCCTCTGGTAAGGACGAACACGGTGTCGAAGATGCGATAGGTATCCATCGTTCGAAACAACAGCACGAGCAGGATCTGAGGCGCGATGCCCGGAAGCACGATGGAACGAAGGATGCGCCAGCGCCCCGCGCCGTCGATCCGAGCGGCCTCGAACTGCTCTTCGGAGATGCCGAGCATGCCCGCGTGCAGGATGAGGATTACGAAGGGTGTCCACTGCCAGACATCGACGAGGATGAGCGAGGGCAGCGCGAGCTGGGAGGTTCCGAAGAAGCTGATGCCACCCTTGAATCCGAACACGCTGAGAACCTGTGCGACCAGACCGAACTGCGGGTCGAGCATGTACCGCCAGATGAGCGCGGTGATCACCGGAGCAATGATCATGGGGAGCAGGATCAGCGAGTTCGCAAGCTTGCGGCCCTTCGTCATTTCAAAGAGCGCGCTCGCGATGACAAATCCAAGGATGAGCTCGGTCCCCACGCTCCCAACGACATAGATCAGCGTGTTGCCGACAGCATTCAACACCTGCGGGTCGGTGAATAAGTGCACGTAGTTTGCGAAGCCGACGAACGGTTTGCCCGAGTTGATGTCGGTCAGTTGCCACTTGTACAGCGACAGCACGATCGAGTAGATGAGCGGTCCGAAGATGAGCAGGGCGAGGATCAGCGCCGGAAGCGCGATCATTGCCCGGCCGAGCCGCCTTCCACCCCGATCCCACTGCGTGTTTTGAGCCGTCATGGCTGCTCTCCTTCGTTGGTTCGGGGAACGGCGCACCTTTCGGATTGCCGCTCCCCGAACACGGATTGTTGTGTGGCGGTGACTAGCCGGTGAGGCCCTTGAGGGCGTCCTGCATCGCCGCCACCGCCTGCGCGGTTGTCTTCTTGCCCTGAATCGCATCCTGCACAGCGACCTCGATTGCGGTCTGGATCTTCGGCCAGGTCGCGAGGCTCGGTTGTGGGTTGGAATTCGAGAGCGCGGCATTGACTGCTGGGAGGAACGGCAGCTTCGAGGTGACGGCCTTGTCGGTGTAGAACGACTTAGTCGCCCCCAGTGTGCTCGCGGCGAGCGCGACCTTCGCCTGCTGTGCAGTGTCCGTGTAGAACTGCAGGAACGAGTATGCGGCATCCTTGTTCTTCGACTTGGCGGAGATGCACCAGTTCCAGTAGATGAGCTCTCCGCCCGGCTTGTCCGCCGTGAACGCCAGTGGAACGTATGCCCACTTTCCGACGGTCTTCGACTTCGACGTGTCTTCGAGTGCTGAGAGCGACGGCGTCGTGTCCACGACGATGGCTGCCTTTCCCTGCGCTGCGACAGTTGCCGCGTCGTCCACGGCCATGTTGAGAAGACCGGTCGGCGCGTACTTCGCTGCTGAGGTGTAGAAGTTCAGGGCGTTGGTCGCCGCCGTGGTGTCGAGGGTGCTCTTCGTGCCACTCGCGTCATACCACCAGTTGTCCTGGGCGGTCAGCAGCGACGAGAAGACGTCGGACACGGCACCGGTTGCCTTGCCTGGCATGACGATTCCCGACGCTCCGTCCTTGCCATTCAGCGCCTTCGCGTCCGCGATAATATCGTCCACTGTCTTCGGGGCGGAGAGTCCAGCGGCCTGGAAGAGGTCGGTGCGGTAGCCCACCACGATCGTTGATACGAAGTCCGGAAGGCAGTACTGGGTGCCGTCGTAGTTGCCCTGCTTCAGGACAGACTCCTGGTAGGAGGCCGCCGAGAAGCCAGGCGGATTGCGCTTCGGGTCCGACAGGTACTTGTCGATCGGAGCGAGGTAGCCCGCCTTCGCAAACTCTCCGAACCAGCTGGGATGAACGTAGACGATGTCGTAGTCCGAACCGGATGACAACGTCAGTGCCTGCTTGTCGTGCAGATTTTCGTAAGGCACAGGTGCGAGCGTGAGGTTGCCGCCCGTCGACGCATTCCAGGCCGTAGCCGCGGTCTGCTGGCCGGCGGTCCACGGGTCCCCGGCCCACCTCGACAGCGTCAGCTTCTCTCCCGGAAACTTGCCGTAGGGGCCGTCAGCCGTCTTCGGCTTTGCGTCGGGGTTCGCGCCAGTCGTGGTTCCGCCGGAGCTGCTGCACGACGTGAGTAGCAGCGCGCTGATGCTCAGCGCAGCCACCGTGAGAACAGTGCGTCGTCCTCCGTGCTGTGTTGCAAACATTTCTCTCCTTTGAGTTATATGCAAGACCAGCACCTGTGTGCGGGTCCGAGACTAGCCGTAGCTAGCGAGCGATCGGGGTCGCCGCTCCTCCTTTCTCGGCCGATTCATAGCCGGCGCGGATGACTGCCAGGCAGGCGAGTCCGTCGTCGAGTGTCGGGCCGAATGGCTTCTCGTCACGAGTGACGTGGTCGAGATAGGACGCGACCTCGCGCTTGTAGTGGTGCACGTGGGGCGCCCACCCCGAGTAGTCGTGTGGCTCGGTGGTTGCCGGTTCGATGTTGGGTACCGTCCATCCGCGCCACAAGTTGTCGTCGTTGCCCCGGAATACCTCGACCTGCGGGAACGGATCCGTCGCCCGCATGATGAGCGTTCCGTCGGTGCCGTAGATCTCCAGCGCGTTCCGCATCTTGATGTCGACGTTCATGCTCCACGCGGTCGTGATCTCACCAAGCGCTCCGTTTTCGTAGCGGAGGATCGCGACCGCAACATCCTCGCTCGAGAGTTTCGGCTTGTCCCGGTTCGCGGTGAACGCTGAAATCTCGCTGATGTCTCCGACGAGCCAGCGCAGAAGGTCGATGCCATGCGAGCCTTCGTCGATCCACGCGCCGCCGCCGCCGAGAGTCGGATTCTCCATCCACTCGACCATGTCGGGCGGACATCCGATCTCAGCGATGCCCGCGAGCCCGATGATGCTTCGGGTGAATAGCACCTTGCCAATCGCTCCACTGTCGACGATCGCCTTGGCCCGGTCCGCTTCCTTGCTGAATCGACTGACGAACGCCGCGGTGCCCTGCACTCCCGCCTTCTTGACGGCGTCGGCCATCCGCACGGCGTCTTCGGTCTTCGTCGCGATCGGCTTCTCGCAGAACACGTGTTTTCCGGACTCGGCGACGGCAATCACCTGGTCCGCGTGAACGGAATTCTCCGAATGCACCATTACGAGGTCGATGTCGTCGCGTGCAACCAGCTCCCGCCAATCGGTCGTGAATGACTGCACACCCCACCGCTCCGCGGCGGCCCGGCCCCGCGCTTCGTTGTCATCCGCGATGGCGACAATCGTTGCATTCGGAATTTCGCTGATCGCCTTCGCGCGGAATTCGGCGTGGACGTGCGCCCAGCTGATCATTCCAATGCGGATTGTGCGGTCTGTCGTCATGAAACTTCTCCTGAACGGTGAGCGGTAAGCAAAGGGGTTGCCCCACGGACCTGAGTTCGCGTGCCGGTTCGCGCCGAACTGAGCGCCGCCTCGACAACGCGAAGTACGTCGAGGCCGACTGCGCCCTCCGATTGCGATGGGGCGCCGGTGCGGTGGGCGTCAATGAAGTGGGTGAGCATGTCGAGGTGCCCATCTGCAATCAGGCCGGGGATTGGCAGGGGAAAGCTCCACCCGGCGGGCGCGAGGGTGGATCCCGTGTTGCTGATTACCTGCAGCGGTTGGCGGAACAGGTTGTCGACCAGGATGCGGCCTTCCGTTCCGATGATCTCGAACCGGGAATCCATCGCTCCCGTCAGGCTCCAGCTGTCTTCGCAGAGACCGATCACTCCGCTGTCGAAGCGGAGGGTCAACACTGCGGTGTCCTCCGCGGCCGTCCTGTCCGCCCACACAAATGTGCCGGTTTCCGCCGAGACGGTCGCGACCGCCGAGTCCGCGAAGAATCGGCAGAACTCGATGCTGTGCACGGCCATGTCAAGAACGGCACCGCCGCCACTCTGCTCGACGTCGAAGAACCAGTCCGAGTGGGGCTCGCCAATTCCCTCGCTGGCCTTCACTCGGAACACCTTGCCGATGTGACCCGCGTCAACCAGTCGTTTCGCTTCCTGAACGGCAGGGATGAAGGGAACGTTTTCGGCGTAGAACAGGCGTGTTCCCGCCCTCTCGACCTCGGCGAGCATCGCCTCCGCCTCCTCGACGGACCTGCCGAGCGGCTTTATGCAGATCGCGTTCTTGCCTGCGCGAGCGGCGAGCCGAACGGCCTCCGCATGCAGGAATGGCGGCGCGACGATGTCAACGATGTCGACATCCGGTTCTGCGATCGCGGCCGCGAGATCCGTCGACCAGCGCTCGACACCAAATTTTGCAGCGGCGGATTTCGCTGAGCGTTCGGTCGCGGCAACGACGCTGACCACCCGTGCACCCTCGATCATCCCGAAGGCCGGAAGGTGCATGTTCGTGGCCCAAAAGCCCGCGCCGACGACACAGATGCCTATGGTCATCTGTCCAGCTCCACCGTATGACCGACATCCAGGGACTCCTGAGCGGCAAGCATTAGTGCGAGCGCATCGCGAGCCTGTCCAGCTGTTCCGGCCCTTGCGCCATCCACGCGCCCGAGGATGTGATCGACGAAGTATTGCTGCTCGCCGGCGTACCCGTAGTCCCAGACCAGGTCCGGATACTGCCAGCCGGCGTCTTCCCGACCCTTGTCGGCGATAAACAGATTCAGTGCCTGAGAGTGGACCAGGTCGACCGTTGCGCTGCCGTCGTTCCCGAAGACGTCGAGCGTGAAGTTGCCCCGCCCGGCGGTCCACGACACATACATGCTGGAGACCACTCCGCTCTTGTGCCGAATAGTCACGACCGCGTTGTCGGGGCTGCCGAATCGCTTCGCGCCCTCGAGCTTGTACGCACCGCCCTCGGTCGTGACCCGCTCAGCCGGACCGAAGAGCCACAGTACGAGATCACCAAAGTGCACGAGGGTGTCGAGGATGACGCCACCTCCGTTCTTGGGGTCGTAGAACCAGTCGCTCGAGGGTTCCCAGCCGAAGACGGCGGCCTGTGCGGCGATCAACGGACCGAGCTCGCCCCTTTCGATCCGCTGTTGCAGTTGGGGTATGGGCGGAGTGAAGCGAAGCATGAATCCGAACTGAAGGATGCGATCGCTTGCCGCAGCCGCGGCAACAACCCGATTCGCGTCCTCGAGCGTGAGAGAGATCGGCTTCTGGCAGAAAACATGCTTCCCTGCCTCGAGCGCCTGGATCGTCTGGTCCGCATGGAGGAAATTCGGAGTCGCGAGCAGCACTGCGTCGATCGAATCGTCGTGCAGCAGATCGGTGAACGACGGTGCCAGCGCGTATCCATGCTCCTTGCTCATCGCCTGCGCTGCCTCGATCACGGGGTCGGTCACGGCGACGATGGATCCGCGAGCGATCCTGTCGTATGCCGCCGCGTGGACCTTCGCGATCCGTCCAGCTCCGATCAGGCCCACGCGGACCGTGTCGAGGGAACGTTCGTTGTTCGCCATGGTCAGATGCCCTTCGCGCGGAGCGGGAATTCGATCCGCGTGCCGGTGCGGTGAGACTCATACGCGCCCAGGATCATCTCGAGGGCGGCCCGACCGTCTTGAGCGCTCGGAACCGGATCGCCATCCTCCCGAATCACCCGCTCGAACTCCACGAGCATGTCGCGGTAACACGCGTCGTACCGTTCCTCGCCCGTGAGATCGACGTAGCGGCGACCCTTCCACGGATCCTCAGTGCCCTGGATTTCGTACTGCGGGCTCTTCTGGTAGTGAAGTTCGATCTCGCCCTTCGTGCCGCTGAGCGATGCGTGATCCGGGCTGCTGAGCGGGCCGAAGTAGTCCGCTGCATGCCAGGTGCTCTCGACTGTGACGATCGCTCCGTTCTCGAGGGTGTATGTCGCGATGCCGTAGTCCTCGACGCCGAGATCCTTGTAGGTCAGGGAACCCATGTGTGCCGTGACGGTTCGCGGTTCGCTGCCGAAGAACCAGCGGAAGAAGTCCGTGAAGTGCACGCCGTGATCGAGGAAACCGCCACCGCCTCCACGAACCGGGTCGGTGTACCAGCCCTGTTCCGTGCTGTCCGGTGAGTCCGTGATCGCGCCGACGGGAAAGCGGATCGAGTAGAACCCCGACACCAGGTCGCCCACGGCGCCGGCATCCACAGCCTCTTTCACCTGCCGATACGCGGGCAGGTAGCGCAGCAGATAGGCCAGCATGACTTTGACCTGTTTTGCTGATTCGAGAATCCGATCCGCATCCTCAAGCGAAGTCGAGATCGGCTTGTCGAGCAGCACCGGCTTGCCTGCGGCGGCCGCGAGCGCGACGTGGTCGGCGTGGATGGAGGTGTACGAGGTGACGATGACCGCGTCGACGTCTTCGCGGTTGATCAGTTCCGCGTAATCGGTGGTCCAGTCACAATCGAATTGCGCCCCGAATTTCTCGGCGAGTTCGCCGCGCTCATCCGCGACGCCGACCAGCGACAGCCCTTCGATTCCACGCTGAAGCTCGTGGGCGAATGGGTAGGCATGGTAGTGATTGTGCAAACCGACGATGCCGATTCGGATGTCCGCCAAAGGATGCTCCATTACATACACTGGCCCTAACTCAACGTTGAGCCACTCGATTTCACCGTTCAGGAATCTGAACGCAACCGCTTTACTAAACCGGTTGCGTAATCATTGCACGGCGAGAGCGAAACGCGCAACCGGTTTAGTATGCTGGGGTGAAATTAGAGGTGAGTATGACTCGAGCCGAGCCAGCAACGACGATTCGGGAGATCGCGGCGCTTGCGGGCGTGTCCGGTGGCACAGTATCCCGCGTGATGAACGACAAACCCGGGGTGGGCGCCGCCACACGAGAGCGAATCAAGGCCCTCATCGAGGAGCACGACTTTCACGGAGACGCTACCGCGCGGCAGCTCTCCCGAGGTCGGAGCGACAGCCTCGGTATCGTCTTTCCGTTGCAGGTGTCTGAGGTTGTCATGCACCCCGTATACCCGGAGTTGCTTGGCGCCATCAGCGACGCTGCCCAGGATGCCGGCTACGACGTCATCCTGTTCACGACGAACGCGACGCGGGGTGTCGACCACGTTCTCGACTCCGTTAAGCGCAAGCGAGTGGATGGGCTCATCCTCCCCGCGGCCAGCTCAGACGACGCTCTGCTTGGCCGGGTCGTCGACGCAGAAATCCCGACTGTGCTCGTCGGACACCGCCAGCGAGCCGGGCGCGTGACCTGGGTCGACTGCACACACGATGAAGCGCTCTACGAGCAGACCACGACGCTCCTGCACGGCGGCCGGCGCTCGTTGACGCTGCTCAACGGACCCGCTCGGATCTCCGCCTACAACCTGCGATCCGAAGGATTCTGGCGCGCGATCCGCGACTTCGGTGACGACCGGGTGACCGCCGACGAGAAGGTGACCGAGATGGGGTACGCGTCAGGCGTTGCCGCCGTGGATGAGCTGTTCGCGCGGCGCAGCCGTCCGGATGCGATCCTTTGCTCCGCAGACACCACAGCAGCGGGTGTGCTCGAGCAGCTCGGCAAGCTGGGCCGCGCTGTACCCGGCGATGTGGCCGTGACCGGGTTCGACGACATCGAATATTCTCGCCATTCGACGCCTCCACTTTCAACGGTTCGGATGCCTCTGCACGACACGGGTGCCGCCGCGGTGTCCCTGCTGCTCGAGATGCTGACGGGCCATGGTGCGACACCGGAACCTCGCGTTCTCCAGACGGAAGTCATCGAACGCGAGTCGAGTGCGGGCTAGCTGCATTGATCTGCGTTCGCTAGTAATCTTGGTGTGACCCCAGAGCCCAGACCCCGGAGTCCAGGAGGACTGATGGGCAGGATGCTGTACGGCGATTCAGGCATCGAGATCGTGTTCGACGACCGCGCTCTGGCGCACCTCCAACTTGTCATCTCTCGGAAACTGAGGCGCGGAGAATCGATGTTCTTCACGTGGAGAGACGATCCCGCGGCGGGTGATGGTCGCAGCAGCATCTGGCTGGATCACGACATCCCGCTCCTGTTTCAGTTCGCGTCCGTCGAGCGCCATGTGCTGAACACAGACTGGCTGGACGCCCTGACCGCGTCAGCGAATAGCGGCGCGGGACTGGTTCTGAGCGACGAACCGGGCGCGGTCGACACAGCCACGCCGCGTCCAGCCTCAACCGTTGGCAGTTCGCACTCGCTTCGTCAGCGACCGTAGAATCGCGACAACGTCGATCTCGTCCGACTCACGCTGTAGGGACTTACAGGAAAACCCCCTGTTTGAGTGGTGTTGCGGCGTTGTACCCCAGGGGTACATTGGGATCAATCAAAGAGGCCAGCCATCGGCTGGCATCTCGTTATCACCGGGTAAGCGGTGAGTGAAAGTAGAAGACCCCCGCCAGGCTTTCGGGTAGCCGCGCGGGGGTCTTTCCTTTTCCACTCAGCCTCAGCGGATGGCACCAGATAGCTCGGGTGTTCGGGCCGTACGGGTGCGCGCGACTCGCCACAGCGTGAAGGCGCCGACGGCTGAGACGACGGCCAGCCCGATGATGTACAGGACAGTGGCGAGTGAAGACACCTCCTGTGCCGCGCTGGCAGGAAGAAAGCCGTACTCGATCACCTGAACGGTGTTGCCCGTCACCAGGAGCGCAAGGAACGACGAGATCCCGCTCATGGAATCCCACAGCGAGTGAAGCAGGGACACTCCGAGGTAGGCGACAATCAGTCCGAGACCCCACCGCAGCCTGCTGCGGCCGCGATCCGCACTGAAGAAGCCGAAGAGAACCGCCCCGAAGATGGCTGTCCACAGCACGTGTCCGACCGGAGCGAGGATCGCCCGGATCATTTCAGTCTGGAGGAGCGAGACGAGGTTGATTCCCTGGGAGCTGATGGCGGCGTTGAACGCGTAGCCAGCCGATTCGAACGCGGAAAAGCCTGCGCCGACCGTCGCTCCGAGCAGAGCGCCCTGCAGTCGGGTCTTCGGTCGAACTCTCGCGCCGGCGACAATCAGAATTACGCCCTTGACCAGCTCCTCAATGAGGCCAACGCCGACGTAAATCCACAAACTCGCGTGGAGGTTCGCTTCCAGGAGAGACGCACCGAGTACCCCGCACACGCCACCAACAACGAACAGCAGCACAACCTGCAGCGTGCTCACTGTTCCCGTCACGCGCTCGACGACAAACAGCACCACGCAGAACGGCACGAGGAAACTGCCGAGCAAAATGAGAGTGGGAATGAGGTTGGCGTTGAGCGTAATTCCGGTTACCACGACGGTCAGCGCCCACAGGGCCAGCCCGACGAGAAGTGTCTTCCACCACCAGCCGTGTCGATGGTGGCGATGAGCGTCGACGACTGGAGGAGCATCTACCGAGACCACGAACGGCCTCCTTTGCGAAGGGGTTCTCTCGAGCGTAGACCCGGCAGAGTCAATCCGGCAGAGTCAACCGCTCTCTTCTTGAGCCTCTGGCGAACGGGAACGGCCCTTCAACAATTCGCGACTCGCGTACCGGCGACGGAGAACTCCGATAACGATCGGCAGCACTGAAACGATAACGATTCCGATCGAGATGTACTCGATGTTATTGGCGACAAACGGAATGCGTCCCAGCCAGAAGCCCGCCAATCCCAGAAGTACCGCCCATCCGACTCCACCAGAAATGTTCCACGCGACAAATCTCCGGTATCGCATGGTCGACGTGCCCACGATCGGGGGAACAAACGTGCGCACGATCGGCACGAACCGGGCGAGAACCAGCGATGCCGGCCCATATTTCCTCAAGAACGCATCCGCCTCGTCGCGATAGCGCTCCTTGAAGACACGAGCATTGGGTTTGAACAGGCGCCGGCCCAGGCGGCGGCCGATGAGGTAGCCCGTCTGGTCCCCGATGACAGCGGCGACGGCCGCAACAAGGATGACCGACCAGAGCGGAAGGTTCAGCTGCGACGCGAGGAGGCCCGCGGTGAAGACGAGACTGTCGCCGGGCAGGAAGGGAAAGAGCAGCCCGGTCTCGATGAACACGAAGGCGGCAACGATCAGCAACGCAGCCGGACCCGAGGCCGACAGGAAGTTTGTGAGATCGAACACTCGTCTACCCGATCTCGATCATGACGAGAGGAACTTCATCACAACACTGCTGTGTTCGGCGTACTCGCCGACCTGAGTAAAGCCGAGCGCGTGCAGGGTGGCGATGTCATAGGTGTCCGCGGTGCCATGGGGGGTTCGGTATTCGACCATCCACACCGTGTGCACGCCTGCGAGACGCGAAGTGACGTCGTCAAGCGGATAGCTGGTGTCTCGCCAGTTGTTGGTCCTGTACCACGGAGTTTTCAGCCCGACATCCTGTAGCCCGGCGAAGTCCTGTGGGTAGATGCGCTCGGCCAGGCGCGGAAGTTTCGAGGGTTTCGTGCCCTCATCGAAGAGCACCGCGTCACCGGGCTCCGCGTGAGCGTGAATGACCGCGCCAATCGCTGCCCAGTCGCTGCCGTTCTGGGCGTACGGGGTCCGTTGAGCCTGGTAGCTCGTCCACGACAACGTGACCAGGGCCGCAATCAAGACCGCAATCACCCACTTCCTGTTGATCTGGCCCAGAAGCCAGCCAATAAGCAAGGCGGCCGCTGGGGCAGTGAACGTCAGATACCGCGATGAATAGATCGCGTGAAAAATGTTTATCGTGAGGAGGATTCCTCCGGGAACAAGCAACCACATGAGAGCCAGGGGCACCAGCCCCGGTGCACGGAGCGTGCGATCGGGACCATGTGGTCGTGTTCTGCGCGTCCGCAACCACGCGCGAATCGAGACGCCGGCCGCCACGAGCACGAACGCCCAGCCCAGCATCGCAAAGTCGCTATTGCCGAACCATGGGGTGACGGTCGAGCTGATGAACGTTGCTGCCGTCCTGCGTGTGAGAAAGGCCACCTGTGCGCGCTCGCCAATGCCGTACGCGATCACCGGAAGAGCCAGGAGCAGCCCTGCACCGGTTGCGAGCGCCCAGCGCCGGATGTTCGACCTCGACGCCATGAAGAAGTAGATCGCGTGTGGAATGAGGATCAGCAAGTCGAACAGGAAGATGTAGCCGCTGAGCGCAACACCGCCGGCGTAGAGAACCCACAACCACTTTCCGGGGGTGCGCGACTGAACGAGCCGCACGAGAAGGTATGTGAGCCACACAACGGCGGCGGCGCTGAAGGCGTATCCCCGAGCCTCCGAGCCCGCGTACATGATTCGAGGGAGTATCGCGCCCGCTATGCCAGAGAAGATGGCCACGCGAGGACCCGCAAGCCGATTGGCCAGAACGATAACTCCCGCGACGGCGAGGCCCGCCCCTATTGCGCTCGGAAAACGTACAGAGAACGGGGAGGCGCCGAAGGCGCCAATCCAAAAATGGAGGAACAGGTAGTAGGTTCCGTGCACGGCGTCAACGTGCCCGAGCATCCGAAACAGGGACGGCAGCGAGCGTTCGGCGGACATGACACTCGCGGCTTCGTCTCCCCACAGTGACGGGATCCACGAGCCGATCGCGGCGAGCAGCGTGGTCACAAAACCCATACCGATCGCGAACGTGCGTAGTCGAGCCGGAGTCGCGAGGAATCCCGCGCGACTGACCGTGCGCGCGCTCTCGTCTCTCGCCTGCAACAGCACCATGCAGCCGACGCTAAATCGGTGAAATCAGAGACTTGCGAGAAAAGCGGGTCTCAGTTCTGAAGACTCATACAGGCCAGTCTGAGTATTTGCCGAACGTCAAGTATGGATAACCCTGCTTGCGAACGTGCCCGGGTCATTGAAAGTCAAAGACCAGTGCGCCAGCGGGGGCTGTGGCCAGGAGCGGGCCCACGAACTCCTTAAAGCTGGCGTGTGCAGTGTCGTAGTACCGGGAATCGGCGAAGACCGGCTCGCCCACATAGAAGTTTCGGTCGCCCAGTGACGAGAACTTCACGATGAATGCCTGTTCGAAGCCGCCCGGCGCAACCTCGCCGCTCAGCTGGGCTCCGCTCTCAATCGAGAGGATGTACGGCTCGCCACTTCTCTGCGTGGCCGCAAGCGCATGGAACCGCCGGGCAACGTCCGCCCGCTGTTCGACAGAAGTGGCTGGCGCGTATCGAAACAGAACAATGTGCGTTACGGGTCCGACTCCGTAATCACGTGAAGTGAATCGTTCGACGCCGACTGATTCCAGTTCTTGCTGCAAGAGATCTAGCGACACGGGCCGCCCGCCCTTCTAGTTGCCATTGTTATCGTCCCTGCCATCGTGTTTGCCCTTGTCTTTCTGCTTACTGTCGCTCTTGCTGCCGGCTGTTGTCTTGGCTCTTGTTTCCGCCTTGGCGCTGTCCGTCCCCTTGGTCGCAGCGACCGCTTTGACTGAGGATGGCGCCTTCGACGACGCAACCGGTGCGGCTGACCGGGGCGTTGTCGGTGCGGGATCCTGCGTGTGTCGCGGCGCGGTTGCGGTGGATGCCGTGGCGCTGAGTTCCGCGGAGGTGGACAACTCGCTGCTGTCAGGCGACGCCTGCAGTTGCGCCGGGCGGGGAATCGTGCCGGCCACGATCATCGAAGTGATGAGGGCCGTGAGCGCGCAAGCCGCAACGGCGGCGGACAACCCCCGCATGCGGACTCGCCCTGTAGACAGGCGGATCGGGCTGTTGACATGGTCGGTCCTCAGGGCCTTCGATGGTGTCCACGCGGCGAGGACTGGCGCGAGCTCGCGTGCGCGTACGGCGACCTGCACCGCTGTCGGGCGCTCTTCCGGATCACGCGCGGTCATCTGCCTGATCAGAGTTCGCCAGCGTGCCGGAAGGTCCGCCGGGAGGCGGGGATCGTACGCGGCTCGAGCACTCACCGCTTCGATGACGTTTGCCGGATAGACGCTGCGTCCGGTCAGGCATTCCAGGATGACCAGGCCGAGCGCGTAGATGTCCGCCGGAGGACCGGGTTCCACACCGGCAGCCTGCTCGGGACTCAAATAGGCCGCGGTTCCCAAGACGGTGCCGGCGACGGTCATCCGTTCGGATCCAACCAGGTGAGCCAGCCCAAAGTCCGCGAGCTTCGCCCGATTCGACGAGGGAAGGAAGCCCGTGGGCGCCAAGAGTATGTTCGCGGGCTTGAGGTCGCGATGAACGATGCCCAACTGGTGCACCGCAACGAGACCTTCGGCGAGGTCTGCTGCGAGGGCGGCCGTGTCGGCACCGCTCAACGGCCCGCGAGCGAGCTCGGAACGGAGGTCGGGTCCATCAACGAGTTCTAATACGAGATAGCTCGGCGACAACGAGTCCACCGGCGCGAGGCACGCGTCGTGCATGGTCACCAGGTTGGGGTGATTAAGTCGCGCGAGGGCGTTCACTTCATCGTGACGCCGCGCATCGTTGTGCGCCGTGCCCACTGAAAACACCTTCACTGCGACTGCGCGATCGAGTCGGGTATCCCAACCCCGGTAGACCGCCGCCATGCCTCCACGGCCAATCAGCCTGCAGAGTTCGTAGCGGCCCGAGAGGACCCGGCCGACTAACGGATCGTCGTACGTCATAGTTTTCCTCCGCGCGTGCTCGATGCAGTGGTCAGTTCGACCCTATGACCGCCGCTATCCTCACGCACCCATTGAGGACTCCCCGCGCCCGAGAGTTCGCTCCAACCCGGCCAGTTAGCTAGTAAAACTAGCAATTTGGGTCTTCACTGGATAGGTGACTGTCCCTCCCAATCGCCGTGACGCCAACAACGATGCGGAAACCAACGGATTTCCGGACCAGCTGGCCCCTGCGCTCCAAAACAGCAGCGTGCTCGAGGCGCTGCACGTATATCGGGCCGCCGAAGCGGCGATGCGACGGCGCACCGGGATCGCGATGGGGCTTGGGGAGAACGATCTGCTCGCATTGAGATTCCTCCTCGACAACCATGCGAGCGGCAGAATCACGGCGGCGAAGGACATCACCCAATACCTCGGCATCTCGAGCGCATCCACGACAGTGCTGCTCCAGCGGCTGGAAACGGGCGGCTTCATCGAACGGCGACCAAGCAGCGTCGACCGTCGTTCCATCGAGATCTATCCCACAGCTGCGGCGGAAGGCGACACCGGTCCGATGCTCGCAATCGCGCAACAGGAAATGGTCGGCAGCACAGAAACTCTGACTCCGGATGAGGCACGAGTCGTCACAAAATTCCTCGACCTGATGCGCGAAACAGTCGACAAAATCGGTCCACGCTCGTCTGAGTGAGGTGCGAAAGCTTGCACTTGTCAGTTCGTTTGTCAATGGATTGCTAGTCCAATGAACTACCTAGTTGAATCTTTTCTACGCAGCGGATCCCGCACGAAGCGGACCGCTTGGACGAGAGGATCCAGTCGACGATGTCTAACGACTCCGCGCCGCAGCGGTTCGCCGCCCATCGCGCAGATCCACACCGGCGAAGCTCTCGCCGACCAGCTGGCCTCACGCGTCGAGAACCAACAGGATCCGCTCGTGATGCCACGACACAAGGAGATGGAAAAGTGAACATCCTCGTTGCGATCATCGCGGTTATCGCGATCATCCTGCTCTTCACGGGCGGATTTGTCTCGTCCCTGAACTTCCTGCTCTGGGTTGGCATCGTCCTGCTCGTCATTGCAGCAATCATCTTCCTGCTGCGCTTTCTCTCCGGGCGTCGAGTGTGAAGAATCCAGCGCAACCGATTCGTATTAGGAAGGAATTTTCATGAGCCTCGGAACAGGCATAGTTTTGTTCGTCATCGGCGCGATTCTCGCATTCGCGCTGAACATTCAGGTCGCCTGGCTTGACCTGCACCTGGTTGGATACATCCTGATGGCCGCCGGCGTGATCGGCATCATCATCGGTGTCGTGCTTCTCACCCGCCGCCGCCAGAGTATTGCGACGACGCGTTCCGCCGTAGACCCCGTTAGCGGCGAGCGCGTCACCCGTCAGACGGCGGATACCGACGATCCCCTCATTTAGAGGTGAACGGAGCAGTGCCGCCCGGTGTACCCAGCGGGCGGTACTGCTGACGTAACACGGCTATCCACAGAGGTTTGAGTAATGAATTCCGAAAATGTGGTCCCGGTGGAGACACGTCGCGGGCCAGTTGACAGTCACTTTGCGCGCGCATCGAGGGCGACGATCACCTGGGATGAGCCCACGGACGCCTGGCGGCTGGAGATCTGGGATGAGCGCGACGTCGCTCTCGGTCTGTGGCCCCTGACGAGTCTCAATGACCTCGACGCGGACGCGTACGCGGCCGTCGCTGCACTCCTCGAAAACGTTGGACTGTTCGACGGCGGCAGATCGACCTGGACCACCGACGCCGGTGTGTGGCAGACGGCGATCGGCGCTCGAGCGAGTCGCGCCTGAACCGACGGAGGTGGACATGATCGACGATCCGGCCATCCGCATCGGAGACTTAATTGGTGATCGCTATCGCCTCGAATCGCTCATCGCAAGCGGCGGAATGGCATCCGTCTACCGAGCGCGCGACGAATCGCTCAGTCGTGACGTGGCGATCAAGATCATGACTTCCGCGCCCTCTGACCAAGTGGCGTCGCGCCGCGAGAAAGCGGAGGTGCGGCTGCTGGCAACACTCAGCCACCCCTCCCTTGTCACCCTGTTCGATGCCACCATCGCCAACTTCTCCGGCGAGGATCGAACGTATCTCGTAATGGAGCTCGTGGACGGTCCCAACCTCAGGGAGCGCATCGATGCTGGGCCAATTCGGGTCGTCGACCTCTGGCAGATGGCGGCCGACATCGCCGAGGCGTTGACGGTTGTACACGCGAAGGGCATAGTGCACCGCGACATCAAGCCTGCGAACATCCTTCTCGAGACTTCGCCTTCACCGGTCTTCGAGTTCTCAGCGAAACTCGCCGACTTCGGAATTGCGTACCTGGTCGACGCCACCCGAATCACGGCGACCGGAACGGCGATCGGAACGGCGGCATACCTGAGCCCCGAACAAGCGACGGGAGCCAAGCCAAGCCCCTCTGCTGATATCTACTCTTTCGGGCTGGTGCTTCTCGAATCTTTGACCTTCAAACGCGAATTCCCCGGGCCGCTCGCCGAATCGGTCAGCGCCAGACTGGGTCGCGATCCGGTCGTTCCGGGTGATCTTGGCCAAGGATGGCGGTCGCTGCTCGTCGGGATGACCGCCCGATCTCCCGAGCAAAGACCGACAGCGGCCGAAGTGGCAATCGTGGCGCATGCTGGCCTTCACAACGAGATCGGCACTACGGAGGCGTCGCTGTCGACGGTTGCCCCCGCGACGCGCCTGGATTCCGCGTCCGACGACACCGAGGCGCTGCCGATCGTCGATGACTCCTCGCGAACCCAGGTGCTTCCCGCGCCGTCGGTATGATGTTGAGGTCAGGTACTCGTACCGTCGCCCGGAAAATGGGCGCTATGACCGCGTGCCGCGATCAAGACACATACGGAATTAGTCCTCCGGGAATCCAGAGGGCGACCGTTTTCTGACCCTGTCTTGATGCGACGCCCCACGCGATTCTCAGTATTTCGTTGAAGGATCGCCATGGTCACCGTTTCCGCTCACGTCGCCCTCGAATTGGCGAGCGAGGTCTCCGACGTATTCGGAGTCATGGGCAACGGAAACGCCTGGTTCCTCGACGCCGTGTTGTCGCATCCGGGCGTCGCGTACACCGCCGTCAGGCACGAGGCGAGCGCAGTTGCGGCCGCGGATGCCTACTTCCGCTCATCCAACAGGGTCGCCGTTGCGACGGCCACCTACGGACCCGGATTCACGAACGCACTCACGCCCCTCGCCGAGGCAGTGCAGGCGCACGTCCCGGTGATCTTCGTCGTCGGCGACGCTCCCTCGAATGGCGCTCGCGCCTGGGACATCGACCAGTCGGTGCTCGCGCGCGGAATCGGTGCGCGAACGTTTCGGGTTACTCGTTCGAATGCGGCAGGCATCACCCGGCGCGCGCTGGCCTACGCGCTGGGCAGACAGGTTCCCGTGGTGCTCAGCATCCCGTACGATCTCGCGGATGCCGAGGCTCTGCCCCAGGGGACATCACGACGTGCGTCGACGATCTCAGGCGTCGAATCCCTCGCGCCGGATCCAGCAGCAATCGCGAAGGCAGTTGCACTTCTGGCGAGCGCCAAGCGGCCAGCGCTCCTCGCCGGTCGCGGTGCATGGCTCTCGCGATCCGCCGGCACCATGCGGGAGCTCGCGGAAAAGATCGACGCAGTGACCGCGACGACAGCGCTTGCGATCAATCTGTTCGGTGACTACGAGCGAGACCTCGGAGTTGCGGGCGGATTCGGGGCACCCGCAGCTTCGCACCTGCTGAGCCAGGCGGATGTGGTTCTGGTTGTCGGTGCGAGCCTCAACCAGTTCACGATGCGATTCGGTGACACCTTCGGTCGAAACGCGATCGTGATCCAAATCGACACAGCACCGAACCCGACAAATCCCGTGGTGTCGCACTTCGTGGGCGGAGACGCCCTGCTCTCCCTGCAGGCGATCGTCGAGGCAATGCCGCAGAGCGGCACTCGATGGACCGCAGAGGAGAGCGCGCAAATCGCCGCTGCCAAGCGTGATCGCCATCCGGGCACAGCTCTGGCGCCGGACGGACGGCTCGACCCGAGGAGTCTCGCGACCGCGCTGAACCTGCTGCTCCCTGCGGACCGCACCGTCGTGCAGGACGGCGGACACTTCATCGGATGGGCGCCATCCTATTTCGATATCCCGGCACCGAACCGACTCATCATGGTCGGTACCGCATTCCAGACCATCGGCCTCGGTATGGCCAGCGCGGTCGGCGCCGGGCGGGCTCTTCCGGACTCCACCATCATCCTGTGCACCGGGGACGGCGGAGGGCTGATGGGCCTCGCGGATCTGGAGACAGTGATCCGCACCGTGCGGAGGGGCGTGGTGATCGTCTTCAACGACGCCGCCTACGGGGCGGAGATTCACCAATACGGCGTTCGTGGCCTGAACACGAGGCCGATGCTGATCGACGAAGTCAACTTCGCGGAGACCGCTGCGGCGCTCGGAGCGCAATCGTCAGTGGTTCGAACGCTGGACGATCTCGCCGGTCTCGAACGATGGCTGGCCGCAGGGCAATCCGGTGTCTATGTGGTCGACTGTCGAGTATCGCAACAGATCGTTGCACCGTACATGGCCGAATGGACGAAGTAATCGCCTGTCCGCGCCTACCGCGTGCTCAGGACTCGGCCACCTCATCGGGCTCGAACCGATAGCCCATTCCCGGAACCGTCAGGAAATATCGGGGGCTGGATGGCTCGGGTTCCAGCTTCTTTCGCAATTGCGCGAGGTACAGGCGAAGGTAGCCCGTGTCTCGCGTGTGCCCGGCGCCCCAGACCTGAATCAGCATCGACTCGCGAGTGATGAGCTTGCCCGGATTCTGAACCATCAGTTCGAGGATGCGCCACTCCGTCGGTGTAAGGCTCACGACCTCCCGACCGGTTGATTTCGCACGCGTGACCTGCTTGGCCGAGATGTCTACCGTGATGGGGCCGAACACCGTCACGGGGCCTTCCGCACTCACCGTCAGTCGTCGCGACAGTGCCCGGATGCGAGCCAGCAGCTCATTCATGGCGAAGGGCTTGGTCACATAGTCGTCGGCACCGGCATCCAGCGCAGCCACCTTTTCACTCGCGCCCGTGCGCCCGGAGACGACAAGGATCGGAACCTGCGACCAGCCGCGCAGTCCCTCAATCACTTCGATGCCATTCAAACGCGGCATCCCGAGGTCGAGCATGACGAGATCCGGATGATGGTTGATCGCCTGGGTCAGCGCATCGGCGCCATCCACCGCCGTCAGGATCTCGTAGCCGCGTGCCCCGAGCGTGACCTTCAATGCGCGGAGGATCTGCGGATCGTCGTCGGCGACAAGGATTTTCATGGTCGCGCCGCCTGCAGCGTGATCACCATCGTGAGGCCTCCTCCTGGTGTGTCTTCGGTAGAGAGTTCGCCACCCATGCCTTCAGTGAACCCCTTGGACAACGCCAGCCCAAGGCCGAGACCCGTGAGGTTATCCGTGTCGCCGAGTCGCTGGAACGGGACGAAGATGTCGCCCATGCGATCCTGTGTGACGCCCGGTCCCCGATCGATCACCCGCACCTCCACGGATGTCGCAAAGCGGCTCGCGGTAACCAGGATCGCCTGGCCGGCGGGCGTGAACCGCCTGGCATTGTCGAGCAGATTGACGACCACGCGCTGCAGCAGGGCGGCATCCGCCCACACTGGCGGGAGGTCGTTGGCGATGCCGAGCTCGACGTCGGCCGGGCCGAGTTCGAGTTCATCCAGAGCCCCCAGGATGACGTCAGCGATCTCCACGGATGCGGCCGAAACCGCGAGGACCCCCGCCTGCAGCCGACTCACGTCGAGCAGGTTGGTCACGAGGCTCGCCAGCGATTCGAGGCTCTCCTGTGCCGTCGCCAGCAACTCTTCGCGGTCGTTCGGCGACCACTCGACATCGGTGGACCGCAGACCGCTGACCGCAGCCGTTGCCGCCGCGAGGGGACGCCGCAGATCGTGACCGACGGCCGCGAGGAGCGCGCTGCGCATCCGATCCGCCTCCGCAAGTGGGCCGATCTCCTGCGCCGTCCGCGTCAGGTCGGTGTGCTCGATTGCGACATCGACCTGGGCCGCGATCACGCTCATCAGCCTCCGCTCGGAAGCCTGCAGGTCTGCTCCTCGCAGTTCGAGAATCGCATTCTCGCCGGCCGCAATGGACGTCACTCGGGTGTCGCTTTGGGGGTCACCGGCCGACGAAATGACTTCGCCGTCGACAATGACCCTGACACTGGCGAGGCCGAACGCCTCTCGCGTTCTGGTGATCAGTGCCTGGAGCGCATCCTGCCCGCGCAGCACACTGCCGGCGATCGTGGCAAGGAGTTCAGATTCTGCGACGGCCCGGGTGGCCGCACGCGATCGCTTCGCTGCCTGGTCGACGACGTAACTGACCAGCAGGGCATTTGCGACATACAGTGCGATCGCGAGCAGGTGCGCGGGCTTGGCGATCGTGATGCTGTACAGCGGCAGCACGAAGAAGTAGTCGAGCGTGAGACCCGAGAGCAGGGCGGCAAAGAGTGCCGGCCAGATCCCGCCGATCAGCGCGACGATCACGACAAGCAGTTGAAAGCCCAGGAC
>JAUZFR010000112.1 GCA_030840335.1 Actinomycetota bacterium | reverse complement strand
AGCGCTCCCCGTTTCGCTCGTACTCGATCTCGACGTTGCGCTCGAGGGCGTTCTCGGTGCCGAAGAGGTCGGCGATGACGGAGTGGTCGATGACCAGCTCGGCCGGAGCGAGGGGGTTGATCTTGGTTGGGTCTCCCCCAAGTTCGGCAACCGCTTCGCGCATGGTCGCCAGATCAACGATGCAGGGAACGCCGGTGAAGTCCTGCATCACAACACGGGCGGGCGTGAACTGGATCTCTGTGTCGGGGTCGGCCGTCGGAACCCACGATCCAAGCGCCTCGATCTGGCCCTTGGTGACGTTCGCGCCATCCTCGGTGCGGAGCAGGTTCTCGAGCAACACTTTCAGGCTGAACGGGAGCTTTTCGTAGCCTGCGACCTTATCGACCCTGAACACTTCGTAGTCGGTTGAACCGACCGTGAGCGTGTCTTTTGCTCCAAAGCTGTTTACTGCCGACATTGTCGTCTCCCTTGCTGACCTGACTCAATACTCGCGGCCGTTGACGCGGCTCACCAGCAAGGCAAGCCTAAGCCTGAGGGCGTTTCGCGGGACGGGAATTCCGAATCGCGTAGCGCCAAAAGTATCTTGATATCAAGATAAATGTAGCACCAACCTGATGCCCCGCGAATCGGGCGCGACTACTCCGCGTCGTCGGAGAGTTCCGCGTCGTCCGACTCGGCGTCATCCTTGCCGTAGACCGCGCGAACGAGCAGCCAGGTGACCCACAGAGTGCCGAGATACAGCGGGATTCCCGTGATCAATTTGGTCGCGGCGAGGGCGGTGACGTTGTGCGCGAGATACAACGGAACCTCGACGCCGACCCTTAGCGCGAAGGGGAAAATCCAGACCCAGGTTGCGAGAGTGAGCGCGCGCCGCTTGGCCGGATCCTGTCGCCACTCGGTCGGTTCACCAAGGATCAGGCCGACGAGTACCCCGACGAGGGGCCAGCGTACGAGAATGCTCGTCACGAAGAGCACCAGCGCACCCGCGTTGATGAAGATCCCTGGCAGGAAGTTGTTGGATGCATCTTTCGTCACAATCGCGAGGACGGCCGTCAGTGCAATGCCGACAGCACCTGCGATCGCCTGGGTCATCGGGGACCTGGCGCCGGCACGCGCGACGACGAACACAAGAGCGATCGCGACGGGGACGAGTACCGAGATGACCAGGTCGTGAGTCACGGTGTAGATGACGAGGAATGCGAACCCGGGAACCACCGACTCGAGCAGACCGCGGATGCCGCCAAGTGCCCCGAGCAGGGCGGAGGCAGTCGGTGACTCCCCCGGCGTCAGCTTCGCGAGGCCGGACTGACGCGCGGCCGCCGACAAAGACTCCGAGAAACTTGGGGCGCGATCGTCGGGTGCTTCTTTGGGAGGGGTTTCGTTCGAATCGGTCATGGATCAGGCGTCGGAAGGCGTCGCGGGCATGTGCAGGGGAATCAGATCGCGGGGCGGCATCGGTGTGTTGCCACGCACGACGACGACGCTGCGAAACAGGTCTTCGATTTGTGCTGCGGCTTCGCCGTCGATAGCGCCCTCACCCGAAATGACCCCACGAAGGAACCAGCGCGGGCCATCCACTCCGATGAATCGCGCCAGCCGCGTCCCGGTTTCTCCGGCGACCGGAACCTGAGCGAGCACTTCCGGCCCGAATGGACCGCCGGCGATGCGAGTCGTTCCGCCCTGCTTGTGGATCTGGTCGACGATCTGTTGGCGGATCTCTGCCCACAGGCCGCTCGTGCGTGGCGCGGCAAAGGGCTGCACCTGCAGGGTCGACCCCGCGTAGTCCATACCGACGGCGACCACGCGATTGGTGCCCTCTTCGACTTCGAGGCGAAGCTGCAGCCCCTCTCGCGGAACCACCTTCACACCGCCGAGGTCAACGTACGGGCGAACTGCGTTCGCCTCGCTCTCATCGAGCGGACCCTCGGTCGCCCGATCGTCGGGAGCAGACTTGGGCTCATCGACGCCATCGTCGCCGAAACCATTGTCAGAAATCGTCACGCCTTACCTTCTCTTGTGTTGTGGGCGCTGTATCCCGTTGATCCGAAACCCGATTCTCCGCGGTGGCTGCCCGGCAGATGCTCGACCTGGATGAATGTCGCCCGCGTCACGGGCTGGACGATCAGTTGTGCGATCCGATCTCCCACGGCGATGGAGTAGCTCTCCGAAACATCCGTATTCAGCAGCGTCACGCGGATTTCTCCGCGGTAGCCGGCATCCACTGTGCCCGGACTGTTCACGATCGTGATGCCGTGTTTGGCCGCGAGGCCACTGCGAGGAACGACGAGCGCGACATAGCCGTCGGGCAGGGCGATCGAAACGCCGGTACCAACCGTCACCCGGGCCGAAGGAGCGAGCTCGACCGCTTCCGCTGCGAACAGGTCTGCGCCGGCGTCACCGGGATGCGCGTAGACAGGGACCTGTCCTGAGGAGATGAGAACCTCGATCGATTTCGCCACGTGTCGAGGGTAGTGCAGTTATCTGGTGCAATAGACATATGTCCTTGTACCGTGAGCGCCTGTTCCCCGGCCCGTGGGTGTTCATCATGACCGCGCTGGTGATCCCCGCGAGCCTCCTCGTGTTTCTGCCGATCAACCAGTCACTCGGGGTGGTCGTCGCGATCATCCTCTATCTCGGATGCGTCGGCCTTCTGCTCGCGGCATCCCCGCTCATCGAGGTGACCGAGACCACTTTCGTGGCCGGTCGTGCTCGTCTTCCGCTGCCCAACGTTGGTAAGGCCACCGGATATATCGGCACTGAGGCCAGCGCAGAGCGCGGCACGCGACTGGATGCGCGAGCATGGCTGGTCATCCGCGGCTGGATCTCGCCGGTGGTCAAAGTGATGGTCGAAGACGAGTCAGATCCCGCACCGTATTGGCTGGTCTCCACCCGGAGGCCGGCGGAGCTCATCTCTGCGCTGAACAAAGCACGCTGAACACAGCCCCGAGGAACAAAGCAAACGCCCGACCATGGGCCGGGCGTTGTGCGTACAGAAACTAGGCGGCGCACTCCATGCAGACCGCACCCAGCTTCTCTTCGTGGTCCAACTGCGAGCGATGCTTCACAAGGAAGCAGCTGATACAGGTGAACTCGTCTGCCTGCGGAGGCAGAACGACGACGTCGAGGTCGAGGTCAGAAAGGTCCTGACCGGCGAGCTCAAAGCTGCCGGGGTTGTCGGCATCGTCGACATCCACCTGGCCCGACATCTTGTCCGGGACGCGTTCCTTCAGGGCCTCGATGCTCTCCGAGTCATCGTCGGTCTTGCGGGGTGCGTCGTAATCGGTTGCCATGCCCATCCACTTCTGTAAGCGATCAAATAATCCAAATCGGCGGCCACAGTTTGCATGAATCCCATCCGAATAGCAAACCGCGAAGCTGGGCCTGCGGAACTGCTGACAATGTAACTTGCGGCACGCCCGGTCTATTCCCGGGATTCGGGCCTTTCGGTGACATTCTTGTTCTCGAATCGCGTGCAAACGGAAGGTTTTTCACCATGCAGGACCTACGTGTAATCGGAGTCGAAAACGGGGCGCTCCTCGTCGCCGCTGACGACGGCACTAAGTATCGCATTGCAATCGATGAGGTGCTGCACTCCAAGCTTCGCCAGGCTGTCCCCGAACCTGTCCACGGCCGCAAGCTCGCGCCCCGCGAAATCCAGGCGCAGATCCGCGCCGGAATGTCCGCTGAGGACGTCTCCGCCGTCACTGGCGTAGCGCTTGAGTTCATCCAGAAGTTCGAAGGCGCGGTTCTTGCCGAACGTGAGTACGTTATCGAGACGGCGCTCGCCGTTCCGGTGCACACTGCGCTCGAGACGGACCCCCTCGCGCTGGGCTCGACGTTCGGATCTGTGATTCGACAGCGCCTCTACGACCTTGGCGCCACCAACGAACGTTGGGCGAGCTGGAAAGAAGCCGGCACCGGATGGGTCGTCAAACTCTCCTTCACCGCGAACGAGATCGATCACGACGCTCGCTGGGGTTTCGACCCCAAGAAGCGCGCACTCGACCCGCAGAATGGTGAGGCGATCACCCTCTCTCAGCAGGGCGAGTCCACGGGCGTCCTGATTCCCAGGCTTCGCGCGGTACATCCGGATGAGCGCCATCCCGACGCGACCCGCTTTGACAGCGGCGCGTTCGACCTGATCGAAGCGTCATCACCGGATGCCGACACCCAGCACGATCCGGAGACACGCAACTCGACTCAGCCGCTTCCAGAGCTCGCCAGCGAAATGAACCAGACGGCCGACCTGCTGGATGCGCTGCGCCGACGCCGCGGCGAGCGTGAAGCGGCGAACTTTGATGACGAATCGGCGGGAAATCCGTCGATGCATCCGTCCACCGGTGGAATTCGACTCGTCGACATTCCGCTCGACCTGCTGGGCGACGACCTGGATGAGGCTCGCCCGCGCCCACCCCAGGCTCCTGTTCCGTCACCGTCCAACTTCGCGCACTCGGCCGGCGGACAACCGAAGGTCGGACGCAAGGGGCGTCAGACGATGCCGAGCTGGGATGAGATCGTCTTCGGTGCTCGTCCGGACGACGACCTGGCCTGATCCTCGCCTCGCTCGCTCACCGCGCGAACGCACCAAAACGCAGCAGCGGTACCTGCACTTCGGCGGGCGAAAACGATCCGTGCTGGCCGATCATGGCCCTGCTGTGCGCAGAGGCCGTGCGACCGTCGTAGTACGCGATGTTCTTGCGCGCGGCGACGAGAAGATCGCCAATGCGGGGTGACACGACGGGTGAGACTATGCCGAACCAGTTCGCATCAATGGCTTCAGCGCGTGTGGCGACCCAGGCACGTTCGGACTCCGACTCCCGCCAGCGGGCCGTCAGCGCTTCACGACCGGCCGCATCCAGCTCGGGTTCAAAGTGCAGCTGCAGGCATCTCGGGTCGCCGGCCACGAAGCGAACTCCCTCGGTGAGGGAAGCATCGCGATCGATCATCACGTGCGATCGCACCGAAACGTCCACGACGCCGTGGTCAGCCGTGAGCAACACACCGTCAGTCGGCCTGAGCGATTCGATCAGATCACGCAGGGCGGAATCGACGGTTTCGAGGCGCTCGGTCCACTCCCCTGACTCCCACCCCTTCGCGTGCGCCGCGACATCCAGTTCGGGGATGTACAGGTAGAGGATGCCGGGTCCCCCGGGTCTCCGCAGCCAGTCTTGCGCGGCAGCGAACCGATCGTCGATGGTCGCGGCGGCAATGTAGCTCGCCCCTCTCAGCACCGCGTGCGTGAACCCTGACTCGCGATATCGCTCCGGGCCGACAGCAACGGCCTGAAAACCCTGCGCGACCGCCCGCTCGAACACGGTCTGCTCCAGTTGCCAACTGGTTGGATCGATCTGGTCGTCCCAGCCGGAAAGCTGGTTCACCACGCGATCGTTGTCGCCGTCGAGCACCGTGTAGCCAACCATCCCGTGCTGACCGGGCAGAACGCCAGTCGCGAGGGTAGCGAGCGCAGAAGCCGTTGTTGTCGGAAAACCGGAGGCGAGCGTCGCACTGCCGGCGAGCGCGCCGGCGAGCGTTCTTGCATGTCCGACGCGCGCTCGGAGAGATGCCGCGCCGAGTCCATCGACCAGCACGACGACCGCGCGCTTGACGGACGGAAGCCGCATCCGATTGCTCTGATGGCCGACCGCGGCGAGGCAACTCGGCAACACGTCGGCAAGGCTCAGCCGGTCTCTTTTCAGCGCCGGTAGCATGGTGGCAATCCTATGACTACTCCCGATAATGCTGGACCTGAAACCGCAAGCGCAGACACCTTCGGCGAACGCATCGAAGACGTCGATGTCGCGACCGAGATGCAGGGTTCGTTCCTCGAATACGCGTATTCCGTAATTTATTCGCGCGCGCTGCCGGATGCGCGCGACGGCCTGAAGCCTGTGCAGCGGCGCATCCTCTATCAAATGACGGAGATGGGCCTGCGCCCCGACCGCGGACATGTGAAGTCGTCGCGAGTCGTCGGCGACGTGATGGGAAAGCTGCATCCGCACGGGGACGCATCCATTTACGACGCGATGGTGCGTCTCACGCAGGACTTCATGCTGCGACTACCCCTGATCGACGGCCACGGCAACTTCGGCTCACTCGACGACGGGCCAGCCGCGCCCCGGTACACCGAGGTGCGGCTCGATGCCGCAGCGCTCGCGATGACCGAGGGCCTCGATGAAGACGTTGTCGACCTCGTGCCGAACTACGACAACCAGTTCACGCAGCCGGAAGTGCTGCCGGCGGCCTTCCCGAATCTGTTGGTGAACGGCGCCAGCGGAATTGCGGTCGGCATGGCGACCAACATGGCGCCGCACAATCTCATCGAGGTAATCGGGGCCGCGCGGCACCTGCTCGAGAACCCCGACGCGACGCTCGACGACCTGATGGCGTTCGTGCCCGGGCCCGACCTTCCGACCGGCGGCACGATCATCGGTCTCACCGGCATCAAGGATGCGTACGCAACCGGCCGCGGCGCGTTCAAGACGCGTGCGAAAGTGACGGTCGAAAGCATTTCGGCCCGGAAGATGGGCCTGGTCGTCACGGAACTGCCGTATCTCGTCGGCCCCGAGAAGGTCATCGAGAAGATCAAGGACGGCGTCAACTCCAAGAAGCTCAGCGGCATTTCCGATGTCACCGACCTCACCGATCGCAAGCACGGACTTCGGCTGGTCATCGGTATCAAAACGGGCTTCAGTCCGGATGCCGTGCTCGAGCAGCTCTACCGCCTGACGCCGCTCGAGGACAGCTTCAATATCAACAACGTCGCACTGGTCGATGGTGGCCCGCGCACGCTTGGGCTTCGCGAGCTCCTGCAGGTCTACGTGGAACACCGACTCAAGGTCGTCACCCGGCGCAGCCAGTACCGGCTCAATCGCAAGAGGGAGCGACTGCACCTCGTCGACGGATTGCTCATCGCGATCCTGGACATCGACGAAGTCATCCAGGTCATTCGCGCCAGCGATGACAGCGAGCAGGCACGCACTCGACTCGTCGACGTGTTCGATCTCAGCCAGGTCCAGGCCGAATACATCCTCGAACTGCGGCTACGTCGACTCACCAAATTCAGCCGCATCGAGCTCGAAGCCGAGCGCGACCAACTGCATCGTGAGATCGAGGAACTCGAAGCAATCCTGAGTTCGCCGGCCCGGGTTCGCCAGGTGGTGTCAGACGAGCTCGAGGATGCGGCTGAGCGCTTCGGAACGCCACGACGCACGCTGCTCACGGAAGCCAGGGCATCAATCGCCACGACGTCGTCCCGGTCTGCCCGCGTGGCCGCCCCCGATCTCGAAATCGCCGATGTGCCCTGTCGCGTGTACCTGTCGACGACGGGTCGAGCGATTCGGGTCGACATTGGCGCGGAAGACAGCGAGTCCCCCGTTGCGCGGCGCCGAACGAAGCATGACGCGATTCTTTCGACGATCGACACCACGAGTCGAGCCGAGATCGGCGCAGTCACGAATCTCGGTCGGTTGATTCGGTTTACCGCCGTCGACCTGCCATCCGTACCGACGAACTCCATTCAGCTCGCGGCCGGCGCGCGTATCAGCGACTACCTCGCGATTGCGAACAAGAAGGAGCGTGTACTTGGCTTTGTTTCGCTTACTTCGGAGTCGCCTATCGTGCTCGGAACCGCCCAGGGGGTGGTGAAGCGGGTCGCACCGGGTGCCTATCCTTCGAAGCCCGACTTCGACATCATTTCCCTCAAGCCCGGCGACGAGGTCGTCGGAGTCGGACAGGGAGGCGATTCGGACGAGTTGGTCTTCGTGACGTCGGATGCGCAGCTACTGCACTTCGCGGCATCCGCGGTTCGACCGCAGGGCACGGCGGCGGGCGGAATGGCTGGCATCAATCTCGGCGCAAAATCGACCGTGATTTTCTTTGGCAGGGTGGATCCTTCGTCGGATGTCGTCGTCGCGACCGTTTCCGGCTCGTCGCAGGTGCTCCCCGGCACCGATCCCGGCCGCGCGAAGGTATCAGCCTTCTCCGAGTTCCCCGGCAAGGGCCGCGCAACCGGTGGCGTGCGTGCTCACAGCCTGCTGAAGGGCGAAGACACCCTGTCGGTAGCCTGGGCAGGCGTGGCTCCCGCCGTCGCGGTTGGAACCGATGGCTCCCAGCGCACCCTTCCCGACGCTGGCGCCAAGCGCGACGCATCCGGAACACCGCTTGACGCCGTCATCGGCAGCATAGGCGCCCCCCTCTAACCGCCTCCCAGTTTCCGTAGGGGTTAGGGGGCTGGGAGGGTTGAGTAGCGCGCCTTGATTTTTGCCAGTTTCTGGGGCGCGTCGTAGATCAGTACCGTCTGGCCGGGCGCGCAGGTGAACTGCCGGTCCGGCTGCCCAAAGTGGCTCTCGATGTACGAAGTACTGATTGGCGGCTCATCGCCCACGTCGTTGATATAGAAGAATCTGCCGACGCTGTCCTGGGCATAGTCGCGATTGGTCAGCCAATACGCGCGAACCCCGCTGCTCTTCAGCTGGATGAGACGAAAATGACGCGACGACGTGAGTTCGAGTCGACGAGCATCCGAGAATGTCGAGTACCCCACGGTTATTCCGGGCGGCAGCTTCGAATCCAGGCACCGCGTTTCCGGGCTGCGATAGTCGAAGTACCCGGATGCCGCCGCAAGGTTCGGCACGCCTCCCGTGAGAAATACCGTCGCGACGAGCGCAGCGGCAACCACGGGCAGTGACCATCGCACCCACGCGCGCGGCACCGGGAGAAGGATGAACACCAGTGGCGCCACCAGCACCGGCCAGAAATAGAGGTAATCGGTGATGATCAGCGCCGCCGTCGCGGCGAGCCCGGCGACGGGGACGAGTGCGAAATACAGCACGGTCATCGACCGCGCGGACGGATTTCTGCGTCGAATCGTTCGCACCGCGACGATCGTCGCAATGACAAGTCCGGCAACCGCCGCCAGCGCCCCGAGGATGAGAATCGTCGCCGTCGTCGGATCGGCCAGCTGTGCGCGGAAATAGACAAACACCGTCGCCACACGCCCGGAAAAGATTGTGGTGTCGATGTAGGCGAGCGGCGACCCTCCCTGCAAACGAGAGAAGAACACAAGGCGGATCAGCAGCGCAACGACCAGAACCCCGCCTCCCCACACCGCCGGGCGCCACACACACCGCCACCCACTCGAAAATCCGCGAATCAGAAGGACGACAACGAACGCGGGAACCACGAACACAAAGGCAAGGGGATTAGATGCCCCGGTGAGGGCCAGCGCGACGGCGAGTACGACACGAACCCATCGCCGTCGGGTGAGCAACATCGTCGGCGCGATGAGAATCATCAGGTACATACCGAAGTAGTAGGTCGGAGCCAGGTGGTACGAAAATAACCAGGTCGTGCCGATCAGGGGCAGGAGCAGCAGCGGGAATGTCGCGACTCCGGCGCGCGCGAGCCGCAGCCCCGGAGTGTCCCGTGGAAACAGGTACCGAATGAGCGCAAAGAGCCCAAGGAAGAGCAGCGCATTGTTGATCGCCGCAACGAGGACGTAGTACAACTGCACCGTGCCGCCTGCGAGCAAATAGGCCACGAGGCTGATGGGGATTTCCGGGAACACGAAGACCTGGGGCGAGAAACTCCAGTCAAGGGAGCGGCCAGTGAAGACATCCTGCGCAAACTGGAACAGCACCCCATTGTCGCTTGAACGGAGTTCCCAGGTGATCGGCCAGTTCGTGACGCCGGGATCGCCCGCGCGCACGAGAAACACCAGAGCGGTTAGCGCAGCGACGAGGAGGGCTGCGGCCGCAATCCAGGCGATCCGCACGGCCTTCGCTGACATGTTGGGGAGTCTACATATCGATGCGCGCGCGGTTCAGACCGTCGCCCGCAATGATGAACTCCTTGCGAGGGGCCACCTCGTTACCCATGAGCAACTCGAATACCCTCGCCGCGTCTTCGGCGTCTGACACGCGCACTCGCCGAAGCGTGCGGTATCGCCGGTCCATGGTCGTGGATGCAAGCTGGTCGGCATCCATTTCGCCGAGCCCTTTGTAGCGCTGGATGGGATCCTGGTAGCGCTTGCCCTGCTTCTTGAGGCCGGCGAGCACTCCGTTCAACTCCGCCTCCGAGTATGTGTAGATTGTCTCGTTCGGCTTCGAGCCCGGGTTCATCACGATCACGCGGTGCAGTGGTGGAACCGCCGCGAAGACGCGCCCCTCCTCGATCATCGGCCGCATGTAGCGGAAGAAGAGCGTGAGAAGCAGGGTACGGATGTGTGCACCGTCGACATCCGCGTCGCTCATCATGATGATCTTGCCGTAGCGCGCCTGACTGATGTCGAACGTTCGACCTGACCCTGCTCCGACCACCTGGATGATGGATGCGCACTCGGCGTTCGACAACATGTCGGAGACGGATGCCTTCTGCACGTTGAGGATCTTGCCGCGAATCGGCAGCAGCGCCTGATATTCGCTGTCGCGTGCGAGTTTCGCGGTACCGAGGGCTGAGTCCCCTTCGACGATCATGAGTTCGCTGTTGAGAACGTCACTCGAACGGCAGTCGACCAGCTTCGCCGGCAGGGACGAGCTCTCCAGCGCGTTCTTGCGCCGCTGCGTCTCTTTGTGCGCTCGCGCCGAGATCCGTGACTTCATTTCGGCGACGATCTTGTCGAGCACGAGCGCAGATTGCGCTTTGTCGTCCCGCTTGCTCGACGAGAACCGCTCGTTCATCGTCTTCGCGATCACGGATGCGACGATGTTGCGCACCGCAGGCGTGCCAAGAATCTCCTTGGTCTGGCCCTCGAATTGCGGCTCGGGCAGGCGAACGGTCAGTACCGCCGTGAGGCCCGCAAGGATGTCGTCTTTCTCGAGCTTGTCGTTGCCCACCTTGAGTCGACGGGAGTTCTGCTCGACCTGCGACCGCAGGAATTTCATGATCCCCTGCTCGAATCCGGTCTGGTGGGTGCCGCCCTTTGGGGTGGAGATGATGTTCACGAAACTCTTGAACACGGTTTCGTAGCCGATACCCCAGCGCAGTGCGATGTCCACGTCGCATTCACGGGTCAGCTCAGTCGGCACCATCGCGCCCGTTGGTTGCAGAACGGGCACGGTCTCGGTGAAGGTGCCCGACCCGCGCATGCGCCAGGTGTCGGTGAGCGGCGCATCCGGAGCGAGGTAGTCCACGAACTCGGAAATGCCGCCGGCGAAGCTGAATGATTCGGTGGTCGGCTGCTCGCCGCGTCGATCCGCGATGTCGAGAGTGAGCCCGGGAACAAGAAAGGCGGTCTGTCGAGCCCGCGCGAGGAGTTCGTCCGTCTGAAAGTCCGCGCCCTTCGTGAAGATCTGGCGATCCGCCCAATAGCGGATGCGCGTTCCCGTGACATTGCGCCCCACTTTGCCGACGATCCGCAGTTCGCTGCCGGACACAAAGGGAGAGAACGCGGCATCCGGCGTCGGCTTGGCGGGATCCGCATCGGCGAATGTACCCGGCTCACCGCGATGAAACGACATGGCGTAGGTCTTGCCGTCCCGGTCGACCTGCACATCCAGGCGTTCCGATAACGCATTGACGACCGACGCACCGACCCCGTGCAGACCGCCGGACGCCGCATACGAACCCGAGCCGAACTTTCCACCGGCATGAAGCTTGGTGAAGACAACCTCGACGCCGGTCAGGCCGGTCTTCGGCTCGATGTCAACGGGGATGCCGCGAGCTCGGTCGTGGACTTCAACGGAGTCGTCTTCGTGAAGGATGATGTCGATCAGGTTGCCGTGGCCGGCGAGACTCTCGTCGACGGAGTTGTCGATAATCTCCCACAGGCAGTGCATGAGGCCACGCGCATCGGTCGAGCCGATGTACATACCTGGACGCTTACGAACCGCCTCGAGACCTTCGAGAACGGATAAATGTCGAGCGGAGTAGTCGGAACTCGCCACGAGAACTCCTAACGGGACTTCAGAAGAAATGAGGATGCCGGATTCGGCTGTATCAAGACTACGCAGCGCCGCCGACTCCCACCGCGACCGACACCCGCTCAGGTACGAACCTCCGATTGGGGGTACGCGTTCAGCGAAATACCCGGTAATTGACCCGCGTCTGAAACACAAGCGTGTTTGTATAGGTGTACGGGAAATTCGCAACCACCTAAGCCCGAAGGAGCAGCCCATGTCTCAGATCGCCACAGAGAACAACGTCGAGCTCGACTCCCCCTTCCAGCTCTCCGCCCTCGACCGCTGCGATAGCTGCGGCGCACAGGCGTATGTCCGAGTCACGATGGCGTCGGGTGAACTATTCTTCTGCGCGCACCACGGTGCCCAGTTCAAAGAGAAGCTGTCTGCCACTGCACTCGAATGGCACGACGAGTCATACCGCCTGCTCGAAGAGCAGGGCGCGTAGCGCCACCCGTTCTTAGCAGGTCGACTGGACCCGCTCGAAGCGATGCCAGCGTCGCTCGTCACGGAAGTCGCTGAGCCGCGCCTCGTAGGCCGCCAGCGCAAACTGTTCGTGCGCCAGCGTCGGCTCGGAATTCGGATCAAGCTGCGCCAGCAGGCTGCGGGTGAAGTGCGGATTGACGATGAGGAGCGGGCCGAGCAGCGACGTTCCGATGAAGCTGCCCCGGCGCACACCTTCGACGTCGGTGGACATGTTGCGCCCGATACCGCGGTCTGCGGTGAGGAAGCCGGGCAACGCTGATACCCCAGGCACCGCAGACACCATCGAGAACTGCGACTTGTAACCCAGTACGGGGTGCTCGACTCCGACCTCGGGCACCGTGCCCATCACCTTGCCGTTGTAGCGCCCGAACATGCGCAATGTGGATTCGAAACCGAAGACGCCGACACCGGGCACGTCGTAGTGCATGTCGTCGTTGCGGATGCGGGCGCCCAGCACCTCGAGCGCGTTGTGAGTGAACAGGAAGGCGGTGCCCGCGTCGATCAGCGCCTCGATCCGATCCCGGTGCGGCCTGAGCCGTTCGATCGCCTTGAGCTGGCCTTGCTCCGTCATGGCGCCGAGGTAGACCAGATCGACTGGCCCGGCGACGAATGCAGGCGTATCGGTGAGACCCGTTCGGATCACCCTCGCGTCCGGACGGCACTGCGCGAGGTAGCCGATATTGGCGTTGTCCCCATGCAGGTTCGCGATCTCGGGGTACAGCACCTCGATGGTCAGCGCGCGGCTCACGATGCAGCCTGTGTACTGCGCTCGAGTCGCACCCGCAGCCTCTGTTGCACGGGTGTTCCGGTGCTCAGTGCGTTGTGGACGCTGTGCAGGTTGAACACGTCGTCCACGCCGTCAAGCTCCACGAGGTCGGCCGCTGCCGTCTCGGACTCGACGGTGACGATGCGCTCCGGGTCGACTCCGGCGATCGCGAGCCGCAGGGCCTGGTCGTACCGTCGGACGCCGCCGACGACGATCTGACCGATCGAGTCATCGGCAAGATACTCGTAGTCGGCGTCGTAGGTCCATGCGGTGTTCTCGACATCGGTAACGCGCTCGCTGACCTCGTCGATGTTCAGAACGACCGCCTTCCGACCGCGGAACGACGCGAGGTACTCGAAGGCGCGCGAGCAGGCGACACCGACGAGCCCCTTGGTCAACAGGCGCACGAGCTGGACGCCAGCGACCATTTCAGCGGCGAACCGAGTTGTCGGGGGTTGAAGGTGTTCGAGGGCGGCCACGATCCGGTTCTTCGGCACGCCCAGCCGGTCGAGAACTGCGGCGACCGCGATCTCGTTGTAAATGTTGACGATGTTGTCGTTGATCAGCCGGGCCGGATGACTCTCGCCGTCGAGTTCGAGCCTGAGTCGGCCATTAGCCGCATCGACCTCGTGCGCCCGGTAGACGGCCTCAGGGGATCGGAAGCCACAGGCTGTGCAGTACGCCTTGCCGATGTGGTTGAACCGCCAGTACTCCCAGCTCAGCGTGTGGTCGCAGACGGGACAGATTGCGATATCCACCGCGGCGCCGCTCGGCCGGTCACCGTCCGTCGCCATTCGGTCGACGGCGAAGTAGGTTCGGGAGTTCGAATCGCCGCCGAGCGAGGAAGCGATCAGATCGTCCGCGTTGAGAACGAGGCTGGTGCGCTCGGGCAGCGCTGACGAGAGAATCCAGGCGATATAGGCAGGATGCGCGTTGCGCTTGATCGAGTCCCGCGTGAGGTTCATGCACACCATTACGTCGGGCGCGAGACCGGGCAGGATGATCGCCGCCGACCGTTCATCCATCTCGATGATCGCGATGTCTGCCTTCGGCTTGCCAGTCCAGGTCACCGCGCCGATGAGCGCCGTGGCGACGCCGGCCGCGATGTTCGAACCGCTGCGGTTGCTTGCGACCCGCAGGTCCTCGGCTTCGAGAGCCTCGGCGAGCAAGTTCGCCACCGTGGTCTTGCCGTTCGTGCCGGTGACCGCGACCACGCGCGCCGGATGCCGCACCGCGCCGATGATGCCCGGATGCAGCTTGCGAGCGATCAGGCCCGGCGTGTGGGTGCCAGGACGTCCAAGAGCCCTGATTGCAAGCGCGGAGAGCTTGACCGCCCAGATCGTGAGCAGCACGCGCAGCACGCGGCCGCCCTACTCGAGGTAGTCGCGCAGCGACTGCGAGCGGGACGGGTGACGAAGCTTCGCCATCGTCTTCGACTCGATCTGGCGGATGCGCTCGCGCGTCACACCAAACGTGTCACCAATCTGGTCCAGCGTCTTTGGCATTCCATCACCGAGACCGAAGCGCATGCGGATCACACCGGCCTCGCGCTCGGACAGTGAATCGAGAAGGCTCTCGAGCTGCTTCTGCAGCATCGTGAACCCGACAGCATCCGCGGGAACAACCGCTTCGGTGTCTTCGATGAGGTCACCGAATTCACTGTCGCCGTCTTCACCGAGCGGAGTGTGGAGCGAAATCGGCTCGCGTCCGTACTTCTGCACCTCGATGACCTTCTCAGGGGTCATGTCGAGTTCGCGGCTCAATTCTTCCGGGGTGGGCTCGCGACCGAGATCCTGCAGCATCTGGCGCTGAACCCGCGCCAGCTTGTTGATGACCTCGACCATGTGCACCGGGATGCGGATCGTGCGAGCCTGGTCAGCCATTGCGCGCGTGATCGCCTGGCGAATCCACCAGGTCGCATAGGTCGAGAACTTGAAGCCCTTGGTGTAGTCGAACTTCTCGACCGCACGGATGAGGCCGAGGTTGCCCTCCTGGATCAGGTCGAGGAACTGCATTCCACGGCCCGTGTAGCGCTTGGCGAGCGAGACGACGAGGCGCAGGTTCGCGCCGAGCAGATGACTCTTCGCGCGCTGCCCGTCTTTCGCCACCCAGAGGAGTTCTCTACCGAGCGCTGATTTGCGCTCGGCGTCACTCATCTGCGAGAGCTTGTCTTCGGCGAAGAGTCCGGCTTCGATTCGCATCGCCAGCTCGACCTCTTCGGCCGCATTCAGAAGCGCGACCTTACCGATCTGCTTCAGGTAGTCCTTGACCGGGTCGGCCGTTGCGCCGGTAATCGCGCTCGAGTACACCGGTACTTCATCTTCGTCATCGACGAGCGAAAGAACGAGCGCACCCTGCGGGAGTTCCTCTACGGGCTTGTCTTTGGCGTCTTCGTCGTCATCGGACTCATCTGTCGCGTCGTCGCCGTCTGCGACGACAGCCTTCACGACGTCTTCTACATCAACGACGACCTCGACATCGTCGTCAACTTCGACGTCGATCTCTACTTCGTCATCGACATCATCCGCATCGTCATCGGACGCGCCTTTGGCGCGCTTCTTGGCAGGAGAGGTCTTGGACGCCGCGCTGGTCTTTGCAGCCGGGGACTTCGCAGCCTTTGCTGCTGGGGCCTTCGCGGCGGTTTTCGACTTGGTCGCAACAGCGCTCAGTGTGGGGTCGACAGTGACCTCATCGGTTGAATCGTCGTGGGTAGCGGTCTTGGTCCGGGTTGCCATGGGAACACCTTTCCGGGTTGAAGTTTCGATCGTGTTACATCGGCAGCATTGGCCGAGAAGAGGGCACTCTCTTCGGGGCGTAAACATGAGCCGGGGCAGCACTAAGACCCTTGTCAAGTCCCCGCCGCCGCATAACTGTCGTCATGCTGCGATCCACGGGCCCAGACCGGGTCTTAGAACTAATTATTGCACGTTTCACTGAAGGCTCTTGCCAGTCGCCACCGATGTGCACTATGTGCAAGGCCGAATCGCCGGATCCCGCGGTCAGTTTGCTGAACGTCGGCGACGCCACGCCCTCACCAATGCAACCCACAAAGGGGCTACTTCTATTCCCTCCTGCTCGTGCAGTCGGCGACGAGTTTGCCTGCGCGCGACAACCAGGAAGCACACCCCGATGCCAACGACGACGTACTGCACGAGGAATGCCACGCGAAAACCCTGCAGCGAATAGACCGTGCCTCCGGGGCCATGGATGCCTGTGGCCTGGCTAAAAACGTCGAGCACGATTCCGATGAGGAACATCATGACGAACGACGCGAGAAAGCCCCCAACGTTGACGATGCCGTTCGCCGAGCCGAGACTCCGCAGCGGGTTGAAGGTGCGAGCGAAGTCGAATCCGATGAGCGACCCGGGGCCGCCGATCGCGATCACCACCACAAGGAGTACGACGATCGCCACGGGTGGCTCCCCCGGCCACGCCAGGACGAGTCCCCAGACGACACCCATGACGACCACGATCCCGAGGACAATGCTGCTGCGCCGAAGCGGGTATCTGGCAGTCAATAGTCCAAGGATCGGACCGGAGACGACGGCGGCAAGCACCATGAGCGTGAGCAGCAGCGAGGAATTCGACGGGCCGTAGCCGAGCGCAACCGACAGAAACGGAAAACCCCAAAGAAGACTGAAGACCGTTCCGGACGACTGGGTGACGAAGTGCGACCAGAAGCCCAGGCGGGTTCCGGGGCGAGCGAGCGCATCCCGCAGGTGTCGAATCGGTGATACGTGCTTTTCCGAAACCGTGGAGATCGCTGAGGTGACCGGTGGCGTGCCGTTCTTGACGAATGCGAAGACGCCAACGAGCGCGATGGCGGATGCGGCGGCCGCAGTGAGAAAGGTCGTCGTCCACCCCGCCTGGTGCAGAAGCAACGAGAGTGGCAGCGCCGAGAGTACCTGGCCGGTCTGACCCAACGTGCCAAGCCATTGCGAAACGATGGGCAGAGATCGCCCCGAGAACCAGTTTGACAGCAGTCTCAGTACCGAGATGAAGGTCATAGCGTCGCCTGCACCAAGCAGGATGCGACCGAGCACAGCGACTCCGAGCACCGGCGCGTAGGCGAGCGTGACCTGACCGACCAGCATCAGAGCGGCACCGCCTGCGATGAGCAATCGGGGTCCGACACGATCCAGCACCACGCCGACCGGCACCTGAAGCCCCGCATAGACCATCAGCTGGATGACCGCGAGGGTAGACAGCGCGGCGGCCGACACATGGAACCGCTCGGTGGCGGCGACGCCCGCGACACCGAGCGACGAACGCTGCAGCACCGCGACAATGTAGGCGAGAGTCGCGAACGCGAAAACGAGCCAGGATCGCCGCGAGTTCACGGCGCAAGTCTACCGAGCGGGACGATCGCTAAATCGACGGTGAGTCGTCGTCGCGACGCATCGCGAGGAAGTTCTGCAGTTCGGCCGCGATCGCGTCCGCGGAAGGCAACTCGCCATCGATATCGGTCAGGGGCGACCGCAACGGGTTGTCCTGCATGTACGAGTCGTGACGCTCTTCGAGAGTGCCCACCAGCTTGGCCAGTTCGGAGTTGCCCTCGACCTGATCGTCGATCTTCGAGAGGAAGTCTCGACCGGACTCGCGGAGACTGTCGGTCGGGAAAATCAGACCGGTCGCCGCGCTCACGCTCTCGAGCGCTGTTACCGCTGCGAGAGGGAACTCGGTGTCAGCGAGGTAATGCGGAATGAGCAGTACGAACCCCGCAGTCGGGTGCCCCATCTCCTGCAGCCGATATTCGACGAGGTGAAGGGCGTTGGCCGGCGCGGTCGTGCGGGGCTTCCAAATCGACATCGACTCTATGAGCTCTGTGCGGTTGCCACTCACAGTCACACCGATCGGTCGCGTGTGCGGGACCGGCATCGGAATGGCGTGCACCCAGGTCGTCGTCTTGACCTTGTATTTCTCGACGAGCCCGATAACGGCGGCGGTGAACCGCTCCCACTGGAAGTCTGGCTCGTAGCCGATCAGCAGCAGGAAAGGTTGTCCGATCTCGTCGTGGGCGAGATAGAGGTTGAGCTTCGCTGGCGTGTAGCTTGCCAGGTGGTCTTCGTCGAAGTAGATCGTCGGGCGACGGGCGCGATAGTCAAGCAGCGCGTCATTATCGAACTCGGCGACTGTTCGGTGCTCGAGAGTCTCAAGCAGGTACTCGCTGAACTGCGAAACCGCGGATCCCGCATCCGCGAAACCCGTGAGTCCCGCGATCAGTGGCAGGCCGGGCGGGACCTCGTCGAGGTCTGTAATGAGGTCGTAGAGACCGGCCGGATCGCGCATGCTTCAACTCTAATCACGGGGCCGCCGACCTACCGGCTGAAGCACCATTCGGCCGTCATGCCCAGAGCGAACACGCGGCTAACATTGCGGAATGACTGTGCCAGCCCTTCGCGTCTCGTCCACACCGTTTCTTGAAATCGAGGGCGACATCCTTGTGCTCGGCGTGATGAAGACCGACGACGGTCCCCAGTTGCTCACCGACTCTCCCGCTCTCAGCAAACTGGCGGAGTCGCTCGGTTCGATCGGGATCACGGGAGGCCAGGACGAAGTACGCAGACTTCCCGGACTGAACGGCGGCTCGCGGAGCATCGCGCTCGTCGGCGTCGGCACAACGACCACGACGAACGACCTGCGGTATGCAAGTGGTAGCGCGGCACGCCAGTTGAGAGGGGCCGCGACGATCATTGTGGCGCTGCCCACGAACAGCGAAGCGGACCTTCTCGCGGTGCTCGAGGGAGCGGCAATCGGTGCGTACAGCTACGACGAGCACAGGTCGAGTTCCGCCGACGCATCCAGGGCTCCGGCCTCGACGATCGTCGTCGCGAGCTCGATACCGAACCCGGATGCGCTCACCGCGCGCGCTGCCATCGTTGCGACGGCGATGCACGACGTTCGCGATCTCGTGAACGCTCCGCCATCGCACCTCTACCCGGAGACTTTTGCGCAGGCGGCGCTCGAACTCTCCGATGGAGCGCCGGTCGAGGTTGAGATTCTTCGTGAAGAGGAACTCCTCGAGGGCGGGTTCGGGGGCATCCTTGGCGTTGGTCTCGGTTCGACCCGCGGTCCGCGCCTCGTCAAGGTCACCTACTCGCCCGCCGAGGCGACGCGTCATCTCGCTCTCGTTGGCAAGGGCATCACGTTCGACTCGGGCGGACTGAGCCTCAAGCCCCCGGTGGCGATGGTCGGGATGAAGTACGACATGACTGGCGCTGCGACGGTGCTCGCCACCACCGTTGCCGCGGCACGACTCGGACTCAACGTGAAGATCACGGCCTGGCTGTGCATCGCTGAAAACCTTCCGTCCGGCAGCGCTATGCGACCGAACGATGTGCTGCGAATCCGGGGCGGCAAGACGGTCGAGGTGCTCAATACGGACGCCGAAGGACGACTGGTTCTCGCGGATGGCCTCGTTGCGGCAGGCGAGGAGCATCCGGATGCGATCGTGGACGTTGCCACACTGACCGGCGCGCAGCGCGTCGCCCTCGGCGACCGGTACTCGGCGGCAATGGGCGATGAAGACCTCGTGAGGCAGATCGTCGAGGTCGGCAATCGGGTCGGCGAAACGTTCTGGCCGATGCCGCTCGCATCCGAATTGCGCGCGATGCTCAACTCGGATGTCGCGGATATCGCGAACGTCAAACCGGGCAACACCGCGGCCGGGATGCTCATCGCGGGGGTCTTCCTGAAGGAATTCATCGGAACAACCGGTGAGGGAGACGCGAAGCGCACAATCCCGTGGGCGCATCTCGACATCGCCGGACCCGCGGCGAATCCGGGCGCTGGCTTCGGTTTCATCGGCAAGGGCCCGACAGGCGTGAGCATTCGCGCGCTGCTCGCACTGGCCGAGGAATTTTCTGCCGCGTAGTAAGGTTTTTGAGGCGGGCGAATCCTGCCCATTCGGCCGCTGACACAACCCGCCAGCAGGTCGCCAGCACAAACCTGATGCACAAGGAGTTGCTTACGTGTCGGAACAGAATTTTGACATCGTGGTACTCGGGGCAGGCAGTGGCGGTTACGCCGCCGCACTGCGCGCGAGTCAACTGGGCCTAAACGTCGCCCTCGTAGAAAAGGGAAAGCTCGGTGGCACTTGCCTGCACGTCGGCTGCATCCCGACGAAGGCGCTGCTGCACTCCGCCGAAGTAGCGGATGTCTCCCGCGAGTCCGCGAAATTCGGCGTGACCACCACGTTCGGCGGCATCGACATTGCCGGTGTCACTGCCTACCGCGAAGGAATCGTCGCGAGCAAATACAAGGGCCTCCAGGGCCTGATCAAGGCGCGCGGTATCACCGTGATCGAGGGCGAAGGCAAACTGACCTCCCCCACAACGGTGCAGGTCGGCGACCAGACAGTCACGGGCAAGAACGTCATTCTCGCGACGGGCTCATACTCGCGCTCGCTGCCCGGTCTCGAGATCGGCGGCCGCGTCATCACCTCCGAGCAGGCTCTTGAGCTCGACTTCGTTCCGAAGAAGGTTGCCGTTCTTGGCGGCGGCGTTATCGGCGTCGAGTTCTCCAGCGTGTGGAAGTCCTGGGGTGCAGAGGTCACGATCATCGAGGCGCTGCCCCATCTCGTCCCCAATGAAGACGAAGCCATCAGCAAGCAGTTCGAGCGCGCCTTCCGCAAGCGCGGCATCGAGTTCAAGGTCGGTGTTCGCTTTCAGAGCGTGACGCAAGACGACAACGGCGTGGTCGTCACGCTCGAGACCGGCGAAACGGTCGAGGCCGAGCTGCTGCTCGTTGCCGTCGGTCGCGGTCCGTCGACAGCCAACCTCGGGTACGAAGAGGTCGGTATCACGCTGGATCGCGGTTTCGTGATCACGAACGAACGCCTTGCCACGAACATCCCCGGTGTCTTCGCTGTTGGGGACATCGTTCCCGGGCTGCAGCTCGCTCACCGTGGCTTCCAGCAGGGCATTTTCGTCGCCGAAGAGATCGCGGGACTCAATCCGGTCATCATCGAAGACGTCAATATCCCCAAGGTCACCTACAGCGACCCCGAGGTCGCATCCGTCGGACTCTCCGAGGCGAAGGCCGCGGAGAAGTACGGCGCAGACAAGATCACGTCGTACGACTACAACCTCGCCGGCAACGGCAAGAGCCACATCCTCGGCACTTCGGGTTCGATCAAGGTGGTTCGCGTCAACGATGGTCCCGTCGTCGGCGTTCACATGATCGGCGCGAGAGTCGGTGAGCTGATCGGCGAAGCACAGCTCGCCGTGAACTGGGAAGCGTACCCGGAAGACATCGCGCCCCTCATTCACGCGCACCCGACGCAGAACGAAGCACTCGGTGAAGCGTTCCTCGCTCTCGCCGGAAAGCCGCTCCACGCGCTCTAGGCAACCGCGGGTACCCCAGAACTAAGCTAGACACGCAGCATCTGTTAATAAGGAGCATCACTGATGAGCGAATCCGTCAACCTTCCCGCACTCGGCGAGAGTGTTACAGAGGGTACGGTAACCCGGTGGTTGAAGAACGTGGGAGACCGAGTCGAGGTTGACGAGCCGCTGCTTGAGGTCTCGACGGACAAGGTTGACACCGAGATTCCCTCGCCCGTGGCCGGCATCATCGAGGCGATCCTGGTAGCCGAAGACGAAACCGTAGAGGTGGGCACCGCACTCGTCACTATCGGAACCGGCGACGCTGCTCCCGCAACGGATGCGGCCCCTGCCGCCGAGGCAGCCGCTGACACTGCCGCTCCGGAGGTCGCTGAGGCTCCCGCTGCTGAGGCCCCGGCTGAGCCCGCACCCGTTGCTGCCGCCGCGGACGCCGCGCCAGTAGACGCAGCCCCGGCCGAGAACCCCGCCGCTACTCCAGCGAACGAAACGTCAGATCAGCCGGTCGCAGAAGTTCCGTCCAGCGAGGCTCCCGCTCCGGAGGAGGCCGCACCCCAGGCTGCTGCCGCTCCCGAGCCCGCCTCCCCAGAGCCCGCTGCTTCCGAGCCCGCTACTTCCGAGCCCGCTACCCCCGCTCCTGAGAGCGCGCCGGTCGACGCCGCCCCCGCTGAGGTTGCTGCTGCTGAGGCCGCCCCCGCTCCCGAGCCGGCAAGCCAGGCTCCTGTCGTCGCCGCTCCGATCGCTGTTCCCGCGCCCGCTGCGGAGGCTGCGGCCGCACCAGCCCCCGAGGCTCCCGCCCCCGCCGCCGAACCCGCGGTCACCCCCGACGCATCCGCCGCTCCAAACGCCGGGTATGTCACGCCGATCGTTCGAAAGCTCGCCAACGACAAGGGCATCGACCTCTCGACGCTGACGGGTACCGGAGTGGGAGGGCGCATCCGCAAGCAGGATGTGCTCGCGGCAGCGGCCCCCGCTGCGGCCGCCGCCGAAGAGCCAGCCGCCGCACCGGCCAAGCAGCTGGAGACATCGCCGCTGCGCGGAACCACCGTTCCCATGTCACGTCTTCGCAAGGTCATTGCCGAGCGCGCGGTCATCTCGATGCAGAGTTCCGCCCAGCTCACCTCGGTTGTTGAGGTGGATGTCACTCTCGTCGCCAATTTCCGCGACGCGGTGAAGGGCAAGTTCCTCGAGTCGACCGGTGTGAAGTTGTCGTTCCTTCCATTCTTTGTGCTCGCGGCAGCGGAGGCGCTTCGCGCCTACCCGATCGTGAACGCGGCGATCGACGGCGACTCGATCATCTACCCCGACCACGAGAACGTCAGCATCGCGGTCGACACCGAGCGCGGCCTACTCACTCCGGTCATCCGCAACGCGAGTGAGCTGGATCTCGCGGGCGTCGCCAAAGAGATCGCTGACCTTGCAAGCCGCACGCGCGAGAACAAGCTGAAGCCCGACGAACTCGCCGGTGGAACCTTCACCGTCACCAACACGGGTTCCCGCGGCGCGCTATTCGACACTCCGATCGTCTTTCTTCCGCAGAGCGCCATTCTCGGTACCGGAATCGTGTCTAAGAAGCCGGTCGTCGTTTCCGACAATGGCCTGGATGCCATCGCAATTCGTTCGACCGTCTACCTCGCGCTGTCGTACGATCACCGCATCGTTGACGGTGCAGATGCAGCTCGCTTCCTTGTGGCGATCAAGAACCGCCTCGAAGCCGGTGCATTCGAGGGCGACCTCGGCATCTGATCGAGCAGATCATCGCTTGATCGGCTCCCCATCGAGGAAGCCGCGTAGCCGCCATCCGGCCTTCGACTTGATCATCAGGACGGAGGCCGGATTGCTGTTGCGCCCCAGCGACACCAGTGCCGAATCGCCGAGTCGCTCGACGACTTTGGGGGCACCCGCCGTCAGCGTCGCGATCGGCGGAATCTCGCCGCCCGCGCGGATGGCCATAATGAGTTGCGAATCGTCGCTCAGCGCACTCGACGCCTGCTCGTCGACGGCGTCGAGACACAGCACCGACAGGTCATGCACGCACTGTTCGCGAGCGGCCAGGAGCGCGGGAAGTGCGGCCACAGGATCCGGGGCCGCCGCGCGAGTCGGGTACGCGTTCGCCGTCGGCGATGCGGCCGACGTGTGCGCTCCGGACGAAACACCCGTACTGGCCGACACGCTGTGGGCCTCGCCCTGGGGCACGAAAGCAAGTGCGAGCACCAGCGCAAGGCCGACGGCGGCTACGGCGATCCAGAGTGGCTTGCGAACGCCCTTGGAGAGCATCAACAGCTGCTTCCTGGCCGCATCGACCGGGTTGACGAGAATCACGCCGCTGAGTGACGCGATCCGAACGCCACCACTAGTTGTCGCCGAGCGATCAGAGCCAGCCCGATGTCGTCGCCGCTGCTTCGCGACCACGCGCTCGTCGTGCGCGGGCGACACGGTCGCAGCCTCGCCGATTCGTGCGGGAACCGTGATCGATGAGCCGGGCATGCGCGCCAGTTCGATAGGGAGGGCGGTAGCCAGGTCAAACAGCCGTTGCTCGAGTTCTTCCGCGAATTCGTACCGACGTGCTCCCACCGTCGCCTCGAGCCACTCGGTGAGGCTCCGAAGACGTGATGAAGCGCTGCCCGGACGCACTCGATCGAGAACAACTGACACAAGTCTTGCGAGGCGATCCCGTTCCGACAACACGGCAGGGACGCCATCCAGCGCTGCGATTGAGAGCCCCGAAGCGAACAGGGTCGAGTGACCGAGACCAACCAGCACCGGTTCAGCCGCTGCGCCAAGGTGAACGGATGCGGCGCTCAACGCCGAGTGCGCAACGCCGGCCCGGTGCATTGCCGTGATCGTCGACGGTAGAGGCGCCAGGATCGTGACGGCCTCTCCGGCTTCGATCGAATCCCTGTCGGCGAGCAACTGCGCAACGCTGCCTCGCGGCACTCGGCTGAGTATCGGGAGGGGCAGGCCGCCCGGTGCGGTCGCGACGTCGAGCAGAGCCACGCAGTGCGGCGACGAGACTCGTGCGAGCGCGTCGAGCTCGCGACCGGCATCGCGCGGGTCGAGGTCCCGTCGAAAGACTTTCAGCACCGCGGTACGAGGAGACTCCGCGCGATCGGTGGCCGCGACTCCGAGGAAGACCTCCGCGCGGGATCCGATGCCCAGCCTCCGCACGAGCCGATACCCCGCGAGCATCGGAGGTGAAGTGGTGCCGTCGGTCATCCATCCATGGTGCGGCGAAATTTCGGTCGGCGACGGGAAAGCTGCTCGTCGGTGGAGTCGGGCGACCGTCAGCCCCGCTGTGCGGGAGTAGCCGAGAATGTCGCGCTGCACATCTTCCGCTCCGAAGTTGCTTAGACTGGCGTTGTGGTCGACATTGTCGTCACGGGGCTAAGCGCCAACTCCGTGCCGTATCTCGACGCTTTGGACCTTCAGCGGTCAACACACGCTGATGTGGTCGCAGGGCGGGCGCCAGACACTGTTCTTCTCCTCGAGCACCCGTCGGTATATACCGCGGGGAAACGCACCGAGGACTCCGAGAGACCGACCGA
>JAUZFR010000073.1 GCA_030840335.1 Actinomycetota bacterium | reverse complement strand
CAATTAGTCCGTCGGTCGCCGATGAATCCACAATGCAGCGGGCGACCTCCCGAGTAAGAGGCGAATCCCAGATGAGGTCGTACGCCAACGCGTACGCGAACCAGACCATTCGGTCACGTAAAACAATCGCCCCTCTAGGCGTCGCGATTGTTGTTCACGTCTCGGAGGCGCTGCGCCTTGGCTTCATTGGCATTCTTGCGGATCTTCTCCCGGCCCAAAACGACCAGGAAGACGATTCCGAAGAAGATGATCGCGCCGACCACGCTCTCAAACATCGTCGCGCGCTACCAAACTACGAGCTTGCTGCCGGGAAGCAGCAGATAGATGCCGTAAGCGAGGATGAGCAGTCCGGGCCAGAACAGCGCTCCAAAGTTGGCGACCATTGCAATGATCGCGGCGACAATCAGCACGATCGCGTAGCCCTTTGTGAGGACGAGGCTGGTGCCGTCCAGGACCTTTCCCGCCCCGTGAGCAACTTTGTCCGCCTTCTCCCACCCGCTCGTCTTACCGGTTAGGTCGTTCTCGGCGTTCGGGTCGCTCATCAGTCTGGCCTTTCGGGATTCGAGATGAATTTCATCCAGTCAAATTTTCACGCGCGCGCGTGGTGACGAAAAGACCCAAGAATCCTTGGCACCCGAAGGGGGCACAAGCGTAAGTCGTCGGCACATGGGCCGATACGATTTCACCAAACGGGGAATGTTCGTTCCCCATGCCTTGCAGCCAACCAGTCACACGATTTGGAAAGATAACGATGGATCAGCGAGCCCCAGATCGGTTCTGTCGCATTGGGCTCGTGGATGATCACGAAATACTCTCGGTCGCTTTTGCGGCGACAGTGGCGGCGGTGGAAGGGCTCGATTTCGTGGGGTCTGCTACGACCGTAGATCAGCTGTTGGCCGATTTCCCGGACCTCGATCTCGTCGTGCTTGATCTGCGCCTGAAAGACGGTTCTTCCCCTGCAAACAACGTCGACCGCATTATCTCCGCGGGCGCCCAGGTGGTGGCGTATACCTCTGGGGAAAATCCATACATGGTGCGACTTGTCGCGAAGTCTGGCGCGCTTGGAGTGATTCGAAAGTCGGAGCCTCTGACTGTTCTCATTGAGGCTCTCAAGGACGCCGCGTCGGGAAGGCCCGTCGTTTCGACGGACTGGGCAGCCGCGCTCGATTCCGATCCTGCCCTCGGTGAGGCAAACCTGAGCCCGCAGGAACAGAAGGTGCTGACTCTCTTCGCTGATGGGAATAAGGCGCAGGTCGTCGCGAGCAGAACTGGATTGGCGCTGGGGACAATCGAGGACTACGTGAAGCGAATTCGAACCAAATATGCCCGGACTGGCAGGCCGGCCAACACCAAGATAGACCTCTACAAGCGGGCTCTTGAGGACGGCTTCCTGCCCATACCCGGGCGGGAGTCGTGAAAGATACGACTATTCCGTCCGGCCCGTCACTCACCCGCATTTTGCGAATTATCGCCATTGTTTTCGCGGTCGCGGGGTTGGTGTTCGGCGCGCTGCTCATCCCCAGCGTGCTCGCGCAGGAGTCGTCGCTGCTCGGTTGGTGGGACGTCCTGGCTCTCTCCCTCGTCTTCGGGCTGCCGGTTCTCATGGGTCTTGTGGCGCCGTGGAGCAGCGCGACGACCATTCGCAGGCTCGCAGGCAGCATGGCGATCGGACAACTTCTCGTGATGGCCACGTGGATGCCGGCCATGACCGTTCGTGCGCTGCCACCCACCGCAAATTCTGCGTGGGTGCTCGGCGCGACGGCAATTGGAACGACCGCGGCCGCGCTCGCGTGGCGTGCGCGATTCGTCTGGATCTACCTGGCAGCGACGAGCCTCCTGCTCGTCGTCGATCGGGCTCTGGGGTCACCCCAGCCCGCAGCGATTCCGCTGCAGGATGCCCTTTATGGGCTCATGTTCGATTCGATATTTGCCGCACTCGCCTTGGTCACCGTGAGCGCAGGATCAAGGCTGGACAGCGCCGCGGAGTCGGCGAGAGTGAAAACGACCCGCGCGGCAACGGGCCGGGCGCAGTCGCGAGAGCGGTCCCGAGTCAATGCGCTCATGCATGACGGTGTTTTGGCGACTCTCCTCGTGGCAGCTCAGGACGACTCTGCACTCCGAGCAGCCGCGGCCAACCAGGCCCGGAAGACGCTGGAGCAGATCGATGAATTCACGTCGGGACGATCATCGACGAGCAGTATCAGCGGCCTGGATTTTGTCTGGCTGCAACAGGCGACCACCACCGAGATTGATCCGGAAGCGGAATTCAGCTACGAACTCGAGAATACTGACATCGATTTGCCGGCAGAGGTTGGCGTGGCATTTACCGAGTCCCTTGCTGAAGCGCTTCGCAACGTACTGCGACACGCGGCGACACCGGGAGAAGAACTCCACAGGGCCGTCCATGCACGTGTCGCTGACAGCCATGCCGAAGTCATGGTCCTCGACGACGGTGTCGGATTTGATCCAACTCGTGTCGCGGCAAGCCGGCTGGGAATAGCCGTGAGTATTCGCGATCGAATGGACCTGATCGCGGGAGGTTCCTCGCAGGTGGTTTCGTCCATCGGCCAGGGTACGCGAATCGTTTTGAGCTGGCAGAAGCCATGAGCGGCCGCCGTTCCCTCGGGTCGAGAACCGACGTCGCGAAACTCCTGAACCTTGCGAGCCCCGCGACACAACTGCTTCTTGCTCTGTTTGTCATTACCCAGGTCGTTCTGTTTTTGAGTACCACGGGCGATGTTGCGAAACCTTGGGTGAGCGCGATCGCGCTTGCCCTCGTGATCATCGCCGCAGTGCTCATTACCCGACCGGGACCTTATCCGCTCGAGATCAGCCACACACTTGTCGCAGTCGCAGTCGTCGCGACCAGTACAGCGTTGGTTTCGTGGCAGCTTTCGCCGACCGGCTGGCCCGGCTACGCCTCCTGGCACCTCGGAGCAAACACATTTCTGCTTCTTGCCATAGGTCTCCGCGGAAGGTCCGGTTGGGCATGGATCGGCATGGCCTCGATGACGGGAATAACCCTCATTTGGACTGAGTCGACCGGGCAAGGATTGCTGGCAGGAGTCGACCTCGTCGACCGGCAAGCCGGGACGCTTCTCATCGGAACAATCTTCGCGATCGGACTTTCGCGAACCGCACGGCGAATAGCTGAGTACAACGAGTCCGAATCGCGGAATGCCGCGGAACAGGCCGCCCTCCAGGCAGGAAGCGACGAGCGCAGAAATCAGATCACAGTTCTTGAAAGCGAAGCTCGCCCCGTTCTCGAACTCATCGCGAGCCCGGCGATCCTGACTCCCGTCCAGCGCAGCGAATTCCTGATCCTCGAGGCGACCCTTCGAGACAACATCCGTGCGCGGACGTTGTCACGGGCGCCTCTTGCCGCCGTTGCGCAAGACGCGCGGCGCCGCGGGATCGATGTCCTGTTGCTCGATGACAGCGAAACGCAGACCCACTCCCCCGATCAGGAAGATCACATCGCGAACTGGGTAGCTGACCACCTCAACGGACTCGTTGAAGGCACGTTCACCGCGCGGGTCTTGCCATCCGGCAGGTCCGCCCTCGCGTCGATTGTTCTCGAGAGCGGCGGTGCGTCACGCCATTTTGAACTGAATCCATCCGAGCGGATGACAACGTAAGCCCACTCGAGATCTCTCGATTGTTCAGCTGACAGGTTCGTCTGCTGTCGCGGCCTTCAGGGCGGCATCTGCCGCCTTCTCATCAGCCTCGTCCCGGGCGGTCGCAGCATCGAGCACTGCGTATTCGGCTTCCTGAATGGCGTAGATGGCGAAATCGATCGAGTCGAGGGCATCGGCTTCTGCGTCGTCAGCCGTGCCGCCAGCACGCTTCGCCGACCACTTCGCGCGGCGGGCGGACGAGTCCGATCGGAGCGATTCGAACGCATCCGAAACCGACTTCCGGGCATCAGCCCAGTCGGCGGCGTCCTCGTCGGCCGCGGCGTTCATCATGTCAGTCAGTTTGGTGCGCGCGGTAACAAGCTGGGTTTCCAACTCGGCCTTGCGGGCGCTGAGCTTGGCGTCGTTTTTCTCTTTTGTTGCCTGGATCGACTGCTCCAGCTCCTTTGACTGGTTGGAGAGCTTCAGAAGTAGATTCGAAAGTGCCATGGTGATTTCCTCTCTTCGGTACATTCCGGTCGTTCGGTGTCGAGATGCTGACTCGAAACATCCTTCCGCGTGCGCGCCACGGCATTCGAAGAACTGGAAGGTCGACCAACGATGAGGGTCGTGAATTGTATGGATGAACACCATTTGGCATTGATGGGCGAGAGTTCCGAAACACTTGGTGCTGATCGGATCAGGTGGTCATAGTGTGGCAGGACGAGAGTCGGAGACTTGGGCGGTCCGCCACGGTCAGTGTTGCGTGCGTAAGGGTCTGAAGTGAGCAAAGTCCTGGCGGTACCGAATCGTCCGCGATACCGGGGAGCGCGACTCGCGCCGAGGCTCTTTGGACCGATTGGGATCGGCGTACTCGTGGTCGCGGTCGCTGCCCTCTGGATTGTCCAGCGCCCGTCCGATCAACCAATTGTCCGCTTCACTGGTGAACTGATTGGTGTTGAGTGCGTGCTCCTCCTTTCGGTCGGACTGGTGCTCGCCAGCGCTCTGAACATGGTTGAGCGCTGGTTCGAGGGCGTCGATCGAGCTGCGGTCTGGCATCGAGGGATCGCGATCGCTGCCGTTCTTCTGCTCGTGGTGCATTCGCAGATCACAAAACTGACTCCAGCCGAGGAGGGGAGTCTTCCGCTGCTCGGACTTGTCTTCGCCGAGGTCGCGCTGATTGGGCTGGTCGTGTTTATGGTGTGGGCGATCGCGCCCCGCTGGAAGTCGTTTGTTCCGAAGGCATTCCAGCCTCTGATCTTCAAGGCATCAGAAACTAAAATCGCCAAAAGAGTACGCACCCGATTCAGCGGTTATTCCATCTGGCGCTCATTCCATCGGTTCACCGGGCTGTTAGTTGCCATTGGATTCGCGCACGGCCTCATTGATTCGACCATATTTGAATCACCCCTGCTGAGGTGGGTGTACATCGCGATTGGCGGCGTAGGGCTTTTGTTTTACGCGTACCGGGAGCTAATCGCGCGCCGCCTCGCGTACACCAACGACTACGTCGTCGAAGAAGTCGAACCCGTTGATTCGCTGACGACTGAGATCACACTCAAGCCCCTCGATCACAAATTCGCTTACAAAGCAGGCCAATTCACGATCGTGTACATCGAAGCAAAAGATGGTTGGCATCGTCACCCGTTCAGCATCGCCAGCGCCCCGTCAGAGGCGAACGTGCGCTTCACGATCAAGTCACTCGGCGATTTCACCAAGAATGTCGCGAATCTCGTCGAGGTCGGCATGCCGGCCGTCATCAGCAAAGCCCGCGGACACTTTGACTACCGTCGCGGAACGGAGAATCAAGCCTGGATCGCGGGAGGGGTCGGAATCGCACCAATACTTAGCTGGCTAAGGGCAGCAACGGCAGATACCCTCCCCCGCCAGGTAGACCTTTTTTACTCAGCTCGCGGTCCGGCGGCCTACAGTGACGAGGTCCGCGAGCTGGCCTCGCATCTCGACGCCGTGACCATTCACATCATCGATTCAGAAACCCAACCGCACCTCACGACGCAACACATAATCGAAGCCGCGAACTGTCCTCCAGCTCAACTGTCGGCATTCATTTGCGGCCCCAGCGGGATGGTCAATGCGTTCCGGAAAGACCTCCGTAAGGCGAAGGTGAGACAAGCCAACATCAATCGCGAATACTTCAACTGGCGTTAGCAGGCGCTCCCGGCCAAGAGCTAGTTCCGCAGCTTTCGGTAGCGTTTCAGCGCACGATTGATGAGCGGTTGATGCGTTGAACGTTTGACTTGGAGGCGCCGCCAGGTCAGCAGCGCCAACGCGACGCCCAACACACCCGGGATCGAAATTCCTTTGACAACCGGAGGGGTACGGCTGGAGAGCAACTGGGCCGACGCGAGTACTGCGGCACCCGCGAAGAGCCCATCGACTAGTTGGCCGACGGAGTTGTCGCTGTCGCGCACCCGGAAGTCGACGGACGCGGTGCCTTCCTTCAGCTGCTCAAGCACCTGCCGAAAGTCATCTGGGAACGCGCTAAATAGCCGTTCCCAGTGCCGCGCAGTTCGCAGCGCGCGATGTGCCCACCGTTGGGGATCGAACCGGCTTAGCACCATCTGTCTCAGATACGGCTTGAGCAGGGATTCAAGCGACAGTGAGGTGCCGACCTCGCGGCTCAGTCCCTGAAGCCGGAGAAGAACGCGCACAAGCAGCGCCAGATCACTCGGGAACGTCAGTCGATACGTTCTCAAAATGGTTGCTCCGGAATTGACCATCGCGGCCAGGTCAACTTCAGCGACACTTCCGAGCAGGTACTGGTTCATCCATAGATCTATGTCTCGCTGAAGGCTGGCGAGATCGACGTCCGCCGGGGCAGACGTAATTTCGAGCACGGAATCGGTGACGTCTTCCACGTTCTTGTTGGTAATTGCTACAAGCAACTCTTCGAGTTGGGACTTTCGATTTGCAGTCAGGTAACCGACATCGCCGAAATCAAGCAGCACGAGGTGCTCGGGGTCTGGCAGCAGGAAGTTACCCGGGTGGGGATCCGCGTGGTAGAAGCCGTCTCGGAAAACCATCTCAAGGTAGATGTCAGACGCGCGCCGCGTCAGAGCGTCCACATCCCAGCCGCCTGCTTCGAGTGCAGCCCGGTTTTCGAAAGGTTTGCCCTCCATCATTTTCATTGTCAGGACGTGTTTCGCGGACAGCGCCGGAAATGCTTCGGGGATGACAAGATCTGGTTCATTGGCGAAATTTGTGGTGAAGCGTTGCATGCTCTTCAACTCCTGGCCAAGATCAATAGCCGCGAGCATCATGGTCGCGAATTCGGCCACCAGGCTGGATGGCGCGTATCGCGCGAGTTCTTCGTCGGCTGATTCGATCGATTTGGCAAGCGCGGCCATGAGTCTTAGGTCGCTGACAACCTGTTTCTCGGCCCCGTTGTGAAGCACCTTGACGGCAACGACGGTTCCATCCGGCAGGGTTGCCCGATGCACCTGGGCCATCGACGCCGACGCGAGGGGAATGGCATCGAATGAGGCGAAAACCTCTGACACCGGCTTCGACAGCGCCGTTGCGATCGTCTCCTCGGCGCGCCCCGGCTGATCTGCAGGAACGTTAGCCCGGAGATTGGAAAGGTCATGAGCCACGTCATCACCAACAAGGTCGGGTCGGAGACTCAGCATCTGGCCGAACTTTATCCAGGTCGTTCCCAATTCGGCCAAAGCAGCCGACAACCGTTCGCCAGCTGACATAGCCGCCAGATTTGGATCTCCGGCCCTCTGTCGTCGCGGATGCGATGCCGGCTCCCCCGATGCTTGTCCCGCGTGGAGGGCCAGCCGGTTAAATCCATATCGCCGCAGTACCTCCGCGATCTCGTGGACCCGACTCTTTTGCTGAACCAGAACTCCAGCCAAATCATCCATTTCAGGACCCTCTCACGCGTCGTCTAGTCATCGCTCGCACCACAATCTTGCCCCCGCGACAGCCGCGATCACATCGTCGCCGGCACGACTGTTCAGTCTCACAATGTGCTCGTCCAAACGGTGTTCGTGCTCCCATTGACCGGTTCAACTTTCGACGCTTAGCGTGGCTGGAAATGAACACCGAACTTCATAGGAGGCTTCAGCCATGGCAACGTATAGCAATCACGAACTAGTTCAGCTCAGCGACACCGACGAGGTAGTCCTCGACCCCAGCGTGGATGTTCGCGGACGCAAGGTAGTGGACAGCGCGGGAGACAATCTCGGCAAAGTGCATGACCTTTTGATCGACCAGGCCGAGAACAAGGTGCGTGCCCTGGTCGTGACTCACGGACACTTGCTCGAACGCACGACGTCTGTGATACCCGTTGATGCCATCACCTCGATCACCGATGAGTACGTCCGGATCGACACAGACACACAGAAGGTAGCTGGTTCCCCCAAATATGACCCTGCCCTCGTCTATGACGAGTTCTACTACGGGGACCTTTACGGATATTACGGCTACTCCCCCTACTGGTACGACGACTACGTCTACCCTGCCTACCCCTACTACGTGTAACCATGCCATTCATCACTGCTTCAGACGGTACGCAGATCTACTACACCGAGCAGGGCACCGGCCAGCCCGTTCTTCTCAGCCATGGCTGGCCCCTCTCATCCGATGCCTGGCAGGTCGAACTCAAGCTGCTGGCGGACGCTGGTTACCGCGCAATCGCGCACGACCGTCGCGGCCATGGACGTTCCTCGCACACCTATGTCGGCAACGACATGGACACCTATGCACGCGATCTCTCCGACCTGGTTGAAACCCTCGACCTGAAGGACCTGGTCGTCATCGGACACTCGACGGGCGGTGGCGAAGTCGTGCGCTATGCCGCGCAGCACGGCAAGGGTCGCGTGTCAAAGGTGGTCACGGTTGGCGCCGTGCCTCCGATCATGGTCAAATCCGGATCCAATCCCGAGGGCACGCCGATTGAAGCTTTCGACGGAATCCGTGCGGGTGTGCTGAAGGATCGTTCGCAGTTCTACCAGGACCTTTCCGCCGCCTTCTTCGGTGCCAATCGCGAGGGGTCGAACGTATCAAAGGGCGCGAGGGACGACTTTTGGCGACAGGGCATGCTCGTTGGTCTCGCGGCCGCATACGACTGCGTACAGGCGTTCTCCGAAACCGACTTCACCGAGGATCTGAAATCGCTCGATGTGCCGATCTTCATCGCTCAGGGTGACGACGACCAGATCGTCCCAATCGTCGCAGCCGCGTTGAAGTCCATAGATCTCGTGAAGCACGGCACCCTGAAGGTCTACCCCGGCGCCCCACACGGCATCTATGGCGACTATCAGGCTGAGCTGGACGCGGACATCCTCGCTTTTATCGCCAAGTGATCAACTGCGGCGAGCTGGGCGACAGCATCTATCGGATTCGAACCGCGCCGAGGTGATCGTGAACCATTCGCACGACCGAGGCGCCCTCACCGATGGCCGCGGACATCCGTTTCACAGAGCCACTGCGAACGTCGCCGACGGCGAACAGGCCGGGGATCGCGGTCTCTAGCGGCAGGGGCGGCCGCCCGACGTCGCGCCAGACCGAGCTTGCTTCCGAGGCGGCACCGGTCACGATGTAACCGCGCTCGTCTCTCTCCACCTCCGGTGGCAGCCAGCCGCTTTCCGCCTCCGCACCGATGAAAACGAACAGGTACCGTACAGACAGTTCGCGGTCGGAACCGTCCGCGCGGCGCACGAGGACGGACTCGAGTTCGGAATCGCCGCGTACGGCAGCGACCTCGGTGCGCAGCATCACGTCGATGCCGTGATGTTTCACGATCCGGTCGACAAGGTACCGGGACATATCCCGGTCGAGCGACTCCGCGAGGACCACGAGACGCACCTGCGACCCGGACTCCGCGAGAAAGAGCGCGGCCTGGCCCGCAGAATTGCCGCCCCCGACGACGACGACCGGCCCGGAGCCGCACACTCGGGCCTCATGCATGGTCGCGGCATAGAAGACGCTGCTCGGCTCGACCCTCTCGATGCCGGGCACGGTGAGACGGCGATAGCGGACACCGGTAGCAACCACGACAGCCCGCGCTACCAGTCGGTCGCCTCCGGCGATCCGCACGATGAGCTCACCGGCCCGCTGCTGGACGAGTCTCGCCCGGGACGGCACCGAGACCTCCGCGCCGAACTTGCGGGCCTGCAGCCGGGCACGGTCGGCGAGTTCGGCGCCCGAGATGCCGGCCGGAAAGCCGAGATAGTTTTCGATGAGGGACGTCGTCGCGGACTGCCCACCGATGGCCACCGAGTCGCACAGCACGACAGACAGGCCATCCGATGCTCCATAGACGGCAACCGCCAGGCCTGCCGGCCCACCTCCGATGACGACGAGATCGGCAATCGCCGTCCGCCGCGGAGACCGGATCCCGAGCGCCAGGGCGAGGTTTGACGGCGTCGCCCTGCGCAGCACAAGG
>JAUZFR010000065.1 GCA_030840335.1 Actinomycetota bacterium | reverse complement strand
CGCCAACACGGAATCAAGCCGCGGATCGGCTTCACCGCCGTGCTGCGCGACGCGCCCCTTGCGCCCACGGCGCCTGAGCCCGTCGAACCCACCAAGACTCGACCGGAGGTCACACGATGAGCATGTCCAGAACAGAGGTCGCACCGGCCTGGTCGAACAGCCGCAGCGGGAATCCGCGGCCGATCCTCGAGATCACCGGGCTCGCGGTGGACTACGGATACGGCGAGGATCGCGTGCATGCGCTGCGCGGAGTCGACCTCACGCTGCACGAGGGTGAGGTACTCGGGCTCGCGGGCGAATCCGGATGCGGCAAGTCGACACTGGTGTATGCCGCGACCCGGCTGCTTCCGCCGCCCGGCCTGATCAGTGCTGGCCAGGTTCTGTACTATCCCGAAGATGGTGGCGCGCCCGTCGATGTGCTGCGACGGCCGGAAAGTGAGTTGCGAGCCGCGCGCTGGCAGGACACCGCGATCGTCTTCCAGGGTGCGATGAACTCGCTCAACCCCGTCTATCGCATTGGCCGCCAGATCACTGATGCGATTGCCGCCCACCGACCGGAGTCGACTCGCGCCCAGCGCGAGGACCGCGCTCGCGAACTGCTGTCGATGGTGGGCATCGCCCCCGATCGGATCAGTTCATACCCGCACCAGCTTTCGGGCGGGATGCGGCAGCGCGTCATGATTGCCATGGCACTCGCCCTCGAGCCGCGCGTGCTGATCATGGATGAGCCCACGACGGCGCTCGATGTGGTGATGCAGCGGCAGATCGTCGAACAGATCGTCGAACTTCGGGATCGCATGGGCTTTGCCGTGATTTTCATCACGCACGATGTATCGCTGCTCATTGAGGTCGCCGACCGCATCGCCATCATGTACGCGGGCGAAATAGTGGAGCACGGACCCGCACAGGCGATGTATCGCGAGCCACGGCATCCGTACACACTTGGGCTGTTGAATTCCTTTCCGCCCCTGCATGGCCCTCGCCAGGAGCTCACCGGCATCCCCGGTTCGCCGCCAGACCTCCAGGCACTTCCCACCGGATGCGCGTACCACCCACGCTGTCCGTTCGCGATGGCGAAGTGCGTCACCGACATCCCCGTTCTTGCTGCCACTGCGGTGGCTGGCGAGCCCGACCGCCGCGTCGCATGCTGGCTCAACGAGGATGAGGCTCTGCTGCCGGACGCACTGCACAAGGTCTGAGCGCGGGCTGTCATGCTTGAGGCGTGGCCAACCTCTACCTTTCCGACAACCTGACCGGGCAGCTCTCCGGGGCGACCGCGACGCTCGAGGGCGCCGAGGCGCGGCACGCGGTCACCGTGACTCGAGTCGCCATCGGCGACCGCGTCACGATCGGGGACGGGCTCGGCACGATCGCAACGGGTGTCGTGGTCGCTGCCACCGCATCCGTCGTCAACATCGAGCTTCACGTCGTCGAATTCACGCCGCAGCCCGCCCCCGCGATCTGGTTGGCACAGGCGCTGGCCAAGGGCGACCGCGACGAGCTGGCGGTGCAGGCCGCCACCGAATTGGGCGTTGACGGAGTAATTCCGTGGGCCGCCGCTCGCAGCATTTCCCGCTGGGAGGGTGCGAAGGTCGGAAAGGGTCACGAGCGGTGGACGTCGATAGTGCGTGAAGCCAGCAAACAGTCGGTGCGGCCGTGGCTACCCGAGGTCGGTCCGCTCACGACGACCAGGCAACTTGCCGCGCTCGCCGAAACCGCTCAGCTGCTGGTGCTCGATCCGCTCAGTGAGGTGCCGTTGACTCGCGCCGAAACGCGCACCCAGGATGCCCGCGACATTGTGCTCGTGGTCGGCCCGGAGGGCGGTATTGCGCCGGGCGAACTCGAGTTGCTGTACGGCGCCGGGGCGTGGGGTGCGAGCCTCGGAAGCACCATCCTGCGGACCTCCACTGCCGGGCCCGCGGCCATCGCTGTGCTGAACGCGAAACTCGGGCGCTGGTAGGCTCACGTCCCTTAAGCTTGGATTCATGTCCACACCAGAACCCACGATCTTCGAACGCATTGTCGCGCGCGACATTCCGGCCGACATCGTGTTTGAAAACGATGACATCATCGCGTTCAGGGACATTGCGCCGAAGGCACCCGTGCACCTGCTCGTCGTGCCGAAAACATCCGAGTTCGCGAACATCGCCGAACTCGCGAACGGCGACCCCGACCTGCTGGCCGAGATCGTGGCCGTAGCCGACAAGCTGGCGACCGAACAGTCGAACGGCGAATATCGGCTCATCTTCAACAGCGGTGAGAGCGCTGGCCAGACCGTCTTCCACGTGCACGCGCACGTGTTGAGTGGTTCGCTCGACGAGAGTTCCCTTGGCAGGTAGCGACTTCGAGTCTGCGGCAGACCCGAACACCGAGCGGATCGATATTCGTGTCGACGGTCTCGCCATGGTGCGGCTGCTGGGTCCGCAGGACCGACTGCTGAAAACCATCGAACGCCAGTACCCCCAGGTGCAGGTGCTCGTGCGTGGAAATGAAATCTCGCTGACCGGTAGCGGCCAGCCACTTCAGGCGGCAAACCGCCTGGTCGAGGAGTTGATTCAACTGGTACGAAATGGAGCCGATCTGGGCCAGAGCGATGTCACGTCTTCTGCCCGGATCCTCGACACGAATGCGGGCAGCCCCGCGGAGTTACTGAGCCAGGCGATTCTCACGAGCCGGGGCAAGAGCATCCGGCCGAAGACCCTTGGGCAGAAAGACTACGTCGACGCGATCGACCAGAACACGATCGTGTTTGGCATCGGTCCGGCGGGTACGGGCAAGACCTACCTCGCCATGGCCAAAGCTGTGCAGGCACTACAGCGCAAAGAGGTCGAGCGGATCATCCTCACGCGCCCGGCAGTCGAAGCGGGTGAGCGGCTTGGATTCCTGCCCGGCACACTGACCGACAAGATCGACCCGTACCTCCGCCCGCTCTACGACGCGCTCAACGAGATGATGGACCCCGAAATCGTGCCGAAGCTGCTCGCGGCCGGCACCGTGGAGGTGGCCCCGCTCGCCTACATGCGCGGGCGCACGCTCAACAACGCGTTCATCGTGCTCGACGAAGCGCAGAACACGACCCCGGAACAGATGAAGATGTTCCTGACCCGCCTTGGCTTTGGTTCGCGAATGGTTGTGACGGGTGACATCACCCAGATCGACCTGCCCGTCGGCTCAAGCGGCCTTCAGCTGGTCACGCGCGTGCTCAGCGAGATCGACGATATCCATTTCTCGCGTCTCACCAGCGCAGATGTCGTGCGTCACAACCTCGTCGGGCAGATCGTCGACGCGTACACGAAGTACGACGCCGAGCGCCAGGCGGCCCGCTTCGAGCGCGAGAACGCACATCATGGTGGCAATCCGGATGGCGCGAACCGCGCCGAGCGCCGCGGGAACGTTCCACAGGATCGTCAGAGCCCGACCCGATCAGACAGGCGATGGGGCCGCTGATGTCGATCGAGATCAATAACGAATCAGCCGTCGAGGTCGACGAGCTCGTGCTTCAGCGACTCGTCACCTACGACCTCGATCAGCTGCACGTGCATCCGGATGCCGAACTCGCGATCCTGCTGGTCGACGAATCGGCCATGGAGCAGCTTCACGTCCAGTGGATGGATGAGCCCGGCCCAACCGATGTGCTGAGCTTCCCGATGGATGAGCTGCGGCCCGGTACCGAAGACCAGCCAACGCCCGCGGGGCTGCTTGGCGACATCGTGCTCTGTCCTCAGGTCGCGATCGCTCAGGCGGAGGCCGCAGGGCACAGTCCGATCGACGAGATGCTGCTTCTCACCACCCACGGTCTGCTCCACCTGCTCGGTTTCGACCACGCAGAACCGGACGAAGAGAAAGAGATGTTCGCACTGCAGCGCGATCTCCTCACCGGCTTTGCCCTGAGCGAGCGACGAAGGTAGCGCCGACCGGTGATCGCGATCTTCGTCAGTGTCGCCGTTCTGCTCGTCATCTTTGGCGGACTCCTCGCGGCGTCCGATTCTGCGCTTCAGGTGCTGAGTCGCACTGACCTGATCGATCTCGCGTCACACAGCCGTTCGCGGCGCTCACTGCTCGCGCTCGCGAGCGACCTTGGCACCCACGTCAACGCCCTCAACTTCACGCGAGTGGTTTCGGAGACCACGGCAGCGGTACTCATTTCGCTGTCGTTCGCCTACAGCTTTCACCAGTGGGGCTGGGCGCTGCTCGCCAGCGCTCTGATCATGACCGCTGTCTCCTTCGTTCTCGTCGGGTCGAGTCCGCGCAGCGTCGGGCGTGCGAATTCGCGGGCAATCATCCGTTTCGCGGCTCCGATCATCCGCGCGATTCGGGTTTTTCTCGGCCCCATCGCGAATGCGCTCGTCGCAATTGGCAACCGGGTGACTCCCGGTCGCCCCAAGAACGCCACCTTTTCCAGTGAGGAGCAGCTGCTCAGCATGGTGGATGAGGCGACAGAGCTCGACGTGCTCGAAGAAGACGATCGCGAACTCATCCACTCGATTTTCGAGTTCAACGACACGGTCGTTCGTGAAGTCATGGTTCCGCGCACCGACATGGTGACGGTCGACGGCGACGCGAAGCTCGGTACGGCGATGGGGCTCTTCCTCAGTCGAGGGGTGTCCCGCATGCCGGTCATCGGGGAAGACATCGACGAGGTGATCGGCATCCTCTACCTGCGTGACGTCGCCCGGCTCGAATACGAGCAGAAGAAGGGCTCTGGCACGACAACCGCTGCCGAGCTGGCTCGGCCCGCGCTGTTCGTTCCCGAATCGAAGAAAGCGGATGACACGCTTCGCCAGATGCAGCTCGAATCGAACCATCTCGCGATGGTGGTCGATGAGTACGGCGGTATCGCGGGGCTGGTCACGCTCGAAGACCTCATCGAAGAGCTGGTCGGGGACATCGCCGACGAGTACGATCGCGAAGTTCCGGATTTCGAAGACCTCGGTGACGGCCGCTACCGCGTGGCCGCGAGGATGCCCGTCGATGAGCTGGGCGACCTGTTCGGCATCGAACTCGACGATGACGAGGTCGACTCCGTCGGCGGCCTGTTGACCAAGGCTGTCGGGCGCCTTCCCGTCGCCGGGTCGACCGCGACAGCATCCGGCCTGATCCTGACCGCAGAGCGCACCGAAGGCCGCCGAAAACGCATCAGCACCGTGTTGGTCGAGCGAGACCAGTCGCTCATCGATGCGCAGGCCGCGCTGGCGGATGAGGATACCGACTAGCCTCGGATGCGATGACTTCCACCCCAGAGAACTACCGTGCCGGCTTCGTCAGCTTTGTTGGCCGCCCCAACGTCGGCAAGTCCACGCTGACCAACGCGCTGGTCGGCGAGAAGGTCGCGATCACGTCGTCGAAGCCTCAGACGACGCGTCGCGCGATCCGTGGCATCGTGCATCACCCGACCGGCCAGCTCATCGTGGTCGACACACCGGGGATGCACCGACCGCGGACGCTGCTCGGCGAGCGACTGAACGGTATCGTGCAGGACACTCTGGCCGACGTCGATGTCATCGGTTTCTGTGTTCCGGCAAACGAGAAAATCGGGCCGGGCGACAAGTACATCAACGAGCAGCTCGACAACTTCCCGCGCGCAAAAAAGGTCGCCATCGTCACCAAGATCGACGCAGCGTCACGCCCCGCGGTCGCGGAGCAGTTGCAGGCGGTGAGCGAGTTGCGGGAATGGGATTCGATCATTCCGATCTCATCCCTCGGCAGCATTCAGCTCGACACCCTCACCGCCGAGTTGATCGCGCTGATGCCGCTCTCCGAGGCGCTGTACCCGTCGGATGCCATCACGGATGAGAATCTCGAGTCTCGCGTCTCGGAGTTGATCCGCGAAGCGGTTCTCGAGGGCGTCGAAGACGAGTTGCCGCACTCGATCGCGGTCACGATCGACCAGATGTCGGAGCGCGAGGACCGCGACATGCTCGACATCTACGCAAACCTCTTTGTCGAACGCGACAGTCAAAAGGGCATCATCATCGGCCGCGGAGGCGAGCGACTCCAGGACGTCGGTGCCCGTGCGCGTGTAGAGATCGAGGCGCTGGTCGGCAAGCAGGTCTTCCTGTCGTTGCGCGTCAAGGTCGCGAAAGACTGGCAGCGCGACCCGAAGCAGCTGGGTCGCCTGGGCTTCTAGCTGTTCCCGGCCGAGTCGTTGTTGTCACTGGCTGACCCGCTCTTTCCCGGAGTTGACGCCAATGGCTGTTATGGGCAATGCATGACAGCCATTTGAGTCAACTCGGGTGACGGAGAACTACATCGAGAGGATGATTTACCCAGCCCCTGCTCGCAGACCGGCCTCCTCGGCCCTACCGTTGAACCATGTTTCGTCGCCTGCAGTCCTATCAGGTGATTGTCGACGTCCTGATCGCGCTGTTTGTGCTGGTGTTCGCGATCAACGTCAACACGGGCGACCCCAGCGGACTCCTTGGCGTGGGGATGGCCGTCGCGGTGGGTTTCCGGCGTTTCTCCCCGGGCATTGCGCTCGGGGTCGCCTGGCTCGCTGCGCTGTTCCAGATGTATGCGCTGGCCGTCAATCCGAGCTACGTAGACCTCGCGATTCTCGCGGTGATCTATGCAACGGCGGCCTACGGAACCAAGGTTGTGCGCTGGCTCGGATTCGCCTCGATCTTCGTCGGCGCCGCGCTCGGTGCAGCCTTCATCGAGTACCACGGCAATGATTTCGTCCTTACGCTGCACCTGAACGCGACGAGCTTCGCTGAGGTCGCGAAGTTCGTCATCTCGCTCGGCCTCTACGGCGCACTGCTGCTCGTTATTCTCGGATTGCCGTGGACCGCCGGCAACCTTGTGCGCACCCGCAGCATCGCCCGCGCGAGCAGTCGGGCCCAGAAGCTGGCGGAAATCGATGCGGAGGGCGCCGAACGTGATGTCATCGTTGAACAGGAGCGCAACCGGATCGCGCGAGACATGCACGATGTCGTCGCGCATTCGCTCGCGGTCGTGATCGCGCAGGCCGATGGTGCCCGATACGCGCACGCAACGGATCCGGCCGCGGTCGACGAGGCGCTGACGGCGATTTCGTCGACGGCGCGCGAGGCCCTCGCGGACGTGCGGCTGCTACTCGGGCAGCTTCGTCATTCACAGACCGAGGGTCCCCAGCCCGCACTCGCCGACCTGGGGCGCCTGCTCGACCAGCTGCGCGCATCCGGTCTCACCATCGGCTTCGACGCGAACGGAACACCGCTGCCGCTCGGCACCGGGCAACAGCTCGCGGTGTACCGGATCGTGCAGGAAGCACTCACCAACGCGCTGCGTCATGGCGACGCATCGCACGAAGCGTTCGTCCACTTTGAGTGGACGGAAGACGACCTGGAGGTCACCATCAGAAGCGCACTCACGTCATCCCCTGCCACAAGCGAACTCCGTGTCGGCCACGGCCTGGCCGGTATGCGGGAACGTGCCGCGCTCGTCGGAGGCACCCTCACGACCGAGGTCGGCGATCGGGAATTCGTTGTTCACGGCGTCATACCCGCTTCGGCGATGGTTCAGCAGTGAGACGTCCGATCACGGTCGCGCTGGTCGACGACCAGGCGCTCTTCCGCACCGGCATCCGCATGCTCGTCTCGTCGCAGCCTGATCTCAAGTTCGTCGGGGAGGCGGCGAACGGCGTCGAGGGTATCGCCATCGCTGCGTCGGCCCGCCCGGATGTCATTCTCATGGACATCCGGATGCCCGTCATGGACGGTATCGAGTCGACAGTCGCCATCCTCAGCGCGGCCGACGCCCGCGGCGGAGTTCGACCCAAGATCATCGTGCTCACGACCTTCGATCTCGACGAGGCGGCCACCCGGGCCATCCGCGGGGGAGCGAGCGGGTTTCTGCTGAAGGATGCCGAGCCCGAGTTCCTGCTCGCGGCGATCCGCACCGTCTACGCGGGCACCTCGGTCATCGCCGCAGCCGCGACGCGTGAACTGTTCGAACACTTCGACTCACAGCCGGGCGCGGAGCCCGAACCACAGGCGTTCACCACCCTCACCTCGCGCGAGAAGGACATCTTCCTGCTTGCCGCGCGCGGTCTCAGCAACTCCGAAATCGCCGGCGGCGAATTCCTGAGCGAGGCGACCGTGAAGACGCACATCAGCCGCATCCTGAGCAAGCTGAGCCTGCGCGATCGGGTGCAGCTTGTCGTCTACGCCTTCGAGCATCGGCTCGTCGAGTAGCTGACGAATCATCCTGCAGTCGGACACCGTCGCACCGCCCGACGGACGCGCGCACGGATGCGCGTTTCTAGGCTGAAAACATGGAAAACACGTCAGACGGCACCGAGCTCGTCGCTCGAGTCGAACGCCTCACAAAGTCTTACGGAACGGGCGCGAATCGCATCGACGCCCTATCCGAGGTCAGTATCGGAATCCGTCGCGGTCAGTTCACCGCCATCATGGGGCCAAGCGGATCGGGAAAATCGACCCTGATGCACATCATGGCCGGACTGGATTCGCCGACCTCCGGGCGCGTTCATCTCGCCGACACCGACATCACGTCCCTGGACGACGGGCAATTGACGGTACTCCGACGTCGGCGGGTGGGCTTCGTGTTCCAATCGTTCAACCTCGTGCCGACTCTGGACATCGCGGGAAACATCCTGCTCCCATTCGAACTGGATGGCCGCCGGCCGACCGAGCAGGAGCGGGCGTGGATCGACCAGCTGGTCTCATCGCTCGGGCTCACGGATCGGCTGCGACACCGCCCGCACGAACTGTCGGGTGGACAACAGCAGCGGGTCGCGATCGCGCGTGCGCTTGGCACTCGTCCTGACCTGGTGTTCGCGGACGAGCCGACCGGCAACCTCGACTCACGCACTGGACGCGAGGTGCTTTCGCTACTGGCCGCGGCGAGTATCGACTACGGGCAGAGCATCGCCATGGTGACCCACGACCCGATCGCGGCCAGTTTCGCCGATCGCATCCTGTTCCTCGCCGACGGGCGGCTTGTTGAAGACCTGCCCCGGTCATCCGCCGAAGACATCAGTCGTTACATGCTGGGAATGGAGCGCGCGTCATGAACCGGTTCACCCTGCGCCGTGCCGCGCTCAGGGAGCACGGCCCGAGCATCCTGGTAGCCGCCCTCAGCTCGACATTCGGCGTGACACTACTACTTGCGTCCAAAGATCTCGCGGTCATGATCTACGGAGACAGCGCGACCGGCGGGAGTGTGATCGTCTCGTTCGTCCTCGGCTTCATCGCCTTCGTCTTCGTCGCAATCGCGATCTACGTTGGGGCGGTCGTGACGTCCAACACTTTTGGCACCATCGTGGCCGGGCGAACCCGCACGATCGCGCTGCTGCGCCTGATCGGGTCGAGTGCGGCAGACCAGCGCAGGGCGGTCGCTCGCGAAGGGCTCGCAGTGGGCGTGATCGGTGCGCTGCTCGGCCTCATCATCGGGATCGGCGCGAACGCACTCCTGCTCGGCGTGGCACTGGCAACTCACTTCGTGCCGCCGCTCGGCTTCTCCTACATTGACCCGTCGATCGCACTTCCGGTCGTGTCCGTCATTCTCACGACGTGGCTCGCCTCGTGGATCGGCTCGCGCCGGGTGCTCGTCGTCACTCCCATGCAGGCGACGGGCGCGGCACAGGAGCACACCTTCGAAGAGGCTGCGGGACGCGCGGGACGGAACGCCGTGGCGATCACGCTGTTCGTTCTCGGAGTACTGATCATGCTCGGCGGTGTCGCCCTCGGGCAGAGCGATCCCCGCGGCATCCTCGTCGGGGTCGTCGGCGGCCTGCTGTCGTTCACCGGTGTTGTTCTCGGTGCCCAGCTCGTGATGCCGCCCACGCTGCGGCTCGTCGGCCGCGTGCTGGGAACAAGCGCATCCTCGAGACTGGCGGCGCAAAACGCGATCCGGTATCCGGAGCGCAGCTCGCGAACGACGATCG
>JAUZFR010000190.1 GCA_030840335.1 Actinomycetota bacterium | reverse complement strand
GACCACGACCACGTCCGCGGTCGCGGCCGAGACGACGGTCTGTGATTTACCCTCGCTCTGGAGGCCGGGGATGATCACGGCTACGGTCAGCACATGGCCGACCCTAGACTTAATTGACGCCCAAGGCGGGACTGAAGGTTCAACGCAACAGTCTCGCTTTGCGTGAGAACTGACAAAAATATCACTTTGCCTGAGAACTGACATGGAGCGAGTGACGGGAATCGAACCCGCGCTATCAGCTTGGGAAGCTGAAGTTCTGCCATTGAACTACACTCGCGTCGCTGCAGAAGCAGCAACAACATGTTACCCGGCGCACATGGCCGAGCAACTTACGCGGCGGCGCGACGGAACAGGTAGATTCCGGTCACGTTGCCCTGCGTCACCATTCCCTGCCCGGAGAGCAGCACGCGATCCGTCGTTGTGGATCCGGTCTCGATGAAGACGTAGCCCACGTGTTCGAGGTGCCAGCCCGCCGCCTCCACCTGGCCAAGCAGGTCGGTCGCGACTGCGGAGTGTTGGATCTCATTGGATGACGAACCGAAGAACGATGTCGGACCGGTGAGCGCACTTACCTCGACTTCGAGCTGGAAGAAGGCGTCATTTCGCTGGTGAGCAGCCTGCGCGCGCCCCACCGGACTGGACGCGAACGCCGCATCCGCTTCCGCTCGTTGCTGCTGCTCGTAGGCCTCCTGCTGCGCGCGGGCCTGCTGCTCCTTTGCTTCGCGTTCCTGCTGCTTTTCTTCCTCAGACTTACCCCAGGCCATGTGCTGAACCCTCTCTCTGTCGTGAGCGGATGTCACGTTCCTGTCATTGAACTACATCGTCGCTCGGAGGACGGTTCCCCGCTCCGGTAGTCTCTCCCCATGCTTCTCAGCGACAGGGACATCCGGGCCGAACTCGAGTCGGGCAGGGTCGGTCTCGAACCGCTCGAGCTGGGGATGATCCAGCCCTCCAGCATCGACGTTCGACTCGACAAGTACTTCCGTTTGTTCGACAATCACAAGTACCCGTTCATCGATCCCGCCGTCGATCAGCCCGACCTCACGCGACTCGTCGAAACCAAGGATGGCGACCCCTTCATCCTGCATCCCGGCGAGTTCGTTCTCGGGTCGACCTACGAACTGGTGACGCTGCCCGACGATATCGCGGCGCGACTCGAAGGCAAGAGTTCGCTCGGCCGACTCGGACTGCTCACGCATTCGACCGCCGGATTCGTGGACCCCGGCTTCTCCGGTCACGTCACGCTCGAGCTGAGCAATGTTGCGACCCTGCCGATCAAGCTCTGGCCTGGGATGAAGATTGGGCAGCTGTGCTTCATCCGGCTGACTTCGCCGGCGGAGAAGCCCTACGGCGCATCGGAGTACAGCTCCCGCTACCAGGGCCAGCGCGGGCCGACGGCATCGCGGTCGTACCTGAACTTCCACAGGACGGCGATCCCACAGACGACTGAGCCGCTGACCGACGACCCGCTGAGCTGAGGCGGGTTTCGTTACGCGGGCTCGTTCCTCGCGCGCTACTCAACCAGCGACTGGGGCGGGCTCGTTCCTCGCGCGCTACTCAACCAGCGGCTGGGGCGGGCTCGTTCCTCGCGCGCTACTCAACCAACGGCTGGGGCGGGCTCGTTCCTCGCGCGCTACTCGACCACGGACTGCGGTCGCCGGCGCTTGCTTGTCGAGTCTGTCGAGAGGGCACAGAGTTTGTCGTTGGTTGAGTAGCGCAGCGCGCTCTGGCGCGCTTCGCGTAACGAAGCCGGCCGGGGTTGTGCGACGTGGCGGGGGTTTCGTTACGCGGGCTCGTTCCTCGCGCGCTACTCAACCAGCGACTGGGGCGGGCTCGTTCCTCGCGCGCTACTCAACCAACGACTGGGCGTGCTCGTTCCTCGCGCGCTACTCAACCAGCGGCTCAGTCGCGGGTCAGCTGCTCCAGCTGCCAGACCAGCCACGGGCTGAACGCATAAGGCGCGGCGCTCGCGGCCGCCCTCAGTGATGCGGGCTCGACCCACTCCCACTCCGAGACCTCGTCAGGATTCGCCGCCACCGCATCCGTCGTGACCGCGCGGTACACCGGGCAGATCTCGTTCTCGACGATTCCGGATGCGTCCACCGCGCGATACCGAAAGTCCGGCAACACGAGCTTCACCTCGCTGACGGTGATGCCGAGCTCGACCGAAGCGCGTCGGGAGATCGCATCCTCGAGGCTTTCGCCCGGGGCAGGATGTCCGCAAAAGGAGTTGGTCCAGACGCCCGGCCACGTCAATTTCGCGAGTGAGCGACGGGTGACGAGCAGCTGGCCTTCGGCGTTGAAAACGTGGCACGAGAAGGCCAGATGCAGCGCGGTGTTTGCCGTGTGAACTGTCGCTTTGTCTGCGCTGCCGATGTCATTGCCGGCATCGTCGAGAAGCACGACCTGTTCGGTCTGGTGGGCCATGATTCAACCCTAGCTATGCCGTGACCTAGTAAATGGCGGGTGTGATGATCCACAGCACTCGGCTGGATTCCCGGCCCGAGTTGCGCCATCGGTGGGGCAGGCGGCAGAGGTAAGTCGCGGAATCGCCGGGGCCGAGCAGGTGCTCATTGCCGTCCAACCACACCGTGAGCTGACCGTCCATGACGAGCACGCACTCCTCGTCGCCGGGATGCGTATGCGGGTTCGGTCCGCTCGCCTGGCCGGCCTCGATGACGGACTCGACGACGACCAGCCGCGAAGCCCAGGCGGGCGTGACGCGGTAGTCATCGACTCCGTGGCTGTGGAGCGGAAGGCGATCATGTGCGCGTACGACAGGCCCCTCGGCCTGCGCATCCTCGAAGAGGCTCGCAAAGGTCTCGCCCATGGCCTGCACGACTCTGCCCAGTGTCGCGACAGTGGGGCTGACCTTCGCGTTCTCAATCCTGCTGATGTAAGAGGCGGTGAGCCCGGCGCGGGAGGCCAGGTCTTTCGCCGAGAGATCCTTGGACTGGCGGAGCTGTCGTATGCGGATGCCAACGTGTTCGGCGTCGGCTCCGCTGTGCGGCCCCTCTGACTCGGTCACATCCGTCGCTTTCCAAATAGATCGACTGTCATTGACTTATCGTACATATGGGGTAAATACTGGGCGCACCCTAACTGCTGGAGGATCCGTGTCCTTGGTCAATGATGATCTACAAACAACGGAGTCAGTCGAGCACACGCTCGTACCAATTCCCGAAAATGCAAGAACCTCAACGGTTGCTCACCAGTTTTGGATCTGGTGTGGCGCAAACGTCGCCCCTATCAACTGGGTTCTCGGCGCCCTCGGTATCAACCTGGGACTGAGCCTGCTCCAGACGATTCTCGTGCTCGTGATCGGCAACCTCATCGGGATGGCCGTTTTCGGATTCTTCGTACTGATGGGTCAGCGCACCGCAGTGAGCCAGATGGTGTTGTCCCGAAGCGCGTTCGGCCGGCGAGGAGCCTACTTCCCTGCGCTCCTCCAGGGGCTTCTGGCGGTCGGCTGGTGCGCCATCAACACCTGGATAATTCTTGATCTGGTGGTCGCGTTGTTCGCCAAGCTGGGTTTCAACGGTGGGCTGGTCTTCAAGATCATCGTCGCAATCGTCATCATGGGCTTGCAGGTTTGGCTTGCTGCCGTCGGATTCCGTGCGATCGCCCGCTTCGAGCGCT
>JAUZFR010000127.1 GCA_030840335.1 Actinomycetota bacterium | reverse complement strand
GGGATCAGTGGTGCTGGTGGCGAAGGGCGAGCGTCGCATCCAAATCACCGAGTGGATGCCTGACGATCCCTATCCCCTCGCGACGGTACGGCAGGTGGCGGAGCTGACCTGGGACGACTCCTTGCTGCCGCTGCGCGAAGAGGCCGACTCGGCCGTGCGTCGCGCTCTCGCGGCACCATCCGATTCGGCCGACCAGGAGTGGCCCGCGGACATCCAGCTTTCGGAAGATCCGGTCGCTTTCGCGTGGCAGCTCGCGGCGATCGCACCCATCGGCCAGCTCGACAAAGTCGCGCTTCTGCAATCGGCGACGACCGAGGCACTGCTGCACGGGATCATCGAATTCCTCGAAGTCAGTCGCGATGAGTTCGGAGCGGAGTGGCTCGCCGACTGACGACCGGTTACGTCGGCCAGTGTTCCGGACGCGTGAGCGACTGGGGCAGCCGGGTCGTTGCGTCGCCTCGTGCCGCATTGACCTGAAACTGGGTGAGGTACAGGCTGGTGCTCAGGTCGGCACCGGCCAGGTTCGCGTCCCTCAGGTCGACGCCGATCAGATCGGCACGTTGCAGGTTGGCGCCGCGCAGGTCTGCCGCAATGAGATAGCCGCCGCGAAAGTTCGCGCCGCGCAGGTCTTCTCCAGACAGGTTCACGCCGATGAGATCGGCGCCGTGCTTCACCTTCTTGTTCCCCGGACCACGCGGCGATGACTTGCGCACGAGTTTGCTGGCCTGCAGGAGGAGGTCGTTCACGTGCGCTCGGTGCGCGTCGACGTCCAGTTCGAGCAGCGCATCCGCGGCCAGCCGGGTCAACCGCTCCGTTTCGTCGCTGGCGTCGAGAAGCTGCGGTCGGAGGTGGACGGCCGCAGCCAGGGTCAGAGCCTCGGCCAGGTACCAGAGCAGCTCGTGCAACTGGCGCATGACCGGAAAGACGGCGAACATCTGCTTTGCGGTATCGGGTGCCTCGCGCCAGCTCGTTCCGCCGTAGGTCACCTGCGCGACCTGTTGGCCGGCCCCGAAGCAGTCGTAGACCGTACAACCGCGGAACCCGTGCTCGCGCAGGGATGCGTGGATCCCGCACCGAAAGTCATCCTCAAGGTTTCGACAGGGTTCGCCAGCCGCCTTATCGAACGCGAAGTCGACCGACGCCGTGAACGGCAGCGCGGCGCAACAGAGACCGAAGCAGTTCGTGCAGTCGGCCTTGAGCGCAAGCAGGTTGCGGCGGGCAGGCGGGCCAGCATCCGCAACGGCGTCGTTCATGTTCACCTCACCCCGATCGAACGATGTCCAGTCTGCCGCACGCGGGCATGGGGCGTGAGGGGGGTGAGCCGAAAACTGGGGCGCGCAGACTGTGCTCGTACCCGCTAGCCTGAGCCAACCGTTGAGCTCGCCAAACGGCTCATCAGGGAGAACCAACATGAAACTCACCGTCGGACTCGTCTCGGCCGTTCTCATTGCAGCAGCGCTCGGACTACCGGCTCAGGCCGCGTCAGGCTCCGTCCACCTGGCGGCGAAGACCTACGCGAACTGCACGGCGCTCAACAAGGTGTATCACCACGGTGTGGGACGATCCGGTGCCCGCGATCACGTCAAGGGTTCGTCGAAGCCGGTGACCAATTTCAAGGTCAGCACATCCGTCTACAACGCGAACAAGAAGTCGGACCGCGACAAAGACGGCGTCGCCTGCGAAAAGCACTAATCAGGTCAGACGGTGGAGTAGCCGCCGTCGATCAGGATGTTTTCTCCCGTGATCATTCCCGCGTCAGAGCCGGCGAGAAACGCGATAAGCGCGGCGATCTCTTCGGGCTGCGCGAACCGGCCGACCGGAATGAGCTCCTTCATCGCGTCGCCCTTCGCGCCGGCCCAGGCGGCCTTGCCGAGCGGGGTCTCGACGACGGTCGGAGACACGCAATTGACCGTCACACCCGAGCGGGCCCATTCGAGCGACAGCACCCGCGTCATCCCGAGCAGCCCTGCTTTGCTCGCGCTGTAGGCGACGTGGTTCTCGAGGCCGATCACACTCGCCTGTGACGCGAGATTGATGATCCGTCCATAGCCCGCCTCGATCATGAGTCGGCCGACAGCCTGAGCCATGAAGAAGGATGCGCTGAGGTTGATCGAGATCGTCGCGTTCCACGCGGCCGCCGACAGGTTGACCGCTGAGTCAAGGATTGCGACTCCGGCCGAATTCACGAGGATGCTCGGCGTTCCGGCCGCGCTCGCGGCGTCGTCGACGATGCGCGCGGCGGCGCCTTCATCGGTCAGGTCGCCGACAATCGCACAGTGTCCACTGCCCGCCAGCGTCGCAACCGCGGCGCCCACCTCCGGGCTGCGATCGACCCCGACCACTCGCGCGCCCCGTGAGGCGAAATGCTGCGCAACCGTCAGTCCGATCCCACTCGCGGCTCCGGTCACAACGGCCACCTGATCACGGAACTCATCGCTCATGGGCCGATCCTAGTTCGCTGCGAATCTGTCATCCGTCGGCAACATGCAATTGCTAGGCTGAGGCCACAATCAAACATTGGGCCACGCACGCGATGCGGGAGAGCAGAGCCATCCGGCGCTGCACCGAAGGAGCAAGCCTCCCCGCCAATCTCTCAGGTATCAGTACCGCATCGAACTGGCCACTCTGAAAAGTCGAGCCGCGAAGCGCATCGAAACTCCACCACTTCGCACCAGTTCGCCGCCGAAGGTGAAAGTCGACCGCAACCAGGTCGTCGAAACTCTCAGGCCAATGACAGAGGGGGAGTTCTTGTCCAGCCCACGTCTCTGGAGAACTCCGTGACCGAAACCACCGCAACAGAAGAGCGATTCTCGCCGCTGCATCGCGTCCATGTGGATGCCGGCGCCAGCTTCACCGACTTCGCCGGTTGGCAAATGCCGGTGCGCTACAGCTCAGATCTTGCCGAACACCATGCGGTTCGCACAGCTGCGGGCCTCTTCGACCTGTCGCACATGGGCGAGATTGTCGTGCTTGGGCCGGAGGCCGCCGACGCGCTCGACTACGCGCTCGCTGGCAAGATCTCCGGGGTCGCGACAGGCCAGGCCAAATACAGCCTGCTGCTCGCTCGCGAGGGCGGCATCATCGACGACCTGGTCGTCTATCGAACGGGTGACGATCGCTTTCTGGTCGTCGCCAACGCGTCGAATCGGGAGGTGGTCGCGCGCGAGCTGCTCGAACGCTGCTCACCATTCGAATGCGAGGTGTTCGATGAAAGCGACGACATCGCGCTTGTCGCCATCCAGGGCCCGAAGTCGTTCGAGATCCTGAGCCAGGTGCCCGGGCTGGATGTCGACGGCCTTGCTGACCTCAAGTACTACTGGTCGCACCCGGGTCGATTCCTGCACGCGCATGAAGTGCTTGTCGCCCGCACGGGCTACACGGGGGAGGACGGCTTCGAACTCTATGTGGCACCGGATGTCGCCCCGCTGCTGTGGGAAGCCATCATCGACACGGGTGCCGGCTCCGGACTCGTTCCGGCCGGCCTCGCGAGCCGCGACACCCTGCGTCTCGAAGCCGGGATGCCGCTGTACGGCCACGAACTCGGCCTCGGAACCTTCCCGGCCCAGGCCGGTCTCGGTCGCGTAGTCAACCTCAAGAAGGAGGGCGACTTTGTTGGGCGAGAAGCCGCCGAGGCCGGCCCGCAGAGCGGTGCACGGGTTCTCGTCGGGCTGGTCGCCGAAGGCAAGCGCGCCGGTCGCGCCGACTATCTCGTATTCTCCGGCGAGGCCGACGAAGCGATCGGCATCATCACCAGCGGTGCCCTCTCCCCAACCCTCGGGTACCCCGTCGCCATGGCCTACGTCGACCCCGCCTTCGCGAGCGACGGCGGCCAGCTGTTCATCGACGTGCGCGGAACCCGCATTCCCGCATCCGTCGTTTCCCTTCCGTTCTACAAGAGAGAGTCCAACTGATGGCTGACAAGACAACCCTCAAGTACACCGCCGAGCACGAGTGGGTGCTGGTCGATGGCACCACTGCAACGGTCGGCATCACCGCATATGCGGCCGAGAAGCTGGGTGACGTTGTCTTCGTCGATCTGCCTGATGTCGGTGCGACGGTTGCAGAGGGCAAGGTCGTTGGTGAAATCGAGTCGACCAAGTCGGTTGGCGAGTTGTTTGCTCCCGTCAACGGCACCGTGCTCGAAGCCAATGACGCTGTCGTCGCGAGCCCCGAGCTCGTGAACACCGATCCGTTTGGCGAAGGCTGGCTGATCAAAGTCGAGTTCGAATCGCTCCCCGAGCTGATGAGCTTCGACGAGTACAGCAAGCTGGTTGGCGAGTAATGGCGGACCTCTTCGCCTCACGTCACATCGGAACGGACTCGGTTGCACAGCTAGAAATGCTGTCTGCCGTCGGGTATGACACGGTGGAGGAGCTTGTGCTCGCTGCCGTACCGGAATCGATCCAGGTCGAGCCGCTCCAGAACTCGACGATTCCGGATGCTGCCACCGAGCGCGAGGCCCTCGCGGAGCTGCGCGAGCTCGCCAGCCGCAACACAGTGCGCACGTCGATGATCGGTCTCGGCTATTACGACACGATCACGCCCGCCGTCATCAAGCGCAACGTGCTCGAGAACCCGAGCTGGTACACGGCGTACACGCCGTACCAGCCGGAAATCAGCCAGGGGCGCCTTGAGGCGCTCATCAACTTCCAGACCATGGTGTCGGACCTGACGGGAATGACGACTGCCAACGCATCCATGCTGGATGAGGGCACCGCCGTTGTCGAGGGCATGCTGCTCGCGCGCCGCGCATCCAAGTCGCCGTCGAATGTGTTCCTCGTGGACGCGGATGCCCTGCCGCAGACCAAGGCGCTGCTCGCGAATCGCGCGCAAGCTGTCGGTATCGAACTGCACGAGACGCCCTACGACCTCGACCCGGATGATGTGCCCGACCTGGACGTCTTCGGCGCGTTCATCCAGTACCCCGGTGCCTCTGGTCGGGTGTGGGATCCCTCCAAGGTGATTTCGGCGGTCAAGGCACAGGGCGGACTCGCGGTCGTTGCGGCCGACCTGCTTGCCCTTACACTGCTGAAGTCGCCGGGCGAGCTGGGAGCGGATGTCGCAGTCGGCACCTCGCAGCGCTTCGGTGTGCCCATGGGCTTCGGTGGGCCACACGCCGGCTTCATGGCCGTGCGCGCGGGCCTCGAGCGGCAGCTGCCGGGCCGCCTCGTTGGTGTGTCTCAGGATGCCGCCGGTCACCCCGCCTACCGCCTCAGCCTGCAGGCGCGCGAGCAGCACATCCGTCGCGAGAAAGCCACGTCAAACATCTGTACCGCGCAGGTACTGCTCGCTGTCATGGCGTCGATGTACGCGGTCTACCACGGGCCGCAGGGGCTTCGACAGATCGCGAACGAGGTGAACTCGGACGCCCAGGGTTTTGCTGACCTCGTCGAGAAGATGGGGCTCGAACTCGTCAGCGATTCCTATTTCGACACAGTCGGTGTCAGGGTTCCCGGCAATGCAGTCAAGGTTCGTGAGCGCTTCCAGGCCGCGGACATTCTGGTCCGGAGCGAGGGCGACGACGTCGTTTACTTTGCGTTCGATGAGGCGGGCCACGACCCGTGGGGTCGCACGCCGTCCGTCTTGGCCGAGACGCTTGGTGCCGCGCTCGGTGTTGCGGTTCCCAAGGAAGAGAAGGCGGAATCGTCGAGCATCCCATCCGGGCTATCGCGCACCAGCGAGTACCTCACTCACCCCGTGTTCAACACGCACCGCAGCGAGACGGCGATGATGCGGTACCTCAAGTACCTCGCTGACAAGGACTACGCTCTCGACCGCGGAATGATCCCGCTGGGTTCCTGCACGATGAAGCTCAATGCGGCGACCGAGATGGAATCCGTCACCTGGCCGGAGTTCGGCAGCATCCATCCGTTTGCTCCGGAAGGCGACGTCGAGGGGTATCTCGAACTGATCGAGCAGCTGCAGACCTGGCTCGCCGAGGTGACCGGCTACGACTCGGTGTCGCTTCAGCCCAACGCTGGCAGCCAGGGCGAACTCGCCGGGCTGCTCGCAATTCGTGGGTATCACCACTCGCGCGGTGACGTGAATCGCTCGACCTGCCTCATTCCGTCGAGCGCGCACGGCACGAATGCCGCGAGTGCGGTGCTTGCCGGCATGAAGGTCGTCGTTGTGGCGACGAACGAGCTCGGCAACGTCGACCTCGATGACCTGCGGGCCAAGATCGCCGAGCACGCCGACGATCTCGCTGCCCTCATGATCACCTACCCGTCGACGCACGGTGTCTACGAACACGAGGTTCGCGACATCACCGATGCCGTGCATGCGGCCGGTGGTCAGGTCTATGTCGACGGCGCGAATCTCAACGCCCTCCTCGGCTACGCCCGTTTCGGTGACTTCGGTGGAGACGTCTCGCACCTGAACCTCCACAAGACCTTCTGCATCCCTCACGGCGGTGGCGGCCCGGGTGTTGGTCCCGTGGCGGCGAAGGCGCACCTGGCTCCCTTCCTGCCGGGGCATCCGATGGCGCAGCGCGACACGATCGCCCACCGTGGCGACGCCGAGCTGCCGTGGCACCGCAACATCGTGAGTGCCGCGCCTTACGGGAGCCCGAGCATCCTGCCGATCAGCTGGGCTTACGTGCGGATGATGGGAGCTGACGGGCTCAAGGCGGCAACCGGTGCGGCCGTGCTCGCCGCCAACTACGTCGCGGCCAGGCTGCGCGACTACTACCCGGTGCTCTACGCCGGCGACAACGGACTGGTTGCTCACGAGTGCATCCTTGACCTTCGCCCACTTACGGCGGCGACCGGCGTCACGGTGGATGATGTCGCCAAGCGCCTGATCGACTACGGATTCCACGCGCCGACGATGTCGTTCCCGGTCGCGGGCACGCTCATGGTCGAGCCGACCGAGAGTGAAGACCTGCCCGAGATCGACCGGTTCATCGACGCGATGATTGCGATCAAAGCCGAGGCGGATGCCGTTGCCGCTGGTCGCTGGCCCGCCGACGACAACCCGCTCGTGCACGCCCCGCACACCGCGCAGGCCGTCATTGTCGGCGAGTGGGAGCACGCATACTCGCGAGAGGAAGCGGTGTATCCGATCAGGGCGCTCATCCGCACGAAATACTGGCCGCCGGTGCGCCGCATCGACCAGGCCTACGGCGACCGCAACCTGGTCTGTGCCTGCCCGCCGATAGAAGCCTTCGCCGAGTAGCGCGCCGCACCGGAATTGGGATTGCTCAGAGCAGCAGGCTGGCCCGGAGCGGCCCCAGTCCCATGGGGCCCAGTGCCAGCGCGTCCCGGTGGAATCCCTTCAGGGTGAAGCCGGGACGAGCGGCGGCCTGGACGCGGGCGTCCTGCCACAGCTTCGCGCCGACCTTGAAGGCGAGAGCCTGCCCCGGCCAGCCCAGGTAGCGGTCGACCTCGAAGCGAGCGGTGCGCGCATCCGTCAGCGAGAGTTCCCGCAGAAACGCGCGCGCCAGCTCAGGCGACCACTCGGTCTCAGCCGTGAGCGAAGTGCGCGGAATGCGGCGGCCGGTATGCAAGCCAATGTCGGCGACGATTCGTACCGATCGCCAGATCTGGCCCAGGAGCATCCCGAGTCGCTCGGGCTCGTCGCGGTACAGGCCGAGTTCATCGGCGAGGCC
>JAUZFR010000213.1 GCA_030840335.1 Actinomycetota bacterium | reverse complement strand
CCCGTCGAATCAGCCATGCCGATCGACTCGGCGACCAGCTCGCGCAGGGGCGCTGAGTCGAAATCGAGGATTCGTGTCGGCGAAACTTGGCCCGGCGCCGATCCGTCACCACCCGCCGGAATCAGCTCGCGCAGCCCCCACGACGTGATCAGCCAGTTGCCTAACATGAGGCAACCTTACGCCTGGGCTTCGCTCCCGTGTCGCGCGGCTAGTAGATACCAGCGGCGGCGCCAATGAAGTAGGGCAGGGCGAAGGATGCCGCGAGCAACGCAACGACGATCCAGCCGAACAGGGCGACGAAACCGAGGACGATGCCCCACGTTGCAAATGGGTGCGGCGCCGGCTCCTTAGCCCTGGCGAGGAATCCGAGAACGATAGCGGCGACTGGCACGACGACCGTGTGGGCCATCAGGAAGCCCGCAACGCCGGCGATGAAACTCAGCAGGCTCAGGGTCTTCGTCGGAGCTACGGACTGCGGAGGGAGGCTGTTGGTGGGGGAAGGTGTTGTCATGCTTCGACGTTATGAGCGGCGCGCGCTCGCGCACATCCGGCTAACCCCCGGATTCGTTCGCGGGATGCCCTGTGATATCGCGAAGCGCTTCCTCCAGCCCGGGATGCTCGAATCGAAACCCGGCCGCGAGCAGACGGCTCGGAACAACCCAGCGGCTCTTCAGCAGCAGCTCGGTCTCTGTGCGGATCGCGAACGCGCCGAGTTCGAGCATCCACTCGAATAGCGGCAGGCCGAAGCGGATACCGAGCACCCGACGGACGGTGGACATGAGTTCGCGATTGTCCACCGGGTTCGGCGACGTGACGTTCACTGGCCCCTCGATGGATGCTTCGCTCTCGAGAAACCGGATCGCGCGATAGACGTCGTCGATATGAACCCAGCTGAAACGCTGTCGGCCGCCTCTTGTCTTACCGCCGAGCTGCGGACCGCCAAATCCGAATCGCGCAAGCATCAGGAGCGGCGTCAGCGCCGATCCGTCACCGAGCACTATTGCCATGCGGAGTGCGATCTGGCGAACGCCGTCGCGCGGGTGAGCGAAAAACTCGCGTTCCCACGCCGCCGCGACGTTGACCGAAAAGCCGCTGCCGCTTTCGCCGCTTTCATCGGTTTGAGGATGATCGTCCGCGTGCCGGTAGATCGTGGCGGTGCTGGCGTTCATCCATACCGCCGGCGGATGCTGTACCGCCTGAACCGCGACACCCAACTCCGCGGTCGTCAGGAGTCGCGAACTGAAGATCGTGGCCTTGTTTTTCTCGGTGTACCGGCAGTTGACGCTCTTCCCCGCGAGGTTGATGAGCACGTCAGCACCATCGAGCGCCCCGGCAATCGCCTCAGGGTCGCCCCAACTGACGTCCGCTCCACGGCGTCCGATCGTGGTGACGCTGTCTCCGTCCCGACGAAAACGGTCGACGAGGTAGCGGCCGATGAATCCGTGCGCGCCAGCGATGACGATTCGACGATCGGTCATGAGGCCGCGGCAATCTGCATGGGCCTCACGCTATCGTCACTTGGCGACGGGGCCTGCTCCGGCCTGACGCTCGCTCCGGATCCGATCGGCGGCCGACTGCTCACGCGGCTCGACGGGAACCGCTGAAGCCGCGATGCCTGCGACGAGAACGGCGGGGTCGACATCGAGGCCGCCCGCGATCTTGACGATGTTGTGCAGGCTCAGGTTGCGTGTGCCACGCTCGACCTGGCCGACGAACGTCCAGTGGACATCCGAGAGCTGCGCCAGTGTTTCCTGGCTGATGCCGAGTCGCTGCCGATTTTCGCGGACGCGTGCTCCGAAAATTCTTGCGGCCTCAGATTTCGTTTCGCGCATGGGTCATGACTACCCATCCCAATACAGCTGAACCAGAGCGTGACTGCTCTATGTCGCTGAATCAGAAGACTATATGTATACACATGGAGTTTTGCTGAGCGTTCCGATTGCCCGAACCGGCCGCCAACTGGTAATGTTTCCTGTTGGCTTCCGCGCGACATCCGAACGATGGATTTACAGCGCGATTCGCGGCCGAGTATCGAAGACACTTTGATCCTTGTTCCCGGCTGCCCCTCCTCATATTTGTACAAACGAAAAGGTTATCCACGTGGCAAACATTAAGTCGCAGATCAAGCGAATCGGCACCAACAAGAAGGCTCAGGACCGCAACAAGGCCGTCAAGAGCGAACTGAAGACCGCGATCCGCGCCACCCACAAGGCTGTTGCCGCGGGCGACAAGACTCTGGCAGCCGCTGCGCTGACCATCGCGGGCAAGAAGCTGGACAAGGCGGCCAGCAAGGGCGTCATCCACAAGAACCAGGCCGCGAACCGCAAGTCGGCGATCGCCAAGCAGGTTAGCGCGCTCTAAGCGCAGCGAGCGCCAATAGTTTCTCGAGTATGCCCGTCACGTTCGCGTGGCGGGCATTTCGCTGCCACAAAGCAATGGCGGCGGGACATATGTCGCGCACGGATGATTCGGATGAATTGGGGTGCCCGCGCGTGAACTATTCGCCGCGCCGGGCGATCACGCCAACAATGCGCTCGAGCGCATAAACCGGATCCCGACCGGCGCCCTTCACCTGCGCATCCGTTTCGGCGAGCAACTCGATCGAGCGGCCAAGACCCGCATCGCTCCAGCCCTGCAGGTCGCGCTTCGCACGATCGACCTGCCAGGGAGCGAGGCCATACTGCTGGGCGAGCTGCATCGAGCTGCCGCGGGCGCCTGAGATCTTCGCCATGGTGCGCAGCTTTGCCGCGAACGCCGCAACCATCGGCACCGGGTCTGCGCCGGAAGAAAGAGCGTGGCGGAGCAGCACGAGGGCTTCCCCGTAGCGACCGGCGATTGCGGCGTCGGCGACCTTGAACGCGTTCGTCTCGACGCGACCCGAGTAGTACTTCTCGACGGTTACCTCGGTGATCTCTTCACTGGCGTCGGCGAGCAGCTGCTGGCACGCTGACGCGAGCTCCGCGAGGTCATCCGAGAAGGCCGACACGAGTGCTCGCAGCGCACTTGCCGTTACCCGGCGATTGCGGTCGGCGAACTCCGCCGCCGCGAAATCGAGCTTGTCGCTGTCTTTCTTCAGCTCAGCGCAGACGATCTCGATGCCACCGCCGGTGCCGGATCGGAGCGCATCCAACAGCTTCTTGCCGCGGACTCCCCCGCCATGGCGCAGCACGAGATACGTGTCGTCGGCCGGATGCTCGAGGTAACGGAGCGTCTCGGTCAGGAATGCGTCTGTGCACTTTTCGACGTTGGTGACGCGAATCAGCCGGGGTTCGCCGAACAGCGACGGACTCGCCAGCGTGATCAACTCGCCGGGCGCGTAGCCGTCGGCCTCCAGATCGCTGACTTCCAGGCTCGGATCTTCGGCCCGCAGGGTCTCGCGCAGCACCCTGAGGGCTCGATCTGCAAGGAAGCCTTCTGTACCCGAGATGAGGATGACGGGTGCGGGGCGGATCGCCCGCCACTCGAGCTGCGGAATTGCCACCACGGCGCGCGTAGTTGAGGCACGACTTGCAGGTCTTGACGCCACGACACCCCTTTTCCGATGCAAGCCTAACCGGGCCCACCGGCATCCGGATGCTCGCTCCAGACGGCCACGGTTCCCGCCCGGCCTCCCGGTTTCACGAGGACGAGCCCCTGAAGGTCGGTTCGTTCGGCGGTCGTGCCGACGCTCGCCAGAATGTCGAACAACCGCTGCGTCGGATGCCCGTAGCGGTTGTGCAGGCCAACCCCGATCAGTCCGACGGTCGCCGATACTCGCCGATAGAACTCCGGGCTCTGGTCGGCCGACCCGTGGTGCGCAACTTCGATGACATCCACTCGCGGTAGCGCCGGGTTTGCCTCGAGCACGAGATCCTGCGGTCGCTCGCCCAGATCACCGACGAAGAGGGAGCTGAGACAGCCGTCTTCGCAACGACCGACCGGTTCGAACAACACAGTGACGCACGCATCGTTGCCAGGCTGGATGCCGTCAAGCTGCGCCAACGGCCAGATGACCGACCAGCGAAGGTCGCCGAGCCTGCCGGTAATGCCACGACTCACGCGGTCGACTCGGGTGCCCCCGGCCAGGAGCCCACGGATGATCTCGGCGTCTCGTGGCTGCCCACTCGACGGCCCGACGATTGCGCGATCGACCATGTGATCGACCACGGGTGTTCCCGCGACGTGGTCGAGGTCGTAGTGGCTCAGTACGAGAAGGTCGATGCGCGTGATTCCAAGAGTGTCGAGGCAGGTCTTGAGAAGAGCGGGTGATGGGCCGGTATCCATCAGCGCGACCTTGCCTGCGCTGCGCACAATCATCGCGTCGCCCTGCCCGATATCGCAGTCCGCGATCTGCCAGTCCGGCGGTCGGTTGATCTGCTGCACGATGTTGGAGACGCCGGTGATCGTGACGAGCCCCACGACGACGACCGCGAGGACGAAGCCGATTGCGCGGCGGGCGCCTGCTCGAAGAGGCGCGAGCACCAGGACGAGGACGAGGACCGTGATGCACGCGAGCACAAGGACGCCGACGATTCCCCCTGGCCACGGCAGCCGGGCGCCGGGCAGGCTGGCAAAGAACCTCGCGACGGCGGCGATCCACGCGGACGGAACCCACGCGACTGCGGCGAGCACGTGACCAAGGGGTGGGAACACGGCGAGAGTGAGGCAGGCTGCAAGGCCCACCACGGTAGCGACGGGTGACGCGGGTTCCGCAAGCGTGTTGGCGATCACCCCATACACCGGCACGGTGGGGTTGAGAAAGATCAACACGGGCTGGCACGCCAGTTGCGCAGCGAGCGGAACGGCCACCACCGTGGCGATCCACCCCGGCATCCAGCGTGCCAGCAGCCGAGCCAGCGGCCCCGACAGCACCACCAGCCCCACCGTGGCGAGTGCCGACAGCGCAAAGCCATAGTCTCGTGCGAGCCAGGGATCGACCGTCAGCAGAATGATGATCGCCACCCCGATGACCGGGACACCGCCAATCGGCCTCCCCCGCGCGAGCGCCAGAAGCACGAGCGCCGCCATCACCGCCGCGCGGAGAACACTGGGCTCGGGCGTGACCAGTACGACGAATCCGACCAAAACGACGATCGCGGCAATGACCCTGTGACTGCGCCTGAGTCCCGCCGCTCGACCCGCGAGCAGGATCAGCCCAATGACGACAGCACAATTGGCCCCGGAGACGGCGGTGAGATGGCTCAGCGAACTCGTCTTCAGGTCGTCGCTCAGCGACGGGCTCACCGCAACCGTGTCGCCGATGGCGAGGCCTGGCAGGAGCGACCCGCCGTCGCCCGGGAGCGACGTTGCTGCCCACGCGAGTCCGCTGCGAAGGCCATTCGCCCAGGCGAGGTACCACGGCGGCTTCGCGACGAGGTGAGCCGGGCCATCCGCGAAGACGAGAAATGATTGCTCCTCGTCCGGCGCCGTCGGCTTCATTGATCCGCTCAGCGCGAGCGTTGAGCCGATTTCGGTGCGTCGCTTTGGCGCCCCGTCGAACACGACGACTGGCACCGCAACGGCGCGATCCCCGACGCTCGTGAGGGTAGCCCTGAAGTGCTTGCTGTTACGGGTGACCGTTTCGGTCGTCACGATCGTCGCGGCGGCAAGGCGCGGATTGCCTGCGAGCAGAAATGGCGGATGGCGGGAGTCCGAATGAGCGAACGCCGACGTCGCGACCAGTGCGATGGCTGCGAATGCAACGGCGATAGTCACCAGCAGGCGGCGACCGCGAGCGAGCGCGAGCGCGAGCATGACACCGGTAACGACCCAGGCGCCGATCGCGATCGGGAGAATGCCAGCCGGAAAGGGCAGAAACAGAACCGCGGCGAGCCATGCGGCCCCGGCAGGGATGAGGATCCGCAGGTCGATCACGTCTCGATGTGGTCCTTGATCGCGGCGAACTTCTTGTCACCGATGCCCGCGACATTGCGGAGGTCGTTGACGGAAGAGAATCCCCCGTGCGACTGCCGGAAATCGAGGATGCGCTGCGCCAGCGCCGGACCGATGCCATCAAGTGTCTGGAGGGCCGTGGCATCCGCGGTGTTGATGTTCACCCTGTCTGTCGGGGACGATCCCGGAGCCGCGGGGGTCGCTCCCTTTCTCGGAACGACGAGTTGCTCGCCATCAGACACGACTCGCGCGAGATTCACCTGCGCCTGATCGGCCGAAGCCGTGAACCCACCCGCCGCCGCGACGGCGTCGATCACCCGATCTCCCGGCGGCAGTTCGTAAAGCCCTGGCTTGTTCACCGCCCCAACGACATGGACGAACTCGGATGGCCCGCTCATCGACGAAGGACTCATCGAATGCACGGCCGTCGGCGGCGCGACCGTGCCCCGCACCCCCTTCGGCGCGAACGCGCTCACCAGCACCGCGATCATCGCGGCAAGCAACACGAGCACGACGCCCGCGCCGACGGTCAGACGGACGCGGGTGCCGGCTCGGTCAGGCGACTGTTGCGGCTTCTCCACGTGGGGAAGGCTAGGCGCTCCAAGCGGCGGTCAGGCGATCGATCGCGTGAGCTGTGGAACGCCAGCTACCGGGTCGTTATGTTGACGAGTCGAGGCGCGCGCACAATCACGCCGGTGATCTCTCGATCGCCGACAGTGCGACCGACCGCCGCGGAGGCGCGAGCGAGCTTCTCGAGTTCCGCGACATTGATCTTCGGCGAAACCGTCAGGCGGTCGCGCACCTTGCCATCGACCTGCACGACGGCGGTGACCGATTCCTCGACCAGTAGTGTCGGGTCGGACTTGCGCCATCCGGCCAGCGCGACGG
>JAUZFR010000179.1 GCA_030840335.1 Actinomycetota bacterium | reverse complement strand
CGGCGATCGCGGCGAGCACAATCACGCCGGTTTCACGCGAGGCGCCGGTCGACTGCGGGATCGCATCCAGCACTTCATCGATGATCTCGTCGGCAGCGCGCGGTGCCAGTGGCACGACCGCACCCTTGCGGTAGGCGGGAGTGTAGGCCGGCGACGTCCAGGCCTCTTCGAGTTCGGCGTCGAGCCAGGTCAGGGTCAGCGACGCACCCGCCATCTCGAAACTGGTGACCAGCTCACCGACTTCGGGCTCAACGGCCTCGATGCCCGCCGCCGCCAGGCGTTGCGCGACGGTGCGGTAGGTGACGAAGAGCTCCTCGTACTTGACCGAGCCGAGACCATTGAGGATGACGGCCACGCGCGCTCCCCTGTTGTCGGCAATCGACGCGGGCCGCTCCTCGATCAGGCGCGAAACGAAAAGTTGGGCAAGATCGTGGGCGGAGGGGATGTCGCGTTCCTCGATCCCCGGTTCGCCATGGATTCCCATGCCGACCGCCATCCGGCCGGCCGGCACCGTGAACAGCGGCTCGTCGAAACCGGGGAGAGTGCATCCGGAAAACGCGACGCCGAATGACCGGGTGCGATCGTTTGCGGAGCTGGCGAGCGCCCACACCTCGTCGAGAGTACGACCGCGCTCAGCAGCCCACGCCGCCGCCCGGAATACGGTGAAGTCGCCCGCGATACCACGACGCTTCTCGTGCTCCGCCTCGGAGGCGGAAAAGATGTCATCGGTGACGGTCACCGTGCGGCACGGAATGCCCTCCGCGATGAGCCGGGCTTGCGCCTGGTCGAAGTTGAGCACGTCACCGGCGTAATTGCCGTAGCTGAACAGAACGCCCGCGTCACCTGCGGCCGCCTTCGCGACGCTGTAGATCTGTTGGGCCGACGGCGACGCGAAGACATTACCCATTGCTGCGCCATGCGCCAGCCCCTGGCCGACCAGCCCGGCGAACGCGGGATAGTGGCCGGAGCCGCCCCCGATGACCACGGCGACCTGTCCCGACGGGGTGCGGGATGCCCGCACCACTCCGCCCGTGACGCGACGCACGAGCGCTGAGTTTGCGGCCACGAAACCATCGAGGAGTTCGTCGGCAAACTCCACGGGATCGTTGAGGAGATAGCTCATGGCTCGCCCACTCCCCCGCGAGCGGAGTCGAATGGGGATCGCCGGGTCACGACTGAAAGACCCGCGACTCGGTGTCGTTCGGGCGGATCTGAAGCTTGCGCCCGGTGCCCTTCCTGAACATCTCCAGTGCTTCGGCGTAGTCCTCGAGGGTGAAAGAGTGGCTGATCATCGGCACGCTGTTGATCGCGCCCGCCTCGAACATCTCGACGGCACGGCCGAATGAGTTGTGAACGGCCATCGTGCCGACGATCGTGATCTCATCCCGGTAGACACGGAACGGCGAATAGTTGGCGTGCGCTTCCGCTGGTGCGACACCGAACTGCTGGAAGGTACCGCCTGGCTTGACACGAGGCAGGCCGTCTTCGATCGCCCGGATGTTGCCGGTGCAGTCGATGACAACATCCCACTTGTCGCGATCGGCTTGGTCAGCGCTCGTGTAGCGGTGCTCGATGCCGACCTCGGCGGCGGTCACCAGTCGATTCTCGTTGACGTCGACGATCGTGACGGAAGCTGCTCCCGCTCGCGGCGCGAGTTGTGCCATCAGCAGCCCCATGGTGCCGGAGCCGTAGATGAGGTAGTGCTCGCCCATCTTGCGGGGAAGGATGTCGTAGGCGCGAATCGCGCACGCCAGAGGCTCGATGAGTGCGGCCTGGTAAATGTCGGTCTCGGGCTTCAGCTTGAAGACGTTTGCGGCCGGGGCTGTGAATCGCTGCTGGGACGCGCCATCCGACGCAACGACGCCAAGTCCGTCCCACGACCGGCACAGGTTGCTCTTGCCATTCAGGCAGAACTCGCACTCACCGCAGGTCTGGCTTGGGTTGATGGCGACATGATCGCCGACGGCCACGTGCGAGACGCCCTCGCCAACCGACAACACCGTGCCGGTCGCCTCGTGCCCGGGCACGAGCGGGAACACGGTTCCCTCGAACTCGCCATCGAAGACGTGCGTGTCCGTGCCGCAGACGCCGACCGCGGCGACCTCGACGACGACTTCCTTGTATCCGGGTGCCGATTCGGGACGATCCTCGATTGACAGAACTCCGGCTGATTCAAATACGACTGCTCGCATCGGCTCTGACGCTCCTACTCGGGCCGCTCGAAACCGGTCCCGACTCTCGTGTTATTTATGTGTTATTTGTAACATTCTTGCGTGATATCCAACTCTACTCAGCCTGCCCGAAATCAGAAAATCCGGTACAACCGGTACCGGATTTCTGATTGCTGACCGTCAGCTGTCGAGGCGGGTGAGCCATCCGTGTCGGTCGGGCAGCCGGCCGTATTGGATGTCGGTCAGCTCCTGCCGCAGGGACATCGTCAGTTCGCCGGCTGGCGCATCCGCCGATCCGACCGTGAAGTGCTCGGCCTTGAGCTGCGCAATCGGCGTGATGACCGCGGCCGTGCCGCAGGCAAAGACCTCGGTGATGTCGCCCGATGCAACGCCCTCGCGCCACTCGTCGATCGTCACGCGCCGTTGCTCCGTGGCCAGCCCGCGGTCTCGTGCAAGCTGAAGCACCGAATCAAGCGTGACGCCCTCGAGGATGCTGGGCGACTCCGGTGTGACGAGCGTGCCGTTCTTGTACACGAGCACGACGTTCATGCCACCGAGTTCCTCCAGGTACTTGCCCTCCTCGGAGTCGAGGAAGAGCACCTGCGCGCAGTCGTGGTCGTAGGCCTCCTGCTGGGCGACAAGCGAGGATGCGTAGTTTCCGCCGGTCTTCGCGGCGCCGGTACCGCCCTTGCCCGCGCGGGCATAGTCAGTCGACAGCCAGATCGACACCGGCGCGACACCCCCGGGGAAGTACGCGCCCGCGGGGCTCGCGATCACGTAGTAATTCACCTTCGCGGCCGGCCGCACCCCGAGGAATGCCTCCTTGGCGAACATGAACGGTCGGAAGTACAGGCTCATCTCCGGTGCGGAGGGCACCCAGTCCGAGTCGACGGCGATGAGTTGCCTGAGTGACTCGATGAAGTACTCCGCTGGCAGCTCGGGCAGGGCAAGTCGGCGGGCGGACCGCTGCATGCGAGCGGCGTTCGACTGTGCGCGGAACGTCCAGATCGAGCCGTCGCCGTGACGGTAAGCCTTGAGCCCCTCGAAGATCTCCTGGGCGTAGTGCAATACGGCAGCAGCCGGATCGAGCGCGATGGGACCGTACGGCTGCACGCGCGGGCGGTGCCATCCGCCCATTTCGGACCAGCAGATGTCGACCATGTGATCGGTGAAATACTTGCCGAATCCGGGGTTCTCGAGAATTTGCTCGCGCTCCGAGACGCTTCGAGCATTCTCGTTCTTTGTCACCGAAAAGGTGAGGTCTTTCGTGGCCATCTGAAGTTGCGTTGGCATATGCCCAAACTTTCTTTTCAATCCGACTTTCGTCGGAGCGTTCGTCTAATTGTGCGCCAGCCGGGCGCCGATTGCGTCGCCGATTGCTGACGTTGTTCGTGGGGTGCTCGTTCGTTCGGCAAGGTCGGCCGACACGGCCGCGCTCACGCGCGCCGCGGCATCCGGGTAGCCGAGATGGTCCAGCAGGAGCGCCACCGACAGTATTGCGGCAGTCGGATCGGCTTTCTGCTGCCCTGCAATGTCTGGCGCGGATCCGTGGACCGGCTCGAACATGCTGGGGAAGGTGCCGTCCGGATTGATATTGCCCGAGGCCGCCAGTCCGATGCCGCCGCTGATTGCGGCAGCGAGATCGGTGAGGATGTCGCCAAAGAGGTTGTCCGTGACGATGGTGTCAAATCTAGCGGGATCTGTGACCAGGAAGATAGTCGCGGCATCCACGTGCAGGTAATCGACGGCAACATCCGGATATTCGGGCGCGATTGCGTTGACAGTTCGCTGCCACAGGCTGCCGGCGTTGGTGAGCACGTTCGTCTTGTGCACGAGCGTGAGTTTCTTGCGTCGCTTCGCGGCCGTCTCGAATCCGAACTTGACCAGGCGCTCGACTCCGTGAGCGGTATTGATCGACACCTCGGTTGCGATCTCGAACGGGGTCCCTCGCCGGATCACGCCGCCATTTCCGACGTAGGGGCCCTCGGTGCCTTCGCGAACGACCACGAAATCGACGTCCCCTGGGTTGGCGAGGGGCGACTCGACGTTCGGCAACAGCTGCGTCGGACGGAGGTTGACGTAGTGGTCAAACGCGAACCGCAGTTTCAAGAGGAGTCCGCGCTCGATGATCCCCCCGGCGAGCTTGGGGTCACGAGGATCGCCACCGACCGCTCCGAGCAGGATCGCGTCGTGCCTGGCGAGAGATTCGAGATCCTCTTCGCTCAGGATGTTGCCGGTTTCGAGAAAATGACCGGCGCCGAATGGATACTCGGTGGTCGCGAAGGTGACACCCGCTGGGGCCGCCGAATGCAGTACTTTGGCGGCTTCCGCGATCACTTCCGGGCCGATTCCATCGCCGGGAATGACCGCGATGCTGAGGGTTTTAGGCATGCATTTACAGTACAGCGCACGAGAACGCCACCCTTTGAGCTGGGGCACAGGAGGCATACGCTGGAGGAATGAGCATAGGAACCGGAATCGTATTATTCGTAATCGGCGCAATTCTCACCTTCGCCATTCACATTCAGAACGCGTTCATCAACGTGCAGCTCGTCGGCTACATCCTGATGGGTGCGGGCCTCGTGGTGTTCATCGTCGGGCTCGTGTTCATGCTGCGTAAGCGCCAGTCGATCACGACTGTGCGCAGTGGCGTCGACGCCGACGGACAGAGCGTATCCCAGCGCCGCACCAGCGTCACCCCCGACGACGAGCTCTAACGCGCAGCTGCCGCGGATCTGGGCTATTGGGGCTTGGGTTTTGGGGCTTGGGTTTTGGGGCTTGGGTTCGCCCGACCGGTTGGTTTCGCCCTCGTTTTGGGGCGCGGGAGTTTTCCACATTTGTTGATTTCTCGACTCGAACAGGTGTTCGAAGGTCGAGAATGGAGGTATGGAAACGACCGGCCCCGACCTCGTGCTGCAGCACCGTGCTGTCGTGTCGGCGCTCGAGCAGATATCGACGAACGTCGACGACCATCGCGCCCTTGATGATGCCGAACTGCTGCAGATCACTCGGCTGATTGGTCGGCAAAACCAATTGATGGGCGCGCTCGGTGCGGTCGCCGCGGGAGAGGTCGCGCATCGCTCCGAACCCCAGTTGGGTTCGCAAGGTCTCGCGCAGCGCACCGGCTACCGCACGCCTGAAGAACTGGTGAAGGTGACGACGGGGTCGACCGGGCGCGATGCGTCTACCTCGGTGCGTATTGGCCGCCTCACACACGAGGCCGCAGCCGCCGGGGACATCAATGAAGTCACCGGGGAGGTCGCGACTCCCACTCAGCCGTGGCTGGCGCCGGTCGCTGCGGCGCTCACCGCGCAGGCCCTGTCGATCGAAGCGGCCGACGCCATCCTCCGGGGCCTCGGCGCACCGAACTCGTCCGTCACCGTGCGGGCTTTGGCAGCCCTGGCGGCACAACTGTGTGCCGAGGCAGACCTGCTTGATCCCGATCGACTCACCAGGCGAGCACGGCAGCTTCGCGACGAACTGGACGCCGCTGGCATCGCCATCCGCGAAGAGGAGCGGCGCGAACAGCGCGGCTTGCGAATCGTCGAGTTTCCCGACGGCGGTGGTCTCCTCACCTGGCGCATGGACCCGGAAACGTTCTCTCTCATCAAAGAGACCTATGACCGGGCAACCTCGCCGAAGCGCGGTGGCCCCCGTTTCGTGAAGGGCGACGGGGTCAAGTCCGGTTCCGATTCGCGCGCCGAGCGCATCCTGGCCGATTCCCGCACCACACAGCAGCTCGCGTCCGACGACTTCCTGCAATTGATCCAGCTTGGCGCTGCGACCAACCCCGACTTCCTGCTCGGCAACGGCGCCCCGGCCATTCGCATCACAGTCACTCGGTCCGCGTTTGAAAGCTCGACGGGGCATGGTCGAATCGAGGGCCAACCCGACCCGATCTCGGTTGCAACCATCAAACGGTTGGCTTGCGAAGGGGGCACGATGTCGGTCAGCTTCGACGACGCAGGCCGACCCCTCGACGTTGGTCGGGAGCAACGACTCTTCACCAAGCGGCAACGCGTCGCACTGGCTGTGCGCGATGGCGGATGCATGTGGTTCGGCTGTCAACGGCCACCCTCCTGGTGCGAGGCACATCACATCGTTTTTTGGCAACGCGATGGCGGTGAGACCAACGTTGACGATGGAATCCTCCTGTGCAAGCACCACCATCTGCTCGCCCACAACAATGGATGGGAGATCGCGCGCGATGACCAATCCCGGTACTGGCTCACGCCGCCGACCGAGGTCGACCCCGAGCAGAAACCCGTCCTCATGACCTCAAAGAGTGGCGCCATGCGCGACCTGCAGCTTGAAGGGGTGGGCTAATGCCTGTCATCCTCGAGCCGCGCCTCGGTATTAAGTGGCGCGCGATTCTCGAGCTCGTCGATTCGACGACCGAAGTAGTCGCGAACGGGGCCGTTGCGCTCGAACGATCGCGCGCGCACATATGCGGCGCGCGCGTCCGAGACGCGTCCCATCCTCCGCAGCAGGTCGGCTCGCGCGGCGATCGCGTTGCGGCTCGCGGCGCCGCCGAGCGTCGGCTCGAGCGCATCCAGCTCGTCCAGCGCCACCGCGGGCCCGTAAGCGAAACTTCGAGCGATGACACGCGCCATAGCGGCAGCGGGCGATGGCCAGCGCTCGATGAGCCTGTCGTAGAGCCGGCAGATCGACATCCAGTCGGTCGACGACCAGTCGAGCGCCTGGGAGTGCAGCCCGGAGATGCCCGCTTCGAGCGCGAATCGACCACCGCCGGGCAGTGCAACCGCGGCGAGATCGAGCCCCTCACGGATCTCCCGTTGGTTCCAGGTGCGCCGATCGGCGTGCTCAAGGGTGACGAGCGCGCCGCTGTCATCGACCCGAGTGCCCGAGCGGGCATCCGTGAGCAGCAGCAGCGAGAGCACGCCAGCTGTCTCGAGGTGTTGCGGTGCCAGTACGCGAAGGGCTCGCGCCAGCTCGATCGCCGTCACCGTGATCGACGTGGCGGCGAGCTCTTCGCCGACGAGTACCGTGTGGCCGATCGTGAACAACAGGTGGATCGTGCTGAGCACGTCATCGAGTCGGTGCAGGAGCTCCTGGTCATCTGCGGGCGAAAACCGGATGCCTTCTCGCTCGATCTGCCGCTTTGCACGCGTGAGTCGCGCGCTCATGGCGGTGTGTGTGACGAGCATCGCATCCGCGATTTCCTCGGTCGGTACGCCACAGACGAATCGCAGGGCGAGTGCGAGTCGCGATTCTGGGGGCAGTTCCGGCGTGCAGGTCGCGAACAGCAGGCCGAGTCGATCGTCGCCAGCGGGCGAGTCGCCGAGCGGTGCGGGCGCGTCATCCACGGCAAGCAGGGGAAGTCGCTGGCGCAGCCGAGCATCCCTTCGCACCGTGTCCACCGCGATTCGCTTTGCAACAGTGGTGACCCACGCGGCGGGATTGATCAACAGTTCGCGTTCACGCGACGCGGCGGCGCGGGCGAACGCCTCCTGTACGGAGTCCTCGGCGAGCTCAAGGCTGCCCGTGAATCGAATTACGGCGGCGAGGATGCGCGGCCACTCACGCCGAAACGTCGTCTCCAGCGCGTCAGTGGCCACGTGTCCATTAAAGCCGCTGCCGTGTAAGCCGCTGCTGTGCAAGCTGCTTGGTTCGCCGCTGCTTGGTTCGCCGCTACGTCGGATGCCGACGGGCTACATCCCGACGTCGGCGACGGGGTATAGCTCAATCCAGCCGTCGGTTGGGCACAAGGCCGCGAGTTCGCGTGCGGACACCGCGTCTTTCGTGCCGATCTTGTAGTAGCCCGAGATGATTTCCTTCGTCTCGCCGAACGGACCATCTGTGAACACTGCGGGCGATCCGTTCCGTGCAGGGACGATCCTCACTGCCGTGCTCGGCGGCATTAGTCCGGCACCATCGAGAAACGTTGCACCGGCGGCGGCGATCGCTTCGAAGAACGCAGAGTGGGCGGCGTGAACTGCGGCCCCCGCGTCCTCCTGTGACTCGGTCGACGTCGACGGATCCCATTCGGGCTCCCGAATGAGAATGATGTATTCCTCAGCCACGACGCCGCCTAGCTGCCACTGGTGTCGAGCACTGGGTAGAGCTCGATCCAGCCATCAGTAGGGCACAGTGCGGCGAGTTCACGCGCCTGGGCTGTGTCCTTTGCGCCGATCTTGTAGAAGCCGGTCACGACTTCCTTTGTCTCGCCGAAGGGTCCGTCGGTGAAGACTGCAGGCGATCCGTCTCGAGCAGGATCGATGCGCACGGCGCTCTTCTGTCCGGACAGCGCGTCACCGCCGAGTATCTCCGCACCAGCTTCGGTCACCGCCTGCGAAAACGCGGCGTGAGCTTGCATCGCCTTGCCCCAGTCCTCTTCGGTTACCGTCGCGGGATCCCACTCCGGCTCGACGATGAAGATGACGAACTGTTCGGTCATGAGTAGCTCCTTCTGTCGGTGTACGAGTTGTCGGTGTACGAGTTGTCGGTGTTCGAGCTGTCGGTGCTCAGGACACACTCGTACACGGTGAATGATTCACTCCCGCGACGAACGGTACTCGCGATTTTCGACACGACGCCACAAAAAGTACGACAATTTCGGCGAAGAAACTACTGGACGATGTCGATCTCACGAAGCAGGTCGGCATCGATCGCGATGCGTACCTTCTCGAGCAGCCCCTCGGGAACCGGTGAATCCACGGTAAGCACGCTCAGCGCCTGGCCGCCAGCCTGGCGGCGGGCGATCTGCATCCCGGCGATGTTGATGTTGGCATCGCCGAACTCCTTGCCGTAGACGGCGACGATGCCGGGGCGATCCGTGTAGATCAGCACGATGAGGTGCTCCGCGATTGGCACCTCCACGTCGTAGCCGTTGATTTCGACGAGCTTCTCGGTCTGCTTCGTACCGGTCAGAGTGCCCGATACGGAGATCTGCGAACCGTCGCTGAGCGACCCGCGGATCGTCAGGAGGTTGCGGTATTCCTCGCTGACGCCATCCGTGATCAGGCGAACGACAACTCCGCGCTGCTCCGCCAGCAGCGGTGCATTGACATAGCTCACCGACTCGCTGACGACGTTCGAGAAGATGCCCTTGAGTGCGGCCAGCTTCAGCACGCTGACATCGAACTCGGTGATCTCGCCGCGAACCTCTACATCCACGCTGGTGATGGGACTGTCGGCGAGGCCCGAGAACACCTGGCCAAGCTTTTCCATGAGCGGGATGCCCGGACGGACCGTCGAGTCGATGACTCCGCCGGCAACGTTCACGGCATCCGGAACGAGTTCGCCGTCGAGCGCGAGTCGAACCGAGCGGGCAACCGAAACGCCGGCTTTCTCCTGGGCCTCATCCGTCGAGGCGCCCAGGTGCGGCGTGAGAACGATGTTGTCGAGGCCGAGCAGCGGGGAATCGGTGGGCGGTTCCGACACGAATACGTCGAGGCCGGCGCCCGCGATGCGGTGACTCTTCAGCGCCGCGAACAGCGCGTCCTCATCGATGAGACCACCGCGCGCGACGTTGACGATGAACGCCGTCGGCTTCATCAGCGCGAGCTCGTCGGTGCTGATCATGCCGGTCGTTTCGGGCGTCTTCGGCATGTGGATCGTGATGAAGTCGGATGACCGGAGTAACTCCTCGAGACTGAGCAGCGTCACCCCGAGCTGCTGTGCGCGCGCGCTCGTAACATAGGGGTCGTAGGCGACGACGTTCATCCCGAAAGCCTGGAGTCGAGCGGTAATGAGGGCGCCAATACGGCCCAGACCGATGATGCCCACCGTCTTCTCGTACAACTCGGCGCCGGTGTACTTCGAGCGCTTCCACGTTCCCGCAGCAAGGCTGGCGTGCGCCGAAGGCACGTGGCGCGCCAGGCTCAGGATGTGGCCAACAGTCAGCTCGGCGGCGGAGATGATGTTCGAGGTTGGCGCGTTCACGACCATGACACCGGCCTCGGTCGCCGACTTAATGTCGACGTTGTCGAGTCCGACACCAGCTCGAGCGATGACCTTCAGCTGCTTCGCGGCCGCGATCGCCTCAGCGTCGATGTGCGTCGCCGAACGGATCAGGATGGCGCTCGCATCCGCGAGTGCGGACAACAGTGCGCCGCGGTCCGTGCCGTCAATGGAACGCACGTCGAAGTCGGGCCCGAGGGCTTCGACAGTGGCGGGTGACAGTTCTTCGGCAATGAGCACGATCGGCTTGGCCACGAATCGAGATCCTTCGAGTATGTGAATGGGCGAGGCGCCACTGGGAGGTGTTGCGCGCGGAAGGGGCAACCCCGCCTGAGTTTAGTGTGGACACGACGGGCAGTCACATCGAGGGATGCTCATGCGCAACATAGAGTCACGCACCGCCCAGCATTAAATCAATCGACCCAGATCGATGACAGCCAAACTCAGGGCTGCTACCACTGCGAGGCCGACGAACAGGATCACTATTCGGTCGACAAACCGCTGGCGGCGGCCGAGGAACAGGGCAAGCGCGTAGCCAACCGCAGGAATGACAACGCCGCAAATCAGAAGTCCCCATGGGACCTCGCCGAGATGAATACCTGACTTCTCCGCGTCAGCATAGACAGCGGGCAGCTGCAGAAGCGAGCCGACGGCCTCCCACTCTTCATAGGCATAGAAGAAACCAAACACGATCGCGAGCAGCAGAGTCGGCCACCTCGCCACGGCACCGCGCAACGGCCTCTGTGAAACTTCCCGGGTCTGTGCGGACTGCTCACTAGACATTGGCGATTCCCAACACGAATGGCCACGGGATGAGCACGATTGCTCCAATCACGAGCCAGGTCAGTCGCACCGCCGGTCGCTGGTGACGGGTGAGATAGAACACGGCCGCGAACCACAGTGCGCAGGCCGCGATTGCCAGGTACTCCTTGAGTGTGATCGCGATCTGCTCGAGTGGTGTTACTGCGAGTGTGCCGGTGTGCTGCACCGTGATGAGCCAGCCGAAGGTGTAGAGCAGGTAGATCCCCGCGAGGATGCCGATGGTAACCAGGAACGCGGCGCTGGCGGGTGTTGAAGGCGTGTCGTCGACGACGGTGGCGGAGGTCGCGCGCGGCCCGCCGACATCCGATCGCTTCGGCTTCGGTTGCCTGGCTGCGTTGGCCCCGACGGGAGTGTCGACATGGGTGGCGTCGCTGCCGCCCGCCCAGCTCAGGGCGTCGTCGTCTTCGTCAGCCTTCACCCCTCAAGTATCGCCGAGTTGGCGTTCATTCGCGGTCGTGTCCGACGAAGCGGACTGAGCGTGGGGTGCCCGCCTAGAACGGGAACGCCTAGAACAGGAACATGGTCACCGAGTGAAGCGCGGCTTCGGCCGCCCAGATGATCGCGAAGCAGATGGTGAAGCCGACAAAGGCCCAGGGGATGACGCGTCCCCCGAGACGGCTCAGCGTCCAGTCAATGGGTTGAACGGTCAACCGACGGATGTCGATCACGTAGTCGGCTCCGGTCCACTTGATGACTTCGCCCGATACGTACGGCGCCCCGGCTGCGGACTGCTCCGTCGGCTCGGCCAGTTCGGTCAGCTCGGTCAGTCGTTGCCTGGCCTCCGACAGGTTGCGCTGCGCCTCTCGGGTAGTGAATGCGAGAAAGCTCGCGGCGTCTCGATAGATCACTATTCCGGGCGCCACCGCTGCGGCGGCAAAGAGCAGATCCGCCACGACGGAGAACGTTCGATGATCCGGCGTAGTGGCGAGGGTCGCCGCCACCGCTAGCGTCAGCACGGAGACGAGCGCGAACAGTGCATAGGCACTCAGCCCCAGGCGGATGCCGCGTGTGGATGCGGCGGCCTCGACCCGGTCTGGTCTGCGCAGGCACAGCATGTGGTCGAGTTCGTCGATCGTGCGCGCATCCGTCGGTGTCCGCTTGTGAAGGGGAAGATCGGCGGTCGCATCCCGATCGGCGTGAGTGGCGGAGCCCTCGGTCGCCAGCTCGCCCAGGCGCGCGTACAGCCCGCGAGCGGACTGGTTGCGCCGCAGCGCCCAGAGCGCGATCACCAGGGAATAGATGA
>JAUZFR010000159.1 GCA_030840335.1 Actinomycetota bacterium | reverse complement strand
GTTCCGATTGCTGGCCGAGCAACGCGAGCTTCTGGTTGGCGAGTGTGAATAGTCCTCGCAAGCGATCCTGAACCTGCTCGAGTCCGAACGTGGTCTGGCGAGCGTTGTCGACGGCATCACCGACCATCGCCTGTTCAATGCGACCGACGCGCAGGCGGGCCTGGTCGAGCTGTTCCTGCAAAACGATGCGCTCGCTCTTGCGCTCCGTCTCACTTCGACTGAACTGCGTCAGAGTCTCGCGCAGCTGCACGACGTCATCCGCGAGGATGCGCGCCCGTGAATCCCGCACGATTGCTGCGATGGTCTGGGCTTCACGCGCGATCTCGGCCTGGTGCCCGAGCGGCTTGAGCTGGCGACGAATCTCGCCAGCCAGATCAGAGAGGCGGGTCAGGTTCGCCTGCATCGCGTCGAGCTTGCGGATCGTCTTTTCTTTGCGGCGGCGATGCTTGAGGATGCCCGCAGCCTCTTCGATGAATCCGCGGCGATCTTCGGGGCTGGCGTGCAGCACGGCATCCAGCTGGCCCTGTCCGACGATGACGTGCATCTCGCGACCGAGACCGGAGTCGCTCAGGAGTTCCTGCACGTCGAGCAGTCGACAGCTCTCGCCATTGATCGCGTATTCGCTGCCGCCGTTGCGGAACAGGGTTCGGCTGATCGTGACTTCGCTGTATTCGATCGGGAGCGCGCCATCGGCGTTGTCGATCGTGAGCACGACCTCCGCGCGGCCGAGCGGCCCCTTTGTTGCGGTGCCGGCGAAGATGACGTCTTCCATCTTGCCGCCGCGGAGCGTCTTCGCGCCCTGCTCCCCCATGACCCAGGCGAGCGCATCCACGACGTTGCTCTTGCCGGAGCCGTTCGGACCGACGACACAGGTGACGCCCTGCTCAAACGCAAAAGTGGTCGACTGTGCAAACGACTTGAACCCCTTGAGCGTCAGGCTCTTCAGATACACGACGCTCCTTTCGACTCGACCGTTGTGCTGGACCCACGGTACCGGAATGCTTGACAGACTCATGGTCGCGGGGGCCGCGCGGCGGCAGGACAGATCCTCCCCTCTCCCGCTTTCTCAATTCAGGAAGTTGTGTGAAAGGAGTGGCTGGTGCTGGGTTCCGGGGTCATAGCAGCTGACTCAGCCGCTCCCTCAACACGAACTCCTGAATTAGGAAAGGCGCAGGCGTGACAAATGTCACGACGAAATCGTGAGCCGAGCTATGGGCGGCCGCGCTGCGACCCCCGGAGGATGGGGTTATGACAGAAACCCCAGCGATCCGGCTCACTGGCCTCACAAAGAGATTCGCGAGCCTCGTCGCCGTCAACGACATCTCCCTCACGATTCAGCCCGGCGAAGTCGTGGCTCTCCTCGGACCCAATGGTGCGGGCAAGTCCACGACAATCGACCTCGCCCTCGGCCTCTCACTGCCCACATCCGGCACGGCCGAGCTGTTCGGCGGCGACCCGCGCGACGCGATCGTGGGTGGCCGCGTCGGTGCGATGCTTCAGGGCGGCGCGTTGCTGCCGACGATGACCGTAGAGCAGTCGATCGCGCTGATCGCGAGCCTGCACCGCCATCCGATGACCGTGAAGGAGGCGATGGAACGGGCTGGCGTCGCCGATATTGCCCGCCAACGTGTCGCGAGCCTCTCGGGAGGACAGATGCAGCGCGCGCGATTCGCAGTCGCCGTTGTCTCGAACCCCGACCTGCTCATCCTCGACGAACCAACCGCCGCGATGGATGTTGGCGCCCGCCACAGCTTCTGGGGCTCGATGCGCGAGTTCACGAGTCAGGGACGCACGGTTGTCTTCGCGACCCACTACCTCGACGAGGCCGACACTTTCGCCGATCGCATCGTCATCATGGGCGCCGGTCGCGTCATCGCCGATGGAACGCCTGCCGAGATCAAAGCCGTGGTAAGCGGTCGCACGCTCAGCTTTGCCCTCGACACCGTCGGCGACGGCTTCGATCGACTGCCCGGCGTCACCCAATTCGAGGTCCGCGGCTCTCGGGTGTCGCTCACAACCGACGACTCGGATGAGACGCTCCGTGCGGTTCTCGCCGAATACCCCACGGCGCACGACATCGAGATCGTGTCGAGAAACATGGATGACGCGTTCATGGCTCTCACCGCACCAGTTTTGGAGGGAACCGAACGATGAACATCCGCTATTTTGGCCTCGACCTCGTTAGACAGTTCCGAAACGCGCGGTCACTCGTCTTCACCTTCGCCGTTCCCGTCGTGATGCTGCTCATCTTCGGTGGCGCATACGGCTCGCAGACCGATACCGTCACCGGGCTGCCGTGGATCATTGTCACCACCGTTCAGATGGCCGGATACGGCGCCATGATGGCTGCTCTCTCGCAGGCGTTCAACATCGTCAATGAACGCTCGGTCGGATGGAACCGTCAGCTGCGGATCACACCGCTCTCGGGTTTCGGGTACCTCGTCACCAAGATCACCGCAGCTCTCGCTGTCGGGCTGGTCTCCATGCTGATCATCGGCGCGATCTCGATCATCGTGCTCCACGCGAAGCTCTCGATTGCCGGATGGCTGATGGCCGGGCTCGGAATCTGGGTGGGGATCATTCCGTTCGCCCTGATCGCGATCCTGATCGGCCAATTCGCCAGGCCGGAGTTCGCTCAGCCCCTGTTCATGGTCACGTTCCTGAGCCTGTCGATTCTCGGCGGACTGTGGGTTCCGCTGTCGATCCTCCCGTCGTGGGTGGCGAATGTCGCCCAGGTGGTGCCGTCCTACTGGCTCAACCGACTCGGCCAGATGGGCGCCTCACTGTCCGGCAACGCCATGCTGCCTGCCGCGGTGCTGATCGGCTGGACGGTCGCGCTGGGCGCACTCATCACGTGGCGCTACCGCCGCGACGCCGCGCGCGCCTGAGACCTGCGGATTAGAGTGGGCGCCGTGGAGAGGCAGACCGAGTGGCACGGATCGCGCATCCGTGACCGCCTGCTGCAGCGTGGCGCCCGCCGCTGGTATCTCGGAGGCGGGATCGCCCTGATTTACCAGGTCATCGTGGTCGTCAACGTGATCATTGCGCCGGGATCGCTGCTCGTTCACGCGGTCGTTCTCGTACTGCTCGCGCTAATCTACGTGCTGTTTCTGGCCATCCCGCCGCTGGTCTGGGAGTCCAACACCCGCACCAAGCTTGTCGCGGTTCTGGCGTTCTGGGCGCTCTGCGGGATCCTGTTTCCATTCGTCGGCACGGTAACGCTCTGGGTCTGGGTGCTGGTTGCGGCGATCGCCAGTTTCGTCGATCTTCCCGCGCGCTGGGGAATCAGTCTGGTCGGCGCCCTCATCGTCGCCGAGGTACT
>JAUZFR010000031.1 GCA_030840335.1 Actinomycetota bacterium | reverse complement strand
CCCGCGTGCTCCGCACGAAGTTCCGTCGTCGTGAGATCGGTGATCTGGCGCATGTCGTCGGCGCTTCGATTACCCTCGCCCTCGTTGGTGCGCCCGCCCAGCACGAGCAGCACGGGCGCCCCGAGGTTCGCGGCGATGCGTGCGTTGAACGAGAGTTCCGTAGGACTGCCGACATCCGTGAAATCCGAGCCGAGGATGACGACGGCGTCACACTGTCGCTCGACAGCGGCGAAGCGCGAGACGATGTCGGTCAGCGCGCCATCCGGATCCGTGTGCACCCGCTCGTAACTGGCGCCGATGCAGTCCTCGATCGCGAGATCGACCGTCGCGTGGTCGAGCAACAGCTGCAACACGTAGTCGGCCTCGGTCGTCGACCGCGAGATCGGCCGGAACACCCCGACTCGGCTGGTTCCCCGCGCGAGCGTTTCGAGTACTCCCAGCGCAATCGTCGACTTTCCGGTGTGGCCTTCGGCCGAGGTGATGTAGATGCGGGTGGGCACAGCCCCCAGCCTAGGCACAGGGGCCGAATGGCGACACAGTGAGATACCGGTAGGATTCTCTATGGTCCGGGACGCTTATTGGTCTCGATTCCGTCAGGAGAATTCGCCTAGTGGCCTATGGCGCACGCTTGGAAAGCGTGTTGGGTGCAAGCCCTCGGGGGTTCGAATCCCCCATTCTCCGCGTTTGAAATGGCCGGGGGTGGCGCGCGCGAAGCCGGGTCATCCCCGGCCATTTCATGCTTGGCGACTGAGCATGAGAACCCCGCAGGTGGGGCCCCGTCGAGCAGTCCGCGGCGCGACCGAGCTTGCGAGGCCGCGTCGAGGCGGCTCGATGGGGAGTCGAATCCCCCATTCTCCGCGTTTTCCGGTCACGACCCTCGAAGTGGGGCGTGTAGAAGCTATCTCTATATAGCTAGGTTTAGCCGCATGGAGCCACTTTCTCGCACCACCGCAGCCACGATCGACGTACTTCGAGTACTTGCCGAATCGCCGGACCCCAGCTGGGGTTTGCTCGTCATCAAGTCGAGCGGCCGTCCTGCCGGCACCGTGTACCCCATCCTGGAGCGCCTCGAGTCGCTCGGCTGGGTGACCTCCTCATGGGATTCGGACGACTCGCGGTCTGGCCCTCGTCGTCGGTATTACGAGTTGACCGAAGAGGGCGGCGCGGCGGCATCCTCAGCGATCGAAGAATTCGCAGCGCGCTCTCGCGTTGCCACACCTGCTCGCAACATCGCAGCTCGCGCGGTGACGGCATGAGCCGCGAGGGGAACCGCACCGTGCGCCTCGCGGTTGCGCTGCTTCCGAAGCGTTCGCGTGAACGGTACAGCGAGCAATGGACCGGCGAGATGCGGGATGCCGCCGTCCTCGACATCCCGGAATCTGAGATTTCTAACGGCGCCCTCAGATTCGCGGTTACTGTTCAGCGCCCGACGCCGCGTTGGTTTCGGGTCACGTCGCCGAGAATGTCGGTTGCGTTGGCGTTCAGCGCTGCGATTGTCTCGCTGAGCGAGTACGCGACGCTCGTGCCCGTGACCGACGGAAGCACGTTCACAGAAACGGCCTCCATCGCATCGACACCGCTGATCTCGTGGGTGGTGATTGTTCCTCTCGTGGCCTTCATCATGGCGATGGCGTCCCGGACGGCGTCACGACGCGAACGTGAAATGGTGACGCTCCTCGCCGTCGCGAGCTACCTCCCGTTCCTGCGCACGCCTATCGACAATCTGAATCCCAGCTGGAGCAGTGAATGGCTCACCGCAGGAGCCCTCACTTACGCCGTCGGCGGCCTGCTCGTTGTCCTGTCAGCAGCGCTCGCCTGGCGGTTGTACCGCCAGGTCAGTGTCGCTCACACCATCGCTCGCCCGGTGCGCCTCCGCCGTTCGATCATTGCCGGGGTGGTGTTTGCGGCTTTGGTCGCAGCGTGCTCATTCGACGAGTTTGCACGCTGGGCTTCGCGAAAACCTCCGCTGTGGGTGGAGCCGATCACTAAGGCGAACCGGGCCGAGCACGCCCAGTGGCTCGTGCTCAAAGCGCAAGCTGAACTGATGGTCTCGCAGGTGCTGACCATTTGGGTCGTCGTCGGGATCGCCCTGGCGCTTGCGATCATCGCTTTTGGATTCAGTCGCCGAGCCACTCTGCGCCGCACGATTGCTCTCACCGCCGGCCTTTCCGCGATGGCGCTCATCTCCTACGGCGGACTGGTCATGTTTCTTCAGATCGTGAGCCTGAGCGTCGTGGTGATCTTCCCGGTTGACGCGGTCGAACTCATCGGCCGCCTCGGGATAATTGGCATTCTGCTCTTGTTCGTGAGTCGCGGTAGCGTCGAGGATCCGGCCACTCCGGCCGTTGCGAACGTTCGACGTGACCTAACGACGGCCTAGTCGTAGCGATCTGATCCGATGGTCGACCTCGACGATGTCTTCGACGAGGACGACACGTACGAGAACTCGGACGAGGACGCGGCCGATGCCGCCAAGTTCGCGCGCGAGTATCTGGCCTGGCTGAACCGACGTGAGCTGTTTGAAACCTCCACGTGATTGCGACCGGCGAAGTCGAACTGCCGATACTTTGGCCTGCGTCGGATGATCGACTGCAGGTTGCGCTCAGCGAAAGCTCATCACGCGACGGCCAACTTTGCTCGGGTGGACAGCTTAGTCTTGTACCGACGACGAAGGGGTGATGGGGATCAGGTACGTTGTTCGGGTGCGCCCAAAGCTGTCGCTTTCGGTCACCGGTGTTGTGGTCATCGCAGTCATCATGATTCCGATCTCGCTAGTGCTCGTCTGGTACGACCCATTGAACGGCGCGTGGAAATGGATCGTCGCGGTTGACCTCGTCCTGACGGCATTCAGCGTCGCGGCACTTGTAAGGCAACTGAACGTATTCGTGGCAATCACCGGGGATTCGCTCATCGGCAACGGCATCTTCAGCCCGCTCGTGTCGGTGAAACTCGCGGACATCCGTCGTGTCGTACTCGCTCGCATGTACAGCCGCCATTCGTCCGACTCGAGCGTCCAGTTTGTCGCGCTGGACGCGGAGGGCAGGTGCCTGTTCCGGATGCGAGGCGGGTATTGGCACAGCAAGGATCTGGACTCGCTGGCTTGCGCGGTCGGCGTCGAGGTGCGCTCCCACGATGACCCGTTGATTGCGCAGGAGTTCTTCGAGACGTACCCCCGCAGCCGCTACTGGTTCGAGCGCGCCAGCTAGGCGAGCCGGTCCTCTAGCCCCCACGACTGGCCGTATCCGCCAGCGTTCACCGGGCGGGCCATGAGGTCGAGGAACGGTTTGGCGTCGAACGCTTCCGGGCCGAGCACGCCCTTACCCGACCACGCTCCGGTGGCGAGCATCTCGAGTGCTATGACCGGATTGAGCGCGGTTTGCCAGACAACGCACTGGGATTCGTACTCAGTCATCGTCCATTCGTTATCAGCCACGTGGTACAGGTAAACCTCGCGCGGCTTGCCGTCGAGTCCTTTCCCGGTTACCCAGAGCCCTGCGCAAGTCTTACCGGTCATCCGTGGCCCGAGCGTTGCGGGATCGGGCAGGCCCGCAGCGACGACGTCGCGCGGCGCGACCCAGACGGGTCCGCCCTCCGACCGAACTCGCACGGGCTCGGTTTTGTCCAGCCCGAGCTGGTTGAGAGTCTTCAGGATTCCGATGAACTCGTCGCCAAGGCCGTACTTGAAGGTGACGCGGTTCGCGGCAACCCAGCGCGGCATGAGCAGCACCTCTTCGTGCTCGACGTTCACGCACTCGACAGGGCCGAGACCCTCGGGGAAGACGAAGACCTCCGGCTCGCTAAAGGGCGCCGTCGTGTACCAGCCCCGGTCCTTCTCCCAGATCACGGGCGGGTTGAGACACTCCTCGATCGTGGTCCAGATACTGAAGGATGGCGCGAAGATCTCGTTACCGGCTTCATCCCTCACGACCAGGTTGGCGCCATCCCGCGTTCCCAGCTCGTCGATCTCGCTGAACAGGTGGTCCGCGGCGTAGCGTGCGAAGACATCCGAGAGGCCGGGTTCGACGCCCATTCCCACCAGTGCCAGGCGGCCGGCGGTCTCCCAGTCGGGCGCCTGCGCGAACTGGTCGTCGCCGAGTTTGACGCCGGTCTCTTCGTGCGGATTCGTCGGATGCGGCTCCGAAAGGCTCATCGCCATGTCGAGGTAGTCGGCACCGCCCGCAAGCGCGCCGGCAAAGATCGTCGGAACGAACTTCGGTTCGACCGCGTTCATGACGTGCGTGATGGTGTGTTCGCGAACGACCTCTGCCACGTTGTCGGGATCGGATGCATCGATCCTGGCCGCCACGAAACGCCCGTTCTCGAGGCCCGTGGTTCCGGGACCGCTTGGGGTGTTGGCCTCGACCCACTCCACCGTTCGTGTGGCACGGGCGAGGTCGTAGTCGCTGACGACCATCAATTCGAAGAAGTCGCGACGGGCCGCGATCTTGGCAATGGCGTCACCGACGCCGCCGGCACCGACCAGCAGGATTCTCATGCGTCAAAGCTATCCGTTTGGGGCGCGTTTCGATGCGGCCGATTTTCGGCGCTCGCGCTCATCGTGCAACCGTGTAGCAAGCGGCGTCCAGACGATGACCGCGATGGCAGCCCCGAGAACGAGACCGCCGAGAGTATCGCTCAGCCAGTGCGCACCGAGATAGGTGCGGCTCAGCAGCATTGCGATCGTGTAGATCGCGCCGGCGATCCACACCCAGTACCGCTGCAGCACAAATCCGAGCACGACCGCCATCGTCGCTGCGTTGGCGGTGTGGCCGGAAGGGAATGAACCGAGGTCAGCCGGCACGAGGATGTCGGTCGGCCGGGGCCTCTCGTACAGGTTCTTGAGGAGCTGTACGAGGCCGGCGCTAACTGCGCTCGCAATCGCGAAGTACAGCGCGGCCCAGAATCGTCGCGCGATGCAAAGCGCGACAACGATCAGCACCGGAACGATGAACACCCCGATCAATCCCCCGCCGATGTTGTTCATCACCAGTGCCGGAATGGTCCAGAAAGCGGTGCGATGCTCTGCGAGCTCGTCCGCCCAGCTGGTGTCGAACGTGAACGGCAGATTGCCATCGCGCAGCGCGATGAGCGCTCCCAGAGCAACCACGGCGATGACCGCGACGATGCCGCTGTAGAGCGGCCAGTGATGGGTGACGCGTCGCGCGGTCTCCGCAGTCTCCGCGCTGCCCTGCTCGTCGTTGCTACGCCGCGTCATTCCCTCACGGTAACAATCAATCAGCTGAGGCGAGTCATCTCATCGGGCGAGCGCGATCGCCGTCCACGAGACCGCGGGGAGTTCGATCGTGAGTTTGCCGTCCACAATCGCGGCCGTCTCGTTCGGTTTGAGCCCGACACGCTCCTGGTCGTCCAGGGTGTTCCTGGCATAGATGTCGTCGTCGGCAAGAGTGTGCGTCTCGGTGATCGACACATCGCCGAGGTGGCTCACATCGATGGTGACAGTCGTTGGCGCATCCTGAGAACGATTCACGAGGAAGATCGCGGTCTTGCCATTCTCCGCGTCGTGGGTAGCGACGGCATCCACCGTGCTGACCTCGCCGTAAACCTTGGTGTCGTAGCTATCCGACTCGAGTTTGACTTCGAGGGCCGAGCCGACCGCGAGGCGCGAGGTGAGCGCAAACGGGAAGAAGGTGGTCTGGCGCCAGGTTGCTCCCCCCGGCTCGGTCATGATCGGGGCGATGACGTTGACGAGCTGCGCCAGTGACGCCGAGGTGACGCGATCCGCGTGCTTGAGCAGCGAGATGAGCAGATTTCCGACCACCACCGCGTCGACCACCGAGTAGCTGTCCTCGAGCAGTCGCGGGGCGATCGGCCAGGACTCGATATCGGTGATCTTGTCGACGTTGTGGTAGCGGCTGACGTACCAGACGTTCCATTCGTCGAACGAGATGTTGATCTTCTTCTTGCTCTTGAGCGACGCACCGACGGCGTCCGCGGTTGCGACCACCGACTCGATGAAGTGGTCCATGTTGACCGATGACGCGAGGAAGCTCCCAGTGTCGCCGTCAATCTCCTCGTAGTAGGCGTGACAGGAAATGAAGTCAACGTCTTCGTAAGTGTGCTCGAGCACGGTGTGCTCCCACGCCCCGAAGGTCGGCATCTGCGCACTCGAGCTTCCGCAGGCGACGAGCTCGAGAGACGGGTCGAGTTGCCGCATCGCCTTTGCTGTCTGGGATGCGAGCTTGCCGTAATCGTCGGCGCTGCGGTGCCCGAGTTGCCACGGGCCATCCATCTCGTTTCCAAGGCACCACATCGCGACGCCGTAAGGCTCGACGCGGCCATTCGCGATGCGGGCATCCGACAGTTTCGTGCCAGACCGGATGTTGGTGTACTCGAGAACGTCCAGCGCCTCCTGCACGCCACGCGTCCCGAGGTTCACCGCGTACATCAATTCGCTGCCGGCCTTCTCGGCCCAGCTGGCGAACTCGTCGATACCGACGTGGTTGGTCTCGATCGAGTGCCAGGCCAGGTCCAGTCGCGCCGGACGCTCGTCCTTCGGGCCGATCGCGTCTTCCCAGCGGAACCCGGAGACAAAGTTGCCGCCCGGGTAACGGATGGTCGACACTCCGAGTTCGCGAACCAGCTCGAGGACATCCTCGCGGAAGCCCTCGGCGTCGGCGGTGGGGTGTTCGGGTTCGTAGAGTCCGTCGTAGACACAACGACCGAGGTGTTCGACGAACGACCCGAAGAGCCTGCGATTCACCCCGCCAACGGTGAAGTGAGGGTCGAGTGTGAGGTAGGCGTTAGGCATGGTTCGCTTTCGGTTAGAACTGAAAAAGGGGCTGGAGAAACGGTCTACTTGAGGCTGCCGATCGAGAGGCCGCCCTGCCAATACTTCTGGAGAGAGAGGAACGCGATTACGAGCGGGACGACCGAGACGAGCGACCCGATGATGATGAGACCCCAGAGCGACTGTCCACCGCCGTTGTTGGCGGATGCCTGTCCCTCCCAGAGGCCGATACCGACCGTTATCGGGAACAGTCTGGTGTTCTGGAGCATGACGAGCGGCAGGAAGTAGTTGTTCCAGGTGCCGACGATCGAGAGGAGCAGCACGGTGACGAACGCTGGACGCATCAGCGGGAATGCGACCTGAAGGAACGTGCGGAACTCGCCCGCCCCGTCGATTCGCGCCGCCTCGAGCAGTTCATCGGGCACGGCGTCTGTGGCATAGACCTGCATCAGGTAGACGCCGAACGGGTTGAGTAATGACGGCAGGATGACCGCCCAGATCGTGTCGGTGAGGTTCAACTCCGAAAGCAGCACGAACGTGGGGATCACCAGCGCCGTGAGTGGCACCATCACGGAGCCGAGCAGCACCGAGAAGAACACTCGACGACCACGGAATCGGAACTTCGCGAAGCCGTAGCCCGCGAGGACCGCGAGGATTGTCGCTCCGAATCCGCCGGCGAACGCGTAGCCGAGCGAGTTGCCCAGCCACTGCAGGTAGATGCCGTCGTTGTAGGTGAACAGGTCGGCGAGGTTCGATCCGAACGCGAAGTCCTTGTCGAACCAGAGCGCCCCCGCGCTTCCGTTGAACAAGCCACCAACGTTCTTCGTGCTGGCGACGACCAGCCACCAGATGGGGATGAGGAAGTAGATGATGAGCGCACCGAGAAACAGGTACGGCAACACCCGGCGGCCTGGGCCCTGGCCCTTTGGCACACGCGAATAGCGCGTGGTCGCGGCCGACGGTGCGGCGATGCGTGCTGTCGTCATGAGAGGAAGCCCCCGCGCTTACGAGTGAAGAAGAGAAAGATGTACACGCAGATGAAGACGACGATGCCGAGTGCGAACGACAGCGCCGAGGCGTAGTTGAAGTTCGAGTACGAGAACGCCTGGTTGTACGCGTAGATGTTTGGGGTGAAGTCCGGCGTGATCGTGCCGTTTGACACGAGCGTCAGAATCTTGGGTTCGGTGAAGAACTGCAGGGTTCCGATCAGGGCGAAGACGAGGATGAGCACGAGCGCGGATGAGACGAGCGGCACCTTGATGCGGAACGCGACCTGCCAGGAGTTCGCGCCGTCGATCTTCGCCGCCTCGTAGATGGTGGGGTCGATGCCCCGCAACGCCGCGTAGATGATGATCATGTAATAGCCGGCCCATTGCCAGGTCACCACGTTCATCAGTCCGAAGAAGACATTGTCCGGACTGAGAGGGAACGGCGCCGATGCGCCAACCAGACTGAAGATCTGCTGCAGCGGCCCGAAGGTCGGGCTGTAGAGGAAGCCCCACATCAGCGCGCCGATGACGGCCGGCACCGCGTACGGAAGGAAGATCATGAGCCGGGCGAACCGCGTGAACATCGTGGTGATCGCATCGAGCACAAGAGCGATCGCGAGCGAGATGATCATCTGCACGGGGATCAGGACAACGGCGAAGGAGATCACGAAGCCCACACCCTTTTGGAACGAGGGGTCCTGGAACGCCTTCACATAGTTGTCGATACCGGTGAAGGTCGTCCCCGTCGCGAGACCCTTGCTGTACAGGCTCAGGTAGAACGCGTACAGGAGTGGAGCCACGAGGAAGACGACGAACACGACGGCGAACGGTGCGATGAATAGCCATCCCACCCGGCCGCGGCGTTGCTCTCGCAACTTGCTCCTCTTCTTATAGCTGCCGGCGCCCGATGGGCCGGTGGTGCGCACCGGCTTGCTCGCCAGCGCAGCGTCTGCGTTTGCCATTCGACGTCCCTGTTCTGAATGAGGTGGCTTGTGGTTGGAGAGGCGGGGAACCCGGTCCGGGAGCAGGTGCTCCCGGGCCGAGTCTCCACCCTCAGGCGCAATCTAAGGAAGGGCTACTTCTGTACCGTGAAGCCCTGGCTCTGCGCATACTTCTCGAGGCTCGCCTGAACCGCGTCGGCGGCCTGCGATCCCGTGATTTTGCCCTGGTTGATGAGGGCTGACTGTGCCTGAAGCTGCGCGTAGAAGTACACGGTCAGCGGGCTGTAGTTGATTCCCTTGTAGGCATTCTCTGCCGGCACGTAGACATCCTTGTTGGCGGTCTGGCCGCTGAAGAATGCCGACTTGTTGTCGAGGAATGCCGACGACTTCAGGATCGACTGGTTGAGCGGGAAGATGACCTGGTTGGTCCAGCCATCCTTGAGCGACGCGGGGTCTGCGTAGATTCCGAGTGCAACTTCTGCCGCCAGCTTCTTGTCCGTCGCCTGCGACGTCACAGCGAATGCCGAGCCACCCCAGTTGGTTTGGACCGGGCTTGAGGCGTCCCACTGCGGCAGCGGGGCAACAGCCCAGACACCCGAAGACGATCCCTTGCCGACTCCGGCACCGGTGAGGTAACCGGGAGCCCAGGCGGCGGAGACATAGGTCGCGTATTTGCCGCTCACCACGCCCGAGATGTAGTCCGTCGTGAACTGGTCAGCCGTACCGACCAGCTTGTCCTTGACGAGGCCCGCCCAGTAGTCGAGAACATCCTTCGACGGCTGGTCGTTGAGGTTGATCTTGATCGTCTTCTTGGCAGCGTCGTACGTGAAGGGGTTCGCACCCTTCTGGATCTGGAGCGCCATGGTCAGTGCTGGCACATTAGCGCCGAAATCGCCGAAGAGTGGCCCGCCCGCATCCTTGACCTTCTTGGCGTCTGCGGCGTACTCATCCCAGGTTGTTGGAGGAGTCGTGATGCCGTACTTCTTGAAGACGTCGGTGCGGTAGATCATCGCGAGCGGACCACCGTCGACTGGTGCTGCATACACAGCGCCGCCGGCTCCGGACACGTCGTTCCAGGCACCTTCGCTGAAGTTGCCCTTGACCTTGTTGGCCCCGTACTTGCTGATGTCGACGAGAGCACCCTGGATCTCGTAGGTCGCAAGGTGATCGGCCTCGAGCATGACGACGTCTGGCAGACCCTTCTTGGCCGAGATCGCGGTCTGAACCTTCGTGTATTCGTCACCACCCTGTCCGACGTTGTTCCAGCAGATCTGCACGTCCTTGTGAAGCTTGTTGAAGTTGTCGACGACGAGCTTCATGTTGGGGTACCAGCCCCAGACCGAGACCTGGGGAGCCTTCGGATAGACGTATTTGTTCGAGCAGCTCGTGAGCTTCGGGCTCGTGCCTTTGGCGTCGGTGCCGCTTCCGCCTCCGCTGCAGGCGGCCAGGAGGCCGGCCAGTGCGATCGCGGCGATCGACGCGACCAGTGCGTTTCTCTTCACTGTGTTTCCCTTCAATGTGGGTGGACTTCATTGTCAAAAAGTGGAGCTGTGGAACCGCGTTGCGCACAGGCGCGGCAGCGATTTCATCGCTTCGAAGGGAGATGCCGGCAAGCCCGCGTGACGGGCACCGAACGGGGATACGTGTGTGAAGCACTGGGGGCCAGTGTCATGCTCGAATCCTCCTCGATTCGCCGTGGTCTCCTCTCGACATCGCTAAACGATGAAAGGGATTCCCGTTTGTACAACGTTGTAGGTAAACGTTGTAGGAACATCATGCAGAGCGAGAATGGGCATGTCAAGCAGCGTGCCCGAATTGCAACAATCGCGAAAATGTTCGTCGGTTAGAGCGCGGACGACTCTCGTTGAATGACCGAGAAGTTCGCGAGGTACTCGCGCGGCGGGATCGCGCGCGCACCGCGTTCGATGCGTTCGCGAAGGAATCGCACCGCAACCGTCGCGATCTCCTCCATTCCGGGGCTGATGGTCGACAGCGTCGGAAGCGTGTAGCGCGTTTCGTCGATGTCGTCGAACCCGATCACTGCAACGTCCGCCGGAATCCGGATGCCGGCTTCCTGCATCACGCGCATCGCGCCGAGAGCGATCGAGTCGTTGAACGCGACCACCCCGTCGAATTCGACGCCCTTCGCCAGGAACTCGCGCATCGCCGCCGCGCCGTCGGACCGGTGCCAGTTGCCCACATTTACGACCCGTCGCGGATCGAAGGGGATGCCCGCGTCGTCGAGCGCCTGGCGGTAGCCCGTGAGGCGGAGCCCAGCCGAACCGATAACCTCACCCGGGTGCGCGCCAAACGCCAGAAGACGCCGACGCCCGAGCGACAGGAGATGTTCAGTCGCCGCCTTGACGCCTTCGATGTTGTGCATCGTCACGTGATCGGTCGGGCCGTTGAAGATTCGTTCGCCGAGCAGAACCAGCGGAGTGGGGATATCCAACTGGTCGACATCGTTGTCGTCGAGCGCGAGCACGCTGTACAGGATGCCGTCGACGTTGGTCATTCGCGGGCCATGAAGAGCTTCCAGTTCGGCCGCGCGCAGACCGCCGACCTGCTGGATCAGCACGGCGAGGCCGTCAGAAGCCGCCGCCCGCATCACGGAGTCCGCGAGCTCTGCGAAATAGGCGTTCCGCAGGTCGGGAATGATCAGGCTGATGACACCCGTGCGCCCGGAGCGCAGCCCACGCGCTGAAAGGTTGGGTTGATAGCCCAGTTTGTCGATCGCATCGAGCACCCGTTGGCGAGTTTCTGCGCGCAGATAGGGATAGTCGTTGATGACGTTCGAGACGGTTTTTATCGAAACACCGGCGAGTTTCGCAACGTCGTGCATTGTGATCGCCACGCGCTGCCCCGTCCGTCCCATCGCCCGATCCGGGCCAGATAAGGCACATTACAACGTTGAACGACCTGACGCGCGTTAGCGAGCCAAAGCGGGAACCGTTTTGGGGCGCACTACCAGCCAGAGCGCCGCGATAGCCACGATCGAGGTGCAGATCATCAACCCGCCCATCGGGATCGCGGTGCTCACGCCAAACAACCCGACAACGGGCGAAATCAGCCCGGCTAGCCCGAAGTTCACCGCCCCAAGCAGCGACGCGGCGGTGCCGGCTTCCTTGCCGTGATGAGCGAGGGCGAGCACCTGCACGCAGGGGAAACAGAACCCGCAGGAGCAAATGAAGAACCACAGCGGAATCAGCACGCCAAGGAGTCCGACGTTGAACAGGTCGAGCACGACGATCACGATCGCCGCCGTGAGCATCACGCCCGTCGCGATTGCGACGATCCATTGCGGTCCGAAATACTTCGCGAGTCGGGAGCTCGACTGCACCCCGATGATGATGCCGACGGAGTTGATCGCGAAGAGCAGCCCATATTGCTGGGTATCAAAGTGGTAGTGCTCCTGGAACAGGAATGGCGACGAGGCAAGATAGCCGAACAGTCCGGTGAAGATCATCCCACCGACGATCGCGATCCCGACGAACTGTCGGTCGGTGAACAGCGCGTGATACCGCTGTCTCGCGCTCGAGTGTCCGGCCTCGATGCGACGCTCCGGCGGCAGCGTCTCGACGATGAACAGGAACGACGCGATAACGACCAGCAGCCCGTAGACCGCGAGCACGATGAAGATGCCCCGCCACGGCATGATCAGCAGCAGCGTGGATCCGGCGAGCGGCGCGATGACGGGCGCCAGCCCCGACACGAGGGCGAGGCGGGAGAGCATCCGTACCAGCGGGTAGCCGCCAAACAGGTCGCGCACAGTCGCGGCCGCGACCACTCCTCCCGCTGCCGCCCCGAAACCCTGGAGTACGCGGCCAACGACGAGCCATTCGATGCTCGGGCTCAGCGCCACACTGATGCTCGCGACCACGTGCACCGCCGTGGCGATGATCAGGGGAAGACGGCGGCCCACCTTGTCGCTCCACGGTCCGACGATGAGCTGGCCGAGCGCGAATCCGATGATCGTGGCGCTGAGCGTGATTTGCACGGCCGAGACCGAGACCCCGAAGTCGGACTGCACGAGCGGCAGCGACGGAAGGTAGATGTCGATGGTGAACGGACCAAGCGCGGTGAGCGCGCCGAGAACGAGCACATAAACGAGGCGCTGGCGACCCGAGAGCGAGTCACCAGGATGAACGACTGTTGTCAAGTAATTGGTCCAGGGAAAGAGGATCGAATGGCGATGATTCAGCCTAGTGTTCCGGAGGAGTCCGGATTGTCCCGAACGAACCCGGGTCGTCGAGCACGCTTTCAAACGCGAGGTCGCCGGCCCCGATCATGAGCAGGTTGGCGCCCAGTTGAGCGCGCCCGATGCTGATCGACTCGCGCGATGCCGTGAGCGACGGCGCTCCCAGCAGCGCATCGAGGTAGTCCGGTGCGACCGCGTAGAGCGAGCTGAGGAAACCGCCGAGCACGACCTTGCTGGGATTGAGGGTGTTAATCGCGTTCCGAAGAGCCACGGCGAGATAGTCCAGCTGTCGCGACACTTCTCGCTGGAGTTCGGGCGACCGCGACGCGAGGAGCGCTGCCTCAAATTCGTCTCCATCGGCATCCGACAGCCCAACGAGTGCGAGAAGCCGGTCGCGGCGCACCTCGGTCTCGAGGCATCCCACCGCGCCACAGTGACAGAGTGCTCCGTTGCTGTTCACCAGGGTGTGACCGAACTCACCGGCGTAACCGTCTGCCCCGCCGAGTACTCGGCCGGAAGCCATGATTCCCCCGCCGATGCCGCTCGCGCCCCCGTTGAGGTAGATCAGGTCGGCCACGCCCCTGCCTGCGCCGAAAGTGCTCTCGGCAAGGATGCCAACGCTCGCGTCATTGGCCGCGCGAACCCGGTACCCGGTTGCCCGCTCAAGCAATTCGGCGAACGGCTGGTCGTGCCAGCCGAGGTGAGGCGCAAGTCGCACGAGCCCGTCACGCGCGCGCACGAGCCCTGGGACGGCGACGCCGATGCCGACGATCGTGTGGTCCGAGCCGAATTCGGCGGCGAGTTCGGCCACAGCGCCGGCGCTGATCTCGATCGCCTCCGCGACGCTCGGAACGGATGCGGTGGGCCTTCGTACTCGCTTCAGCACGCGACCGCCGAGTCCGACCACAGCGATAGTGACTGCATCGACCTCCGGGTTGATCGCAATCCCGACAGCCCGTGGACCGGGCAGCGCCAGAGGACTGGGCCTGCCCACCTGGTTGCTCGCGTCCGGTTCGGCCTCAACGATGAGCTCCCGATCGACGAGTTCACCGACCAGTGCCGCAATGGTGGATCGGTTGAGACCCGTTCGCCGCGTCAGCGTCGACCGCGGAATGCCCTGAGATTCATGAGCCTGTCGCAGGACGATCGAGAGATTGTGGCGACGTACCTCACTGTTTCCTCGGCCGTCCGTGGATGTCGTCATCGCTCGGCAACCCGCGGAAGCTGCCGGGTGGCGATCAGCTCGCCGAACCAGAGGCCGCTGTCTTTGACCGTGCGTTCCTGGCTTTCGAAGTCGATGTGAACGAGCCCGAACCGTTTCGAGAAGCCAAAGCTCCACTCGAAGTTGTCCAGGAACGACCAGACCAGATAACCGCGCACGTTTGCGCCACGGGCGCGCGCCCGATGCGCTGCCGTGAAGTGGCGCTGCAGGTAATCGATGCGACGGGAGTCATGAATGCGACCGTCGATCTCCACGTCGTCGAACGATGCGCCGTTCTCGGTGATCAGCAGCGGAAGAGTCGGGAACTCGGCGGCGAGGGCAACAAGCAGGTCCTCGAGCCCATCCGGGTTGATGGTCCACCCCATCGACGTGCGCTCTCCGGGTTCATCGACGAACTCGACCGCGCGGCTGCCGGGCCATGGCGAGTGGGCGTCGGTCGGCGAAGCGCCGGCGCGACTCGCCCGCATCCGAACGGTGTTCGCCGAGTAGTAGTTGACGCCGAGGAAGTCGAGTGGCTGGTGAATCTGCTCGAGGTCACCCCCACGGACAAACGACCAGTCGGTGATGCCGGCCGTGTCTTCGAGCAGGTCTTGCGGATACGCGCCGTGCAACATCGGGCCAGTGAACGCGCGGTTGGCGAGCGCGTCGATGCGACGAATGGCCTCGGTCGAAGTCGAATCGCTTCCCCGCAGCACCTGAAAGTTGAGCGTGACCGACAGTTCCGCATCCGGCTTGCTCGCAGCGCGGCGCAACTCGCTGATCGCGAGACCGTGCGCGAGATTCAAGTGATGCACCGCGGTGAGCGCGGCGACGTCATCCGTGCGTCCCGGCGCGTGCACGCCAGCGGCATAGCCGAGGAAAGCCGAGCACCACGGCTCGTTGAGAGTGGTCCACGCGGCCACCCGATCCCCGAGCGCATCGCCCATGATCGACGCGTACTCCGCGAACCGATAGGCGGTGTCGCGATTGGTCCAGCCGCCCGCATCCTCGAGCTCCTGCGGAAGATCCCAGTGGTACAGCGTCGCGATCGGACGGATGCCGCGGGCCAATAGCCCGTCGACGAGCCGCGAGTAGAACCCCATTCCCGCGTCGTTGACCTTGCCTGCCCCCGTGGGCTGGATGCGCGGCCACGCGATCGAAAACCGGTACGCCTCGAGGCCCATTCGAGCCATCAGGTCGAGGTCGTGGTTCACGCGGTGATAGTGGTCGTCCGCAACGTCGCCGGTGTCGCCGCCCTGAATACGGCCGGGGGTGTGGCTGAACGTGTCCCAGATGGACTGGCCGCGGCCATCCTCGCGAACCGCGCCCTCCACCTGGTACGCGGCCGTCGCCGAGCCGAACAGGAAGTCAGCCGGGAACTCGAGACCGGTGTCCCGGTAGTCGGGATCTCCCGTGGTCATGGCGTCCCGCCTTCCTTGAGCCGTGCGCTATGGACGTTACCGGATAATCACCAGCTGTCCGGTGTCGCGCCCAGCGGAACGGGGGCCGGACGCTCCATCGAGCTCGTCATCTCGACGACGCGATGCTCCGTGCCCGCGCGGAGGATGCCATCCATGATTTCGAGCACATGGAACGCGACGGCCCCTGATGCCCGATGCGGTCGATTCGTGCGGATGGCGGTTGCCATGTCCGCAAGTCCGTAACCGCGACCGGCATCCGCGTATCCGGCCATGATCGGCACGTCTTCCCAAGCCCCGGCTGCTTCGGTCCAGACCGCGACCGGATCGGAGAACCGATTCGGATCCGGCACCGCGAGCGTGCCCTTCGTGCCGAATACCTCGATGCCGGGGACGCGCGATTCCCACACCTCGAAACTCATGGTGACCGTCGAACTGACGCCCGACTGGTGTTCGAGAATTGCATTGATGTGGGTGTCGACTTCGACATCGATCGGGGTGCCGGCGAGAGGCCCAGTCGCCACCTCGCGCTCGCGTGTCGACCGCCCAACAGCGCCGGACACCCGAACGACAGGCCCGAGAAGCGTCACAAGGGTCGTCAGGTAGTACGGGCCCATGTCGAAGAGCGGGCCCGCGCCGGGCTGGTAGTAGAACTGTGGCGCGGGGTGCCAGCGTTCGTGGCCCGGTGCCGCCCAGAACGCGGCCGCTCCGACTGCGGTGCCGATCGTCCCCGCGTCGAGCACGGCACGGGCCGTCTGCACGCCAGTGCCGAGTACGGTGTCGGGTGCGGATCCGACCCGGAGGCCGGTGTTCTCGGCGAGCGCGAGCATCTCGACCGCATCCGCTGGTGCGAGGGCCAGTGGCTTCTCGCCGAACACGTGCTTGCCGGCCCGGAGCGCTCGGGTGTCAATGTCAACGTGCGCGGCCGGGATCGTCAGGTTGAGCACGGCCTCGATGCGGTCGTCGGCCAGCAACGCATCCACCGACAGCGCTTCGACCCCCTGCTCGGCAGCGACCTCTGCCGCTCGCGCCTCGTTCATGTCCGAAACGGCGATGAGCCGGATGCCCGGAAGAGCGGGAAGCGACGCGAAATACTGTTCGCTGATCTTGCCGACGCCGACGATTCCGAAGGTTAGCGGGCTGCCCACAGGAGGCCCCTTTCAATGATCGTGTGGACGTTGGGATCGTCGGTGATCTCCAGGCGGTGCCCGGGCGCCGACACAAAGATGCGCCCCTTACCCCACTGCCGGGTCCAGATCGCCGGCGCGGTGACCGGTCGATTCCACGGGTCCCACGGACGAACGGATTGGGTCGTGGTCGCCAGCACGTCGTTGTACTCGTCGCTCAGAACCCAGTACTGCTCAGACACGAGTTCGAAATCGGCGATACCCCTCGTGATCGGATGGATCTTGCCGAGTTCGGTCATGTGCACCGTGTACGGGATGTAGTTGTCTGACTGCTCGCCGGTTCGATCCTTCGGATCCTTGCCCGCGTGATGCGCGAACTGGCCGCCGATCATGTGGAGATAGTCGGCCTCGTCTCGATAGGAGTCAGCGATTCCGCCGTGCCATCCCGCAAGCCCGGTGCCGTTCAGGACCGCGGTCTGCAGTCCGAGGAACTCGGCCTTCTCTATCGTCGACATCGTGTTGATCTGAAGCACGAGGTCGACGGTCGCCATGTACCCGGCATCCGTGTACACGGCGGGCGACTCCTCAACCCGCACCGCAAACCCGTGCTGCGTGAGGAACGGAATGAAGGACTCGGTGGTCTCGACGGGCATATGACCGTCCCAACCGCCGCGAACGATGAGTGCGTTGCGAGTCGCGTCCGGAGACGAAGGGGTATTCATGGAACCTTCCTTGTGAGCGATTATCGTCGCTTCACGTTACTTACTGAAGCCGGCTGTCATGCCGCTGACGAGTTGTCGGCGGCCGAAGACGTAGAGCACGAATACGGGCAGCGTCGACAACACGACCGCGGCGAGCACTGCGGGGACGTTGACGCTGAACTGTCCCTGGAATGTCCACAACGACAGCGGGAGGACGCGCTTGTCGGGACTCTGGGTGAGGATCAGGGGGAACAGGAATCCGTTCCATACGCCGAGCGCGTTGTAGAGGCCGACGGTGACAATCGCTGGACGCGACAAGGGGATGACGAGCGAGAACAACATCCGCCAGTTCGACGTGCCATCGACCTTCATCGACTCGAAGAGCTCCTTCGGGATGTCCCTGATGAAGTTCGCAAGGATCAGCACCGTAAGCGGAATTGCGAAGGCGATCGACGGCAGGATGAGCGCGGCGAGCGTGTCGTACAGCCCGGCCTTACTCAGCATGTAAAACAGCGGAATAATCGTCGCCTGGAGCGGGATGGCGAGCCCGAGCAGGAACAATCCGAAGGTCGCTCGAACGAACCGGGTATTCGAGCGCACGATGGCATACGCCGCCATGATGCAGACAAGCACGGTGACAACGACGCTGATCACCGTGATGATCACGCTGTTCGCCAGGTACAGGAAGAAGTCGCTCTGCAGAACGAGGGCGTACTGGTCGAGATTGGAATCCGCGGCCGGGATCAGCTGGTTGCTCGAGAAGAAGCCGGCCTGCGGCCGAACGCTGGTGATCACGATGTAGTAGATCGGGATGATGATGATCGCGAGCCAGACGAATCCTCCGACTCCGGCGAGCACATTGGGACGGTGGCGGGCGCTGCTCCCGCGTCGCGTGGCTGCCGTCGTCATCACAGTCCCTCCTGCTGGCTGGTCATCTTGGTGAATCCGCTGAACTTGGTGAGCCCGAGCGCGAGGACGAGCCCGATGACGCACAACATGATCGCGATGACGCTCGCCTGGCCCATCTGGTTGGCCGAGAATCCGGTGATGTACATGTCGATCGGCAGAATTCGGATACCGGACCCGGGCACGCCGGCGGTCAGCACGAAGATCACGTCGAAGTAGGTGAGCGACCCGACCACCATGAGCGTCGAGGATGTCACGATCGTGTACCGCAGCTGTGGAAGCGTGATCGACCAGAACTGCTGCCATCGATTTGCGCCGTCGATCTCCGCAGCCTCGTAGAGCGAAGCGGGAATCTGCCGAACACCGCCCTGATAGATCAGCGTGTGGAACGGCACGAACTGCCACGCGATGATGAAGACCACGACGTACAGGATGAGGTTTTGGTCACCAAGCCAGTCCTGGTTCAGGAACGGGAGACCAAGCGAGGCCCCGAGGCCGAAGTTCGGATCAAGGATCGCCTTGAACGCGATCGCGATCGCCGCCGAAGACAGGATGAGCGGCAGGAAGAAGATTGCCGCGAGTATGGCTCGGTAGCGCTGGCGTCCTGCCGTGAATACTCCGAGAAGCAGGCTGATCGGTGTCTGCACCACCCACGAGAAGACGATGATCTTGAGGCTCAGCAGGAGCGCGGTGATGGTCACGGGGTCACCGAGCACCTTTGGCCAGTTGTCGAAGCCGACCCAGACGGGATCACTGATCGCATCCCAGTTGGTGAAGCTGAGGTAGAGCGCAACGAGCAGGGGAAGGATGGCGAAGACGATGAAGAATGCCAGGGCTGGAGCCGCCATCCAGCCGCTGGGGCCGGCGTGACGAGTCTTCCTCGTCACACCGGCCTCGCGGTTTGTCGTCACTGTTCTTACTGGCCGATCGTCTTGTTCATGTTGTCGGAGAACTGCTGGGGAGTGATCTGCTTGTTGAACAACTGGTCGAGGTTCGTCAGCAGAGCCGTGGCCTGTGCCGGCGGGAGAGCCTGGTCCCAGGACATTTGGAAGTTCGGCGCTGCCTTCGTCAGGTTGTACACGCTCGTGCCAAAGTCTCCACCTGCAGAGATCTGCGAGTCGATCCCCTGGATCGGCGGGACCTGGCTCGACTTGATCATGCGGTCGGTGTACGCCTTATCGAAGACGCCCTTCGTCAGATACGCGATCGCTGCCTTCTGCTGGGCCTTCGTCGCTGCGGACGAAACCGAGAAGTACCCGGACGGATTGCCGACGATGTCATTGGGGTCACCCTTACCGCCATCAACCGCGGGGAACGTCGTGTAGCCGAGACCGCTCTTGACGAAGGCCGCGGCCTGCGTGTTGAACGTGCCGTAGACCCAGGCGCCTTGCAGCATCATGGCTGCCTTGCCCGTGTACAGCAGCGCGACATCCGCATTGCTGTCCGCAGTTACAGACGAGAAGCCCTTGACGAAGCCGCCCGCGTCAACGAGCTGCTGGATCATGGTGTTGGCCTGAATGATTCCGGGGTCCGACCACGAGCCAGCCTTGCCTGCCATCACGGCGTTGAACGCATCCGGTCCCGCGACGCGGTCGACGAGGTATTCCTCCCACATCAGCTCGGGCCACTTGCTGCCTCCCGCGAGGGAGAACGGCGCAACCCCGACCGCCTTGAGCTTGGGGACATCGGCGAGGATGTCATCCCAGGTCTTCGGCGCATCGATGTTTGCCTTCGCGAGGACTTTTTTGTTGTAGTAGAACATGATCGGCGTGACCGCGTTCATCGGCACGGCGTAGGTCTTGCCGTCGACGACACCCTGGCCGAACACGGACGGCAGGAACTTGCTCTTGATCCCGTTTGTCGCGGCGGTCAGGTCGACGACCTTGCCGGCCTTGACGTAGGAGTTGAGTGTTCCACCCGCCCAGCTGTAGATGATCGTTGGCGAGGAGCCCGCGCCGACCGCCGTGCGAATCTTGGTCTTGTATGCGTCATTCGCGAAGTAGTTCGAGTCGATTTTGAGCTTCGGATTCGCCGCGTTCCATTCCTTGAGCGACGGTGCTTCGACCTGGTCCTGATCGCCTCCGGTGAGGCCCCAGAGGCTGGCGTTCGCACCGCCGCCCGTCGAACCGCTGCTCGAACACGCGGTGACGCCGAGAAGGAGTGAGACCGCGCCAATGGCGAGGACGGCGTTAGTAAGGCGGCGCGTGCGGCGGGAAAGGCCGGCCCCGTCTCGTGTGCTGTGAAGCTTCATTGCTTTCTCCTTGTGTGTTGTGGTGGTGTTGCGGGGGTCTTGGGGTGTCTTTCAGGCGACCGGCTTCTACTCGACCTGCAGCCAGTCGCCGCCGGCATCCGAGCTCTGCTCCACTGCGGCGAGTACCCGCTGCACGTGGAGTCCGTCGTCGAATGAGGGACGCGGTTGCTCGCCATCCGCAATCGCGACGACGAGGTCTCTCGCCTGGTGGGTGAACGAGTGCTCATAGCCGATCGCGTGTCCGGTGGGCCACCAGGCGCTCATGTATGGATGCTCGGGCTCCGTCACGTAGACACGCCGAAATCCAAGCAGGTCGTGTGGCAAAGTTGCGTCGTAATATTCCAGTTCGTTCATGCGTTCGAGGTCGACGGCGATCGCCCCACGCGAGCCGCTGATCTCGACGCGAAACGCATTCTTACGACCCGTCGCGTATCGCGTCGCCTCAAAGCTCGCCAGTGCACCATTCGACAGCCGCGAGGTGAACAGAGCGACATCGTCGACGGTCACAACTCCGCGCTCGTCGCTCGCGATCCCCGAAAGGCCGACCGATTCGCCGAGCAGCGGCCGCTCGGTCACGAAGGTATGAAGCAGGCCATTCGTCGATTCGATCCGACTGCCGGTGATGAACTCGGCCATGTCGATCGCGTGTGCGCCGATGTCTCCGAGCGAGCCCGATCCCGCTCTGGACTTGTCAAGGCGCCAGGTCATCGGTCCGTTCTCGTCGACCAGCCAGTCCTGCAGGTACTGCACGCGCACCTGGCGCACGGTACCGACCTTGCCCTCGGCAACAAGCTGCCGCGCGAAGGTGAAAGCAGGAACCCTGCGGTAGCTGAATCCGACCATCGAACGGATGCCCGCAGCGGCGGCCACCGTTGCTGCCGCAGCCATCTCCTCGGCTTCCGGCACGGTGTTCGCAAGCGGCTTCTCGCACAGCACGTGCTTGCCTGCGGCGAGCGCGGCCACCGCGATATCGCGATGGGTGTCCCCCGGCGTGCAGATATCGACGAGGTCGACATCCGGACTCTCGACGACTCGTCGCCAGTCCGTGGATGAGTTCGCCCAGCCGAACTTCTCTGCCGCAGCGGTCGTTCGCGCGGAATCATGGCCGACGAGAATCGACATCTCCGGGGCGAGCGGAAGGTCGAAGAATCGGGGTGCAACGCGCCAGGCCTGGGAGTGGGCGGCGCCCATGAAGCCCGAGCCGATGAGGGCTACGCGCAATCGGGGGGTCGTACTGTTTGCCACTCTCGGACTCCTTCGTCTCGTCGATTCGCGCCGCAGACGTCCGGGCGCTGACAATTCGGTCACGCTAACCCGCCGATTTGGTCTGGCGCAATCTTTCTACGGCAGATAGGAAACTTTTCGTAGCTACCACCGCGAGCGCGCCGGAGCGAACGCCCGGTGCGAGAAGCGAAGAGCTCTAAGCGGACGGGGCCGCGGTGCTCCCGCGCACGACGAGGCTGGTCGCGAGGTCGATGCGAAGGTTGTCGACGACCTCTTCGCTGCGCAGCCTCAGCACAAGGCGTGTCGCAGCCTCTGCCATTTCGATCAGCGGCTGACGCACGGTCGTGAGCGGCGGCCCGACCCATGCCGCGAGTTGCACGTCGTCATAGCCGACCACCGACAGGTCATCGGGAATCGAGAGCCCGAGCTCACGCGCCGCCTCGTAGAGGCCGAGCGCCTGAACATCGTTGCCCGCGAAGATGGCGGTCGGACGGTCAATCATCGTGAGCAGCTCGCGTCCTCGAGCGACGCCATCCTCACGCTGGAATGCCCCGGTCAGGATCAGGTCGTCATAGACGGGGAGACCAGCCGCCGTCAGCGCCGAGCGGAAGCCGGACACCCTGGCCTGCGAGCACATGAGGTCGTCGGGGCCCGTGATCATCGCGATTCTCTTGTGTCCAAGCTGGATCAGGTGCCGCGTCGCGAGCACTCCGCCCGCCCAGTTCGCGGAGCCGATCGAGGGCACGTCGGGCGCGGGGTCCCCCGCCGGGTCGACGATGACGAAGGGAATGTTGCGGGTGCGCAGCTGGCGCTTGTGCTCAGGAGACAGGTCGGAGAACACCAAAATGACTCCGACGGGCCTTCGCTGCATGATGCCGTCGATCCACTCTTTGGCGAGCGAATGCCGGTTGCCACTCTCGGTCAGCACGACACTGAGACCGTTCTCTTTGGCCACTCGCTCAACGCCGCGGATGATCTCGAGCGACCACACGCTGTCGAAGAATTCGAACACCACCTCGATCAGTGCGCCGTGCGGGTGGATGCCGCCCCTTCGGTTGTACTCGTGACTCTCGAGCAACCTCTCGACGATCACCCGGGTCTCGTCGGAGACTCCTGGGCGGCCATTCAGCACCTTTGACACGGTCGACATCGACACGGATGCATCGCGCGCGACCCTTGCCAGCGTGGCCCTGCTGTTCATAGTGCGCGGGATGACGTCATCGGACATGCGCTAACTTTAGCCAGCCATTGCGGCTACTTGCGTGGTTGCGAGGGAAACGTTTCGCGCAGGAATCGGCGAATTCGCTCGGAATGCTTGCGCTGGCGCCTCCAATCACTAATATGTTGAAAGCAACAACTAATCACCAGCGACGTTGAAGGGCTTCATCCTCATGGCCGTAACACCCACCCGCGAAGACAAGTTCTCCTTTGGTCTCTGGACCATTGGCTACAACGGCTCAGATCCCTTCGGCGGTCCCACCCGCGCTCCCCTGGATGTCGTGCACGGCGTCGAGAAGCTCGCCGAACTGGGCGCATACGGGCTCACCTTCCACGATGACGACCTGTTCGCGTTCGCATCGACGGATGCCGAGCGCCAGAAACAGATCGACCGCCTGAAGCAGGTGCTCGCCGACACGGGGCTGATCATCCCGATGGTCACGACCAACCTCTTCAGCGCGCCGGTCTTCAAAGACGGCGGATTCACCTCCAACGATCGGCAGGTGCGTCGCTTCGCGATGCGCAAGGCAATGCGCCAGCTCGAACTCGGCGTTGAGCTCGGCGCGAAGACGTTCGTCATGTGGGGCGGTCGCGAGGGTGCGGAGTATGACTCGGCCAAGGACATCCGTTCTGCGCTCGAGCGCTACCGCGAAGCCGTGAACCTGTTCGCCGACTATGTCACCGACAAGGGCTACGACATCCGGTTCGCGATTGAGCCGAAGCCGAACGAGCCACGTGGCGACATCCTGCTGCCGACCGTCGGGCACGCGATGGCATTCATCTCCACCCTCGAGCGTCCCGAGTTGTTCGGCGTCAACCCCGAGGTCGGCCACGAGCAGATGGCCGGATTGAACTTCGCATCGGGCATCGCGCAGGCGCTCTATCAGGGCAAGCTTTACCACATCGACCTCAACGGCCAGCGCGGAATCAAGTACGACCAGGACCTCGCTTTCGGTCACGGCGACCTGCACAACGCCTTCGCCCTCGTCGACCTGCTGGAGAATGGCGGCCCGAACGGCGGCCAGTCCTACGATGGGCCGCGCCACTTCGACTACAAGCCGTCGCGCACAGAGGACGAGACCGGGGTCTGGGACTCCGCCGCTGCGAACATGCGCACGTACCTCCTGCTCAAGGAGCGGGCGGCGGCATTCCGCGCCGACCCGGAGGTGCAGGAGGCGCTCGCCGCGGCTCGTGTCCCCGAGCTCGCGCAGACTACGCTTTCCGAGGGCGAGACCTACGACGACCTGCTCGCCGACCGCGCATCCTTCGAGGACTTCGATCCCGAGCCGTACTTCAACGGCAAGGGCTTCGGCTTCGTGCGCCTGCAGCAGCTCGCCACGGAACACCTCCTGGGCGCAAGATAACCCTCTAAAACACACGCGAGTCCGG
>JAUZFR010000195.1 GCA_030840335.1 Actinomycetota bacterium | reverse complement strand
AATGTCGACATCCAGGAATTCATGATCCTGCCCATCGGCGCCTCGACTTTCAGCGAGGGCCTGCGCTGGGGCGTCGAGACCTACCACGCACTCAAGAGCCTGCTTCACAGCAAGGGTCTCTCGACCGGTCTGGGTGACGAGGGCGGTTTCGCGCCGGACCTCACCAGCAACCGTGCTGCGCTCGACCTTCTCGTCGAAGCGATCACTTCGGCCGGATTCACTCCGGGCAAAGAGATCGCGCTGGGTCTGGATGTCGCTTCGAGTGAGTTCTTCGCAGACGGCGCGTACACGTTCGAGGGCAAGAAGCAGTCCGCCCAGGAGATGTCCGCGTACTACTCAGAGCTCGTTTCGGCCTACCCGCTCGTCACCATCGAAGACCCGCTCGACGAGGACGACTGGGAGGGGTGGGCGCATCTGACGTCCGAGCTCGGCCAGAAGGTGCAGATCGTGGGCGATGACCTCTTCGTCACCAATCCGAAGCGCCTCGCGAAGGGCATTGAAGCGAACGCCGCGAACTCGATTCTCGTGAAGGTCAACCAGATCGGAACGCTGACCGAAACGCTGGATGCCGTGGCTCTCGCCCAGCGCAGCGGCTACACCACGGTTATGTCGCACCGCTCAGGTGAGACCGAAGACACGACGATCGCCGACCTCGCGGTTGCGACCAACGCTGGACAGATCAAGACGGGTGCGCCGGCTCGTTCGGAGCGTGTCGCGAAGTACAACCAGTTGCTTCGCATCGAGGAGGAACTGGGCGACGCCGCTGTTTACGCGGGCCGCAGCGCCTTCCCGCGCTTCAAGGGTTGACCGCTTAGGCTCGATTTATGGCAAGACCGAGCATGTCGAGACCGAACGCGCGAGCGGGACGCGGTTCGTCGAGCGCGCGTGCATCCGGCGAGTCGGCCGAGCCGCTTGAGGGTGATAGTGCTCCCGAGCGTTGGCTCGCGAACATCCGGATTTCGGGTTTCACGTTCATGATCCTGCTTCTCCTGGTGCTCGGGGTGATCGTTCTTGCCCCGTCCCTCAAGCTCCTGATCGAGCAACAACAGCAGATTTCGGCGCTGCAGAAATCGGTCACGGACCAGAAAGACAAGGTGTCCAACCTGAAGGATCGGGTCGCGCGCTGGGATGACCCCGCGTACATCGTTGCGCAGGCTCGCAACCGGCTGCTATTCGTGTATCCCGGCGAGTACAGCTATCTCGTGGTCAACAAAGGCCAGACAGCGACGACGACGGATGGCGCGCCGATCAGCGCGCAAATCCAGGACACGAAGGTGGATTGGCTGCAGTCGCTGACCTCGTCACTGCTCACCGCCGGTCTTTCGAAAGCTCCGGCGAGCAAGCTCGATTCGCCGGTGCAGTCGCCGCAGTCTTCTTCTTCTCCATCGTCGCGCTCACCGGGAGATCAGTGACGACGCCGCCCTTTGCTCCACCAACCGAGCTCGACATCGCCACGGTCTCCGCGCAACTGGGTCGCCCCGCTCGCAACGTGATCGGCATCGCCGCGCGCTGCGTCTGCGGTGCGCCGACCGTCGTCTCGACCCAGCCGAGGCTCGAGGACGGCACGCCGTTCCCGACGCTCTACTATCTGAGCCATCCGGCGGCAACGGCAGCAGTCTCGACGCTCGAAGCAACCGGAGTGATGACCGAACTCGCCGCGCTACTCGACGATGACGGGGTGGCTGAGGAGTATCGATCCGCTCATGAGGCGTACCTCCGCGACCGCAACAGCATCCAGTTCGTCGAGGAAATTGACGGGATCTCCGCCGGAGGGATGCCGACGCGGGTGAAGTGCCTGCACGCGCTTGTGGGCCACTCGCTCGCGGCCGGCGCGGGCGTGAACCCGATCGGTGACCTTGCGCTCGAGCGAGCGGCGTGGAGTCCGCTCGTCTGCGAGTGCGTGGACTACGACCTGGAGTCCGCGTGAGCTGTCGCCGAATGCGGGTCATGCGGGTCAGCGTGTCGGTCGCAGTGCTGGCGGCGACCGCATCCGTCCTGGTGGGCGGAGCTGCTCTCGAACCTGCCGTGGCGCTCGAACCTGCGGCGGCTCTCGCACCCGCCGCGGCGTCCGTTCCAGACGCGGCGTCCGTTCCATCCATAGTGAAGTCCGACTACATTCGCGATGGGGAATATTGGCTCGACCAGTACGGCATCCGCAGCGCCTGGAGCACGACTCGCGGCAAGGGCATCACGATCGCCGTGATCGACACGGGCGTCGATGGCAGTGTCGCTGACCTCGCTGGTGCCGTGCGCGGTGGCAAAGACTTCTCCGGGCAGGGCAGCCCAGACGGCCAGACGCCGGTGGGGACGGGGACAGATGCGGATCATGGCACGATGGTGGCGTCACTCGCTGCCGGCCGCGGAACCGCCGGCGGTGCAGGAGTGATCGGGTCGGCGCCCGAGGCAACGATCATGCCGATCTCGATCGGTTTTGGAACCGCGACAAAGAATTCGGATGAGCAAGTCGCCGAGGCGGTGACCTACGCCGTCGACCATGGCGCGCGGGTCATCAACATGTCGCTAACCCGAAACACACTCGCCTGGCCGGAAAGCTGGGACAAGGCATTCCTCTACGCCATGAAGCACAACGTCGTGGTCGTCGCGGCTGCGGGCAACCGAGGCAGCGGAACCACCGAGGTCGGTGCGCCCGCAACCATGCCGGGTGTGCTCACGGTGGCCGGGGTCGACCGCAATAAGCACGCCAGTCTGGACGCCTCTTCGCAGGGCATCACGATCGGTGTGTCCGGACCGAGCGAGCAGCTGCTCGGCGCGATCCCCGGCAACCAGTACGTCGCGTGGGAGGGTACGAGCGGTGCCACACCGATCGTGTCGGGTGTCGTCGCGCTGGTGATGGCGTCGCATCCGAAGATGGATGCCGCGAATGTCATCAACCGCATCGTGAAGACGGCGTCGCCAGCGGGCGAGAAGGGTGTAGATCCCATCTACGGATATGGGCTTCTGAATGCCTCCGCGGCGGTGCGGGCGACCGTCGCGACCGTGAAGGCGAACCCGATGGGCGATCTCGCGGCGTGGATTCACCTCAACCGGCGCGCCCCGGCGACGAGGCCTCCGAGCCCGCCACCGTCATCCACTTCGACGCCCTCGCCGGCGAAGGCAGGGGCCGCACCACAGAATCCGATCGGCACGCTTTACCCGACTGCGACTGAGCTTCGGAACGTCGCTATCCCGCTCGCCGTGCTGCTCGCGTTCGCGATTGCACTCGGCGCGATGGTCGTCGCAGCTGTTCGGCATTTCAGGTCGATCCGCGAGAGGGACTAGATTAAAGGGGACTTCCACCACTAGGAGAACTTCCCCCGTGCCAAAAATCCTCATCGTCGGCGGCGGTTACGCCGGTTTTTACACCGCTCTAAAGCTCGAGAAATGGCTTCGACCCGGAGAAGCAGAGGTCACAGTCGTTGACCCGCTTCCCTACATGACCTACCAGCCCTTCCTGCCAGAGGTCGTCGGCGGATCAATCGAGTCGCGCCATGCCGTCGTCGGTCTGCGTCGCCACCTCGTCAAGACGCGCGTCGTGGCAGCGAAGGTCACGAGCATCAGCCACGCGTCGAAGACCGCGACCATCACGCCCGCTGAGGGCGAGCCGTGGGACGAGGACTACGACGTCATCATCGTGACCGCCGGTTCCGTCTCGCGCACTTTCCCGATCCCCGGCGTTGCAGACAACGCAATCGGACTCAAGACGATCGAGGAGGCGACGGAAATCCGTGACCGGCTTCTCGACAACTTCGAGCGAGCATCCACTCTTCCGGCCGGCCCCGAGCGTGACCGCCTGCTCACCTTTGTCGTCGTCGGCGGCGGGTTCGCCGGTATCGAGGTCTTCGGGGAGATGCGCAGCCTCGCGAGCTCGCTTCTGCGTTACTACCCGCACCTCACAATTGATGACACGCATTTTCATCTCATCGAGGCGATGGGTCGCATCATGCCTGAGGTGTCATTGAACACAAGCTACTGGGTGCTCAAGAACCTCGCCCAGCGCGAAGCGATCGTCCACCTCGAGACGCAGCTCAGCTCGGCCGTCGACGGCAAGATCGAATTGTCGACCGGAGAGAGCTTCGAATCAGATCTCATCGTGTGGACCGCCGGTGTCATGGCAAGCCCGATGCTGCGCAACACCGACCTTCCGATCGAAGAGCGTGGCCGTCTGCGCGTGCAGGCCGACCTTCGCGTCGTCAACGACGACGGTGTTGTGCCGGATGCGTGGGGCGCGGGCGATGTGAGCGCTGTTCCGGACCTCTCGGGCGGTGGCGTCGGCGGATTTACCGTTCCGAACGCACAGCACGCGGTGCGACAGGGCAAGCGGTTGGCGCAAAACGTTGTTGCAGTGTTGCGCGGGGAGCTCCCACAGGACTACTTCCACAAGAATGCCGGCGCAGTTGCGAGCCTTGGCCTCGGTATTGGTGTATTCCAGTCGGGAAATGTCGCAGTCAAGGGTCTCGTCGCCTGGTTCATGCACCGCGGGTATCACGGGCTCGCGATTCCCACGTGGGAGCGCAAGATCCGCGTCTTCGTGAACTGGTTCCTGAACC
>JAUZFR010000180.1 GCA_030840335.1 Actinomycetota bacterium | reverse complement strand
GGGACGAGCAGTGCGACCCAATACATCATTGTGATTCCCCCTGTACCAAATGCCTGATACAGAGACTAAGACGCTGTATCAGGTCGTTGATACACCCACTTCGGGTGACGAAGCATGTTCAGCGTGTTGACGAGTGACCCGGCCCTGTACCGATCTGTCTGGCACTATGAGCACATGACAATGCCAGCGGCACCGACACCCCGGGCCTTCGATCCCTCGAACCCGAACTTTGACGCGTTCACGTCAGTCTCGGGGTCATCGGACGAGGCGGTGAAGCAGGCGGTACTGACGAGATTCGCCGCAGACAACGGACTGACGTATCGTCCCCTGTCGCAAACGTTCACCTACCCGGGGTGCATCTTCGCCTCCCAAAATACCGGTCAACTGTCTTTCGTGCGTGACCACCTCTCGACGACAAGCGGCCGCTATGTCGACGTGGGAAACTTCGAGCCCAACGGAAAGCTGTCTTCCGAACCCGGCGGCGGGCTCACTCCCGCGTCCCCCGGATTTATGTGGGGCTTTGTGGCGTTGCAAATGGACCGTCAGCTTCCCAACATGATGATGATCTCTAGACACCGGGAGCCAGGGAGTGCCGAGTTGCCCTTCAGGCCGGATCCGACTCAGGTTCTCGACCTTGAGGGCAACTTCGGCGATGACTTCACGCTGTACTGCCCAAAGGAGTTCGAGGACGACGCCCTCTATGTCTTCACACCCGACCTGATGGCGCTCCTCATTGATGAGGCGGCTCCTTTCGATTTCGAGATCGTCGACAAATGGATGTTCATCTACTCCTCGCGAGCATTCCATCCGCTGGACGAGAACGCCTACCGACACATCTTCCAGATTCTCGACAACCTGGGAACCAAGATCGTCCGCCAGACCAGCTCATTCACCGATGCGGCACTGGGGCCGGCACCCGTAAAGACTCCGGCTACGGAGTGGCACTTCACGCCCAACCCCGCGCTGTTTGGCGAAAACTCCCCACCAGGCACCCGTCTTAAACCAAAATCTCAGCGACCGGCCCTGATACTGACGTTGATCATCTTCGGGCTCTTCATCGTCGCCATGGTCGTGATCGCGACCATCGTCGGCGCCGGGGCCGGGTACATCCAGTAGGCGGCCTTCGCGAGAGCGCTGGTCCCCACCGGGCGCAGGCGCTGCATGGGACGCATCGGGCCGTATTGTGATTCCCCCTGTACTAAGTACCTGGTACAGAGACTAAGATGCTGTATCAGGTCGTTGATACACCCACTTCGGGTGACGAAGCATGTTCAGCGACACTTCTCGATGCACGGATCTGATTGTTGGTCGTCAGGGGCGTACTCTCCGCGTATGGCAAAGTGCGGATTTCTCGTTCGAAGACGCCTGGTTATCGGTACAAGCGCGGCGATTGCTATTGCAGTCATGGGCGGCTACTCGCTGGCCCAGTTCGCACAGGGCGCGGTTCGGTCGGCGGTCGCATCCGACGTGCCTTCATCTCGCCCAACGACATATGTGGTCGAGGCAGCGAGCGAGACTCTGCCCCTGCCGGACGCCAGCGGAACGCTTGTGCCGCTGGACCCCACAACCGCCGGACTTCACACAGCGGATGCGGCTTTCCAATCGATCAAGAGCGGCTGGGTCAATGCATACGCAGACGCGGGCGATGCGGCTCCGCCGATGGCCGCACTCTACGGCTACAGCAATTCCGGGTTCGGAGAAGTCGCGGCGGACGGCTCAGTCAAGCTCAAATACCAGAACGTACCGGTGTGGGCTTTCACGATTCCGTACGAGAAGTTTGTGGACATGTCACAGGGCGGAATTGGGGCAAGTGCCAGCACCGTCGATCACGCGAACTGCTTCTTTTACTACCTTGTAGGTGCGAGGGACGACCGGTACATCACCTCCAGCGAGCAGTGCACGGTGACCAACCCAAGTAGCCCCACTCCTGTTCCTTCCGGCAAATAGATGAGCAATAGCTGGCAACTCGGCGTCGCAGACCATGTCGAGTTGGCGGACTGAGCGCGCGGCTAAGGAAGCGGCATGGATGAGGCGGAGGAGCGCGGCCGTTTAGAGCAAAACACTCGTTCGGTCTAAGAGGCGCGAACCCAAGCGAACATCATTACGCGTCGATCCAGATCCACGCGTGGTACTGAGCCAAACGCTCCACAATATCGGCGTTGATCGTCTCAGCTCCGCTCCCAAAGGTGAAGAAGGCCCGAACGAACACGTCCGGACGACGCATCTCCAGGGGATCGACGCCTGTAGCGTCGAGCCGATCCAGCGCGTCGTTCACTGCCGCTGCGAGTTTGTCCGCCCGCGTTTGCCAATTGCCGTCCTCGAAGCTCACGTGGGCGACGTCGTAGAAGACGTCGTCGATATCTCGAGGCTTTCCGGCACCTCGTTCAAACGAGCGCATCGGAGTCAATGCGTCTATGGGAGCCTTGCTTTGCACGGTAAAGCTGAAGATGACGAGCGTCTCGTCGTCGTCAACTTTGTTGTTGCTTACCACTGTCAGATCATGGCACCGATTTCTGGCCGAAGGTCGAAATCCGGTGCTGTCCGACGCTCTAGTCGCTAGATCACTCGCGTCGTGGAACTACCGGTCCGAAACCCGTTCAGTTCGCTCGCGATCCAGCGAACTCCTGGCATGCTCCGCAGCGGTGCAAGGTCGGCATTTGCGTTGGCCAGCGGGAGGGCGTGGATGTCGTCGGCTTCGTCTTTGTAGCTGATGAGCACTGAGGGTTGCCAGCTATTTCCATTTTGTAGTCGGTCGTCTTGCACGCTCAGGATTCGACCCCACGGGAGGGTCGCGGCCTGTTCGAACGGTTTGCCTTGCCAGAACGTAAGACCGACCCTGTTTGCCGATACTCCGCGAGGTTTGAAGGCACCTTCGACTTCGCCATGCCGTTGCAAGGCAGCAGCTTCGGAACGAAACTGCTTTGACGAAGCGAAGAGGAACACGAAGTCGCCGGGTGCAACCGCACGCATCCGCGCCAGCCGCCCGCGAGCGACGAAGGCGGCGATCACGTTCGCGAAGATCGCAAGCGCTAGAAGGCTTACAGAGATAGTCAAGCCGACGACTTGACCCACGCCTTCGGCGAGCCGCCCGAAGGCTCCGCTCACGAAGATCACCACGGTGATGCCGATCCAACCGGGTAGCGCCGGAAGAAGTCGCTGCCACAGCGTCGGCCTCGCAATCTCAGACGAGGTCATTTCGGAGGTCGGGTTCGTGCCGCTCTTCCAGTCCGCTTTCTTTATGTATGGCTTGCCGGCCTGACGTATCAAAGCACCCGTGGTCTGATCCAACTGCGGCAACGTTGGATGCGACCGCCAAAGCGTCGTGTAGCCGGCGGCGGCTTCTTTCTTAGATCGTGCGCCCGAAATGAAGATCGCGACATAGGTGAGAGCAATTGCGGCAAACGCGGGGTAGAACCAATCGACGATTGATCCATGGCCGAGGTGGAAGAACCTTGCGGCGACCGGCAGAATGAACGCGGCAGCAGAGACCCAGCTCACCACTTGGAGAACGGTACGCCACGTGCTCGCGCTGGCGCCAGGGAGCAATTGCGGCGTGGTCTCCGTCGAAGTCATGGCATGACTATAACGGTCGTTCTGCTAGTGCCAGGCTCCGCTGAAAGGTGGCGATCAGTTGCCTGCTTCGTTCTTTTCCAGAGCCCCCTGTCGGATTCGAACCGACGACCCCCGCTTTACAAGAGCGGTGCTCTGGCCAACTGAGCTAAGGGGGCGTGCCGCCAAAAATACTACGCTGCCGAGAGGCGTCGCTTGCGCGCGGTCTGTCGGGCGGCGTCGGAGTCGGTAGCGTTGGAGGGTCATGACGATCGACGCCCGCCCCAAGCCCACGCTCTCGCGAACAGCGATCGTTGCTTCGATGGTGCTCGCCTTCCTCTGTGGTGCGGGCATCGCGACACAGTCGCGCATCAACGGCGAGCTGGGCCGTCAGCTGAACGACGGATTCGCGGCTGCCGCGATCTCCTTCGGCAGCGGTTTGGTGATCGTCCTGATTGCGCTGGCGTTCTCGCGCTCGGGCAGGCGCGGGGCACGACAGGTCGCCTCTGCGGTGCGCACTCGAAGGATCCCGTTTTGGTACGTACTCGGCGGCGGCGCCGGGGCATTTCTCGTGCTGACCCAGGGACTGGTTGCGGGCATCCTCGGCGTCGCGCTGTTCACCATCGGCATCGTTGCGGGCCAGACAGTCAGCGGCCTCTTCATCGATCGCCGCGGGCTCGGCACCATGCAGCCGAAACCACTCACCGTGCAGCGGCTCGTGGGATCAGTGCTCGCGTTGATCGCTGTCGGAATCGCGGTGTCCGCTCAGTTGTCGACCGCAGTTCCGCTCTGGATGCTCGTACTTCCGTTCCTGGCGGGCACCGGCACGGGATGGCAACAGGCGGTCAACGGTCAGGTTCGCGAAATCGCCGAGTCCGCACTCACTGCGACTCTCATCAATTTCACCGTCGGCACCCTCGTACTCGTCATCGCGCTGCTGATCGACTCAACGGTTCAGGGCTGGCCGGCGCACCTGCCGACCGCCCCCTGGCTGTACCTCGGGGGAGCGATCGGCGTGTTCTTCATCGCGGCCGCGGCAGTTCTCGTGCCCGTCATCGGCGTGCTTTTGCTCGGTCTCGGAACCATCGCCGGACAACTCGTGACCTCACTGGTGATCGACCAGATCGCGCCTGCCGCGGGCCAGACCACAGCAGTGACGACCGTCGTGGGGACAGGGCTCACCCTCGTCGCCGTGGGTATCGCCGCGGTGCCCGCCCGCAAACGTAGGGTGCGCGGCAAGGCTTAGCTGTATCCGGTCATGGCGGTGGAGCCAGCCGGCTGACCTGTGTTTCAACCGAGTTGACTCAAAGGGTTGCTATTGCGCTGCAGTGACAGCCATTAGCGTCAAGTCGGTTGGAGAGCAGCGGCGCCGGGGCCCAAGGCCGTGGCCCGTGGTCTACAGCGAGGTAATCATCGCCGAGACGTCGAGGTTCTTGCGCGCATCCGGCTTCGAGCTTTCCAGCTTGCCGCCGACGTAGAGCCAGCCGAGCAACTCCTCGTTGTCGGCGAGCTTGTGCATGCGGCGAACGGCATCGGATCGCGTGTGGCCGCCGGTGCGCCACATCACGCCCCAGCCCGCGTCATCCAGAAGCAGTGCGAGCAGGTGCGCAATACCGGCGGCAGCGGCATCCTGTTCCCACTCGTGAACCTTGAAGCTCGGCTTGCGAACGGCAACGATCGCCAGAAGCAGGGGTGCGCGCAGCGGCTTGGCCGCGAGCCTCTCGGCGTCCTCGCCCAGCAGCCCGCTCGCATCCACCAAGGCGTCGCCCAGGCGACTTCTCGCGTCGCCGCGCAGTTCGATGATCCGCCACGGCTGGAGCGACGCGTGATCTGGCGCAGTTGCCGCCGCTTCGATCAGCGGTAGCAACTCGTCATGAGAGGGGGCGTCGGCGGTGACTCGAGGGTACGACCGCCGACGCGTCACAGCACCTAAGAGAGTCACTCGACCTTGAAGTCGAGCGACAGCGAGTTCATGCAATACCTGTCACCGGTCGGCGTCTGGTACGCGTCGTCGAACAGGTGACCGAGGTGCGAACCGCAGGTCGCGCAGAGCACCTCGGTGCGGGTCATGCCGAGGGTGGTGTCGGTGTGAAGCTCAACGGCATCCGGCTTGACCGACTCGAAGAAGCTCGGCCAGCCGCTGCCGGACTCGAACTTTGCATCGCTTCTGAACAATTCGGCACCGCAGGCACCACAGGTGTAGACGCCGCTGCGCTTCTCATCGAGCAGTCCGCCCGACCATGGGCGTTCGGTGCCGGCCTCGCGAAGAATCTTGTAGCGCGGTCCAAGTTCCTTGCGCCACTCGTCTTCGGTCTTCGTCACGGTGTAACTCATTTGGCCCTCCTTCAAAGGGGAAAAGTCTTACATCCCATTAAACTCACCGGCATGACAGATTGTTCCGCGATCGTTCGCGCGTGGGGCGAACTCACAACTGACGAACTCTACGCGTTCCTCAAGTTGCGAACCGATGTGTTTTACATCGAGCAGCGGATCGATGAGTCCGAGCTGGATGACCGCGATTCGGAACCCGGCACCGAACACTATTGGATTGCCGACGAGCACGGGGTCGCGGCCTACCTGCGCACCCTTGTCGACGCCACTCCAACTTATCTGGATGCGACGCGCGTGATTGGTCGCGTCGTCACGCGCGCAGACCGTCGCGGCCAGGGCCTCGCCAACAAGCTGATGCGCGAGGTGTTCGCGCGGCACGACTCCGAGCCGATGATGCTGCACGCGCAGGAGTACATAGCGCCGCTCTACTCCAAACTCGGCTTCGAACCGTTCGGCGAGGTGTATCAGGAGGCGGGCATCCCGCATATCTCGATGTATCGCGCATCGGTGCCCGCATGACCACCGCCGACTGGTACAGGCACTTCGGCGAAGTGGATGCGCCGGGTCACTCAGCCATCTACGCGGACTGGGCGGTGGGAGTCGCTGGCGATGATCGCATCCTCGCGCTTCTCGCAGAACTCCCGCGCACCAAGCAACAGCCCAATCTGCTGTTCGCGTGCGCACGGCTGCTCGGTTCGCCGGAGGGAGCGTTCGAGCCCTGGCGGGACTGGCTGCTCGAGAACTGGGAGACCGTGCGGGCGCAGATGCTGGTCCGCAGCACGCAGACGAACGAACCGCGTCGGTGCGCGCTGCTCGTGCCCGTTCTCGCGGCGATTGGTGGGC
>JAUZFR010000184.1 GCA_030840335.1 Actinomycetota bacterium | reverse complement strand
CTGCGCTACTCAACCAACAACAAAGACAGAAGCGCCCCAGACGGCGCTGCGCTACTCAACCAACAACAAAGACAGAAGCGCCGCAGACGGCGCTGCGCCACTCAACCAACAACAAAAGACAAAAGCGCCGCAGACGGCACTGCGCTACTCAACCAACAACAACAGACAGAAGCGCCGCAGACGGCACTGCGCTACTCAACCAACGACAACAGCCACGCGCGTTAAGTTGTGTTGCCGCCCGCGACCTGAGTCTCGGGCGGCAACAACGGATGGCTGGCAAGCCGACGTCCTGGTGTCTGGGGCTAGGGAATATCCCGAGACGCGCGATTCAGCGTTGCGGACCCGAACCGCCACAAAAGAACCGCTAACACGAGGCCGCTCGCCAGACCGACCACGATGAGACCGGACGCTCCCCCGAGCGCCGATCTAATCGCGGAGATCGAGGATTCCGGGCCGCCGGCGACGAGCGCCGCGGCAGCAACAGAAATTCCGAAAGTGGCGCTGCGCGTGTGGTCGATCACTCGGCTGGGTCCTTCCGGGCGGGGGTCACTTCGAGCGCAGACTGCCCGGGAAACGACAACGGACGGGGCAAGGGACCCGCCGACGGTTCGGCTCGCTGGGTAGTTGAGCTGCGGAGAGACATTTCGGGTAAGAGAACACGGAACGCGTCCTCTCAGGTATGACCCTATGAGTTCGCTGAATGTTTCGACAATAGCGACACCTGACCCAATAAGGGGGGTGCCCTAACTAACTAAAAGTGCTGGTCGGAGGGCATTTGTCGACTTTGTCTCAGTTACGAGGAGTGGAGTCAGTGTGCGACCGCGACGAGCCCCAGTTCTGCCGGATTGGCGAGCAATGGATGAGACGGAACCACACGCACGTTGTAGCCGAAACTCCCCGGACTCTCGAGCGTCACGGTGCCCGTGAAGGTCGCCGGTTGGCCCGGCTCCTGAGACTCGAGAACGAGCTTCTGTCGACGCACGTCGGCGATCCGGTCAGTGTCGCGAGCCCGTCCGTAGACGATCTCGACCTTGACGTCGCTTGGCGACAGTCCGTCCAGTTCGACGAGCGCGCGAACGTAGAGTGAGTCGCCGATCTGCGGCACAGCATCCACGCCACCCGATTCGACGTGCATGACCTGCACGCGTGGCCACGCTGCACCGACACGAGCCTTCCATTCAGAAAGCTCGCGCGCGGGGGCGAACGAGGAGGCCGAGATGGCATTTTCTGAACTGGCAGCGGGGATGTAGAGCCGCGTCACATACTCCTGCACCATGCGGTCGGCACTCAGTGCCGGCGAAAGTGTCGCGAGAGTGTGGCGGATCGACTCGACCCAGCGCGTCGGAACGCCCTCTGCATTCCTGTCGTAGAACCTCGGAGCGATCTGATGCTCGATGAGGTCGTACATTGAGTCCGCCTCGAGGTCGTCACGCTCGGCGGCGTCCCCGGCGCTGTCGGCGGTGGGGATGGCCCAACCGTTCTCGCCGTCATAGAACTCGGCCCACCAGCCGTCGAGGATCGACAGGTTCAGCGAGCCGTTCAGCGCTGCCTTCATACCGCTCGTGCCACAGGCCTCGAGCGGGCGGAGCGGGTTGTTCAGCCAGACATCCGTGCCCGGGTAGAGCAGTTGTGCCATCGCGATGTCGTAGTTGGGCAAGAAGACCATGCGGTGGCGAATGTCGGCGGCGGCAGCGAACTCGACGAGCTCCTGGATGAGCCGCTTCCCTTCGTCGTCCGCCGGATGCGACTTGCCCGCGATCACGATCTGCACCGGACGAGTCGGATGCGTGAGCAGCGCACGAAGGCGATCCGGATCACGCAGCATCAGGGTCAGCCGCTTGTACGTGGGAACACGGCGGGCGAATCCGATGGTCAAGACATTCGGATCAAGGATGTTCGAGAACCACGCCGGAACGCCAGCTCCGGGGTTCTGCTCTTCCCACGATGCGATGAGGCGCTTGCGAGCATCCTGAACGAGCTGTTCCTTCATGCGGCCCCGAACGTGCCAGATGTCGGCATCGCTGACGGCGTCGCTCGTCCAGTCGGCTGAGGTGGTCTCGGTGGTGCCGAGCTTCTCGGATGACAGGTTGAGGAGCAGCGGATCGGTCCAGGTCGGAGCATGCACGCCGTTGGTGACGGAGGTGATCGGCACGTCGTCCCGGTCGAATCCGGGCCAGAGTGCGCCGAACATGCCGCGCGACACGTCGCCATGCAGCAACGAGACGCCATTCGCACGCTGGCCGAGCCGAAGCCCCATGACCGCCATGTTGAACGTGCCTTCCGTGCCGCCCGCGTAGTCTTCGCTCCCGAGCGAGATCACATCGCGAACATCGACGCCCGGCAGAAGGTCGGTCGAGAAGTAGCGCTCGACCAGATCGGAGTCGAAGCGGTCGATTCCCGCCGGAACGGGCGTGTGTGTCGTGAAAACGGTGCCGGCGCGCACGACCTGCAAAGCCTCATCGAACGACAGGCCTTCGCCGATCAGGTCGCTGATGCGCTCGAGGCCAAGGAATCCCGCGTGACCCTCATTGGTGTGGAACACGACGGGTGACGGCGACGCGGTGAGTTCGGCGTGGATCTTGATCGCGCGGACACCCCCGATGCCAAGCAGGAGCTCCTGCAGCAGGCGGTGCTCTCCGCCGCCGCCGTAAAGGCGGTCCGTGACAGTACGAAGGGAGTCTTCGTTCTCCGGGACGTCGGTGTCGAGCAGAAGGAGCGTGACGCGGCCGACCGCGACCGTCCAGATGTGTGCGAATAGCGCGCGGCCGTCCGGAAGCGAGAGCGTGACCTGGGCGGCGGTGCCATCAGGATTACGCAACACGCGAAGCGGGAGCCCGTCGGGGTCGAGAACTGGGTAGGTTTCCTGCTGCCAGCCCTCCCGCGAGATTCCCTGACGAAAGTAGCCCGCGCGATAGAAGAGGCCGGCGGCGATGATCGGCACACCCAGGTCCGAGGCGCTCTTCAGGTGGTCGCCCGCGAGGATCCCGAGACCGCCGGAGTACTGCGGCAACGCGGCGGCGATTCCGAACTCAGGAGAGAAGTACGCAATGGATGCGGGCGCGTCGTCGAGCCCCTGGTACCAGCGCGGCTCCGTGAGGTACGCGTGAAGGTCGTCACGCAGCTCATTCGTGCGCGCGACAAAGCCCTCGTCATCAGCCAGCTCTCGCAGCCGGGACGGCTCGATGCCTCCGAGAAGAGCGACCGGATCGTGCCCGGTCTGGTCCCAGACCGCTGGCGAAATCGACGCAAAAAGCTGCCGAGTCGGGTGGTGCCAGGACCACCGGAGGTTGGTTGCAAGCTCCTCAAGCGGTGCAAGCGCTTCCGGGAGAACGGTGCGGACAGTAAATCGACGGATTGCCTTCACTCGACAAGCCTAGGCCAGAAGCGCTAGACGCCCGAAGCCGAGGCATCCTCTCGCCGCTTTTTGCGAGCGTGTTCGATCGCGCCGGCCACGAACATCCAGACGGCGAAGGTGAACAGGATGCCCGCTGCAATCGGAACTACCACCGCGCGCGCAGGCCCGTTCATCCACAGGCTCACGTAACCGATGACCGGCACGCTGTACCAGACGCGACCCTTGATCTGGGCCGCGACGACTGGATCGGTATCGGGATTGGCGTTGTTATCGCCCTTAAAGGTGAACGTGCGCTTTCCATCGTTCGACAGCGCGATACCTATTACCCGGTGCGTGATGACATCCGACTTGCCCGACTCGATCTGGTAGGTGACAACGTCTCCGATGTGCACGTCTTTCGCCTTGACCGGGCGGTCGACGATCAGGGTCCCCGGCGGCAGAAGCGGTTCCATCGACTGCGTAAGGATCGTCAGGGGAATGGCATTGTTCATTTTGGGAATGACGATAAGGATCGCGCCCATGCCGATGACGAGCAGCATCAGCGCGACGCTGAGGCCGACACCGAGATAGTGGAACACGCCCTTCGGCTTGACCTTCACGATCGGCGCTTCGTCCGCGGCGATGGCCGGCTCGAGAACGACTGTCGACTCCTGCTTTGCGCGGGTCATGAGTTCTTCTGCTCTCTGCGCCGCCGGCGCGCCAACAGGAACAGGATACCGAGGCCGAGAAGAACGCCTCCGAGAAACAGCGGCCCGCCGATCTCGAGACCGGTGAACGCGAGTGGATTGCCGAGGCCGGCCGTCGCCGGATCCGCCGCAACAACGCCGCCACCATCGTGCTGGGGCGGGTGATGATGTCCGCCGCCACTTCCGCCGCCACCGCTCGGGACGCTGCCCCCGCAGGACGCCGCGGGCGCTCCGGCCGCGTTGTCCTGCATTGTGAGCAGCACGTTGAATCCGCCCTGTGACGACTGCGCGACGGTACCGCTCACGTTGAGCATGGCGAGCGTGATGCTGACCTTTGCCGTCGCGTTTGCGGCGAGCACCATGTCTGGAGCGAGTGTCGCACAGTTACTAAGGGCCGACAGCGAGACCGGGGCAGGCAGGGACCTGCCTCCGACCTCGCCGTCGACGGTTATGGAGCTCTTGAGATCCGACGAGTTACTCGTCACGTCCAGAGCTAGTGTTTTCATGGTGACCGCAGCCGCCTGCGGGTTGCGAACGTAGAACGACTCGGTGACCGAGTCCCCGGGCACTGCGCCCTGAAAACTGTCGAATAGTCCCCCGGGAAGCGACGTCGACCACACCGTTCCGTCGGTACTCAGTTCGATGATATTCGGCGAGGGAGTCGCGCTCGCGGGACCGGCAACGAGCACGGATGCGCCCGCGAGCACCACAGCGAAAAGTGCGCCGAGCGTCGCTCGCCGCACTGATCCCGCTGCCCCGAAACGCATCATGGAGCCTTTTCCGGGTTGCAGACCGGCGAGTTCTGCCCGTCCGTGCTGCGTTTGAGCAGGTAGGTCGTCGGGGTTGGCGACGACCATCCGTTGGCGTACTGGTTGGTCACGCGAATGAACGAGACGCCGGTGAGGTTCGTGCTCGTCGGCTCCGCGTAAGGATCGGGCCGCGAAGCTGTGAGGATGACGGCACCCGGCGTGGCCGGCGTGCCGTAGATCCACTCGATGAAGTAGCTGCTGAACGCGCTGCCGTTGAGCGTGGCCGGCGCGGCGGGCCATGCCAGGTGCGCGTAGTTGCCCGCGAGGTTCGTGACGCAGCTGCCGACGATCGGCGCGGGCACGACAACAGAGGACTGGGTGTAGGTGGCCGTCGCGGATGTAGTCCAGGCCGCAACGGCCGCTGGTGCCGCGACGCTGAGGACGGACGCGGCGAGCGCCGACGCTGCAATCGTGATGACGACTTGCCGTGAGAAGCGCATCAGGTGCTCGATCCTGCGAAGGTGATGAGTGACGTGACCGACTGCCCCTGCACCGTCGCCGGTGCGGTCGTCTTCATGAGCGTGCGCACGCAGTAGATCTCGGTGGCGCCGGCTGCAAGCGGGCGGTTCGAGCCAAGCGTTACGTTTCCGGTGTTGAGGGTGCCGGTCCAGGACGGCGAACCAACGGCCGCAGCGGTCGTGCAGTTGGTTGCCGCCGCCGTGACCCAGATCGTGTACGTGATGTTGTCACCGATGACGGCGCCGACTGGCGTTTCGGTGTTGGTCATCGAGGTCGTGTAGGTCATCGCGAGCGTCGAGCTCGTGTTCTTCACGGCAACGGAGGTCGTCGCGGTCGAACCGGGGCCGGTGCCCGCGTTATTCAGCCCGGTGAGCGTTGCCGACGCGACCGTGTTCGCGGTGATCCCGATAGTGCCAGCGGTGGCACTGCCCGAGATCGATGCGTTAGTGCTCCACAGCGCGAAGCTGGTGGCGGTGGTCGAGCCGACGATAAAGATGACAAGTCCGACGAGGATGGCGACTTTGCGCCCGCGAGTGAGTTTCATTATGGCCTCGTCTGGTCCGCGATGAGGTTGAGCCGGAACGTGGCCGACCCGCCCTGGACGCTGCTCGGCGCGGTGCTGTCGAGTTTCAGTTCGAAGCAGACAAGCTGACTCGCACCTGCGGGCATCGCGTACGGGGCAGCGGCGGTGTTGAACGAAGGGAGGGCGGCAGTAGTTCCACCGGCCAGTCCGGCGATGCACGCTCCCGCGGAAGCAACCGGCGTGAGCGTCAGGGTGAGCGAGTCCGCGAGACCGTTGGTGTTCGAAATGATCGAGGTCGATGCGACGCGCGCCGAAACCGGTGTTGACCCTGCGTTCTTCACAGTCGCGGTTGCGAGCACCGACTTGCCGGGAGCAAGCGCGGTGGTCGGCAGGGCGAGGGTGTAGCTGGTGACCGTGTTGACGGTGAGCGAGATATTGCCCGTGTCAAGCGACGAACCGTTGATCACGGTCTTGCCGTTCCACAGGGCGTATGAACCGGATGTCGCAAGGAGTGACAGCGTCACCGTTGCGGTGAGGAAGGTCAGTGCGCCGACGAGTGAGCGGGCCTTCGACTTCCTTCGCTTTTCGACGGGGAGCGCCGGCAGCGGGACCGAGACGGGAGCAGGTGCCTGGGGCGCCTCGACCGGTTTGACACCGAGAAGGGCGCGGAACGCGATGGCGGTGAAACCACCAATGGCGAAGAGGAAGATGACACGGTTGGCGAAGCGCAGTCCGCGACGCGGCTTGCGGCTCTTTGGGTAGTAAGAAGCCATTTTGTCATCACCTCCCTGGGGTGAACGAGCGATCGAACGAATTGCGGTGGAGCGTGGTGCGCGGGTGCGTTCACTTCTCTTCGAAGTAAAAGCACCCCCCGGGTGCTACGGGCGAACCTGGGTCAGCGTGTAGCTGAGGCCGGTGAGCTTGAGCGCGTTGGCGAGGTTCTGGCCGACGACGCCTGAAGTCGTGCTGTCGAACGTGACCGTGAAGACGACGTTGACGGTCGTGGTCGCGGCGGTGCCCGGGGTAACGGTGTAGGTGTTGGCTCCGGCCGCGGTCAACGTTGCAGCACCGGTTGCGACGACCGCCGAAGCGGAGAGCGACGTGGTGAGCAGGCTGGCGAGCGCCGGGTCAGTGATGATCGACGTCGGGTCGTACGTGAAGGTGGCCTTCAGGTTCTTTCCGGTGGTCGACAGGATGACCTGCTGCGTGAGCGTCAGGACGTCACCGGGGACGATCTTCTGCGAGGTCGGGTCAAATGTGGTGCCGCCGACGACGGTGGACGAGATGTCCTTCCAGGTCGGAGTACCAGTGGAGGCAATCGCGAGCGTGCCGCTCGAGATGGTGCCGCCGGCGATCGTGGTCTGGCCGTTCCAGAGTGCGAACGTTCCGGCGCCGCCGAGAAGGAGCGCGATTCCCGCCGCAGTGGCGATTGCACCCTTGGTGAGCTTGTTCATTGCATGTCCTTTCGCGACATCGGAGTCAATGTCGGGTTCATTGAACCCGCGCGAAGGCACGCCTTTTAGCGCCTACGTCGGGTCGTGGCAGTGCCTCGGGTGAGGCATCATCGAAGGGGTAAGCCTTCGATTCGGTAGCTGGATGGCCCATCGCCCCGACGTTGTCGTTGCGTTCCGGGTTTTTCCCCCGGTTACAAGCTACTTGTCCGCACTATGGAGGACAAGGGCACACGCTCCCCCAGAACGGGGCTGAGTGCACGGACCTGTCTATTCACCGTGTAAATAGCTTCTGACCAGCATTTTTATTACGAAAATATAAGCGAATAGCTTTCATCGCCGAAAAAATCGGGGTACAAACTTGGGGTGCAAACCTGTGAACCTGCCCTGCGGATAAGCTCACGGTGCCCTGCTGATCAGGAGGGTTTAGCGGTACGGTCGAACCGTGGCTAAACACGAAAACACTCCCGCAGCCGCACCAGCGGCGAGCGCCAGCGACACACCGTATGAGCCCAAAATCGGAAGGATCCCGATTCGCCTGCTGACCCCGATTCAACCGGAGAACCGATGGCCATCGAAGGCCTTCTCGGGTGAAGTCGTCCCCTTCGGCGCAACGGTATTCCGCGAGGGTCACGATCTTCTGGGGGTAGATCTGCTGCTGATCGGCCCCGATGGCAAGCAGACCCAGCACCGGATGCACCCGGGAGCGCCCGGAACGGATCGCTGGGAAACAGAAGTCCAGCTCAGCACCACCGGCCTCTGGCATTACCGCGTCCAGGCGTGGAGCGACGACTGGGCCAGCTGGCTACACAACGCCGACATCAAGGTCCCAATTGGGCAGGATGTCGAACTCGTCTTCCGTGAAGGTGTAGAGCTCCTCGGGCGCGCGGGCGCCGGCAAACCGGTCAAGACCGCGATTACCGCCCTGATGGACCAGTCGCTGTCGCCCGAGAAACGACTCGCGGCCGCGCACGATCCTGCGCTCGCCGCTGCAATCGAGTCTCGACCAATATCCAGCCTCGAGACGCTCAGCGAACAACAGAGCATCAGGGTCGAGCGCACTCGCGCTGGCGTCGGCAACTGGTACGAATTCTTTCCGCGAAGCATCGGCGCCCGTCAGAACAAGGACGGCTCGTGGACCTCCGGCACGTTCAAGACCGCCGCCGGCCGCCTCCCCGCCGTTGCGATGATGGGCTTCGACGTGGTCTACCTGCCACCGATTCATCCGATCGGCACGAGCTTCCGCAAGGGGAAGAACAACACGCTGACCGCCGGACCGAACGATCCGGGGTCACCGTGGGCGATCGGGAGCGCGGAGGGCGGGCACGACGCCATCCATCCTGATCTCGGCACGGTCGACGACTTCGTCGCGTTCCTGGATGCCGCGAAGCAGCAGGGGCTCGAAGTCGCCATCGATCTCGCACTGCAGTGCTCCCCCGATCATCCGTGGGTTACCCAACATCCGGAATGGTTCACGACGCTTCCGGATGGCTCGATCGCGTACGCGGAGAATCCGCCCAAGAAGTACCAGGACATCTACCCGCTGAACTTCGACAACGATCCGATCGGTTTGCGCGAAGAGATCCTGCGGATCGTGCGCTACTGGATCGGCATCGGCGTGCAGATCTTCCGCGTCGACAATCCCCACACGAAGCCTCTGCAATTCTGGGAATGGCTGATTCACGAAGTCAACGCGGAGTACCCCGATGTCGTGTTCTTCGCCGAGGCGTTCACCCGTCCGGCGATGATGCAGGCGCTCGCCGGTGCCGGTTTCCAGCAGTCATATTCGTACTTCACCTGGCGCAACACAAAGATCGAACTCGAAGAGTTCCTTGTGCAGATCTCTGACACCTGGAGCGCCTTTTACCGACCGAATCTGTTCGTCAACACCCCGGACATCCTCACCGAATACCTGCAGTTTGGCGGGCCGGCGGCGTACAGGATCCGCGCGGCGCTCGCGGCAACCGCGTCGCCGAACTGGGGCGTGTACTCCGGATACGAAATCTACGAAGACGTCGCCCGTCCCGGCAGCGAAGAAAACATCGACAACGAGAAGTACGAATACAAGCCGCGCGACTTCGCGAAGGCGCACAAACTCGGGGCATCGCTCGCCCCCTATCTGACACAACTGAATCGCATCCGAGCCGCGCATCCGGCTCTCCGGCAGTTGCGCAACCTCGACATCCACACGAGCGACGACGAGTCGATGCTGGTGTTCTCGAAGTACCTCGCAGCAGAATTCACCAGACCAGGCAAGCCGGACGGCATCATCGTCGTCGCGAACGTCGACCCGCATTCCGTGCGCGAAACCACTGTTCACCTTGATGTCACGAAGTTCGGCCTGGAGCCCGGCGCAACGTTTGAGGTAAAAGACCTGATCACCGAGCAGAAATTCACCTGGGGAGCGGACAACTACGTACGGCTCGACGCGTTCACGGAGCCTGTACACATCCTCAGCGTGGACTATCGGTAGTCGCCACCGTTCAATGCGCCGCTACCCCGCGCGCTCGTCCAACCATTCGCGGTACGGTCGAACAGTGGCTAAGCCCATCCCAATCGTGAACGTCTACGAGAGCGAAGGAATTTGATGGCCAAGGCAAAAGCAGCAACACCGGAGCCGGCGAAGGCCGTCGTCCTGCCCGAACTTGACCGAGGACTGATCGCCTCGCTTGTCGGCGGCTACCATCCGCAGCCGCATTCGACGCTCGGACAGCATCCGGTGGAGGGCGGCTTTGTCGTGCGCGCGGTTCGCCCGCTCGCCTCGTCCGTCGTCGCCACTCGGGCAGACGGCACGTCGATCGCCCTTGAGCATGTCGCGGATGGCCTGTGGCAGGGCTTCGCGCCCGGCCCCGGCCAGGCGTACACGCTGACCGCCACCTACGGCGATGCTCCCGACTGGGTCACCGACGACCCGTACCGCTTCGTGCCGTCCGTCGGCGAGGTCGACCTTTATCTCTGGGGCCAGGGCAGGCACGAACAGCTCTGGGACGCGCTCGGCGCGCACTTCCGGCCCCACGAGGATGTCGAGGGCACCTCGTTCAGCGTCTGGGCGCCTCACGCCAAAGCCGTGCGGGTCGTCGGCGACTTCAACGGCTGGAACGGTGTCGGATGGCCAATGCGCCGCCTCGACGACAACGGGGTCTGGGAGCTGTTCATCCCGGCACTCGGACCCGGGAGCGCCTACAAATTCGAGCTGCAGACACAGGCAGGCCAGTGGGTCACTCGTGCCGATCCGATGGCGCGCTTCACCGAGCGGCCGCCGGCCACCGCATCGGTAGTCGGGGAATCGAAGTACGTCTGGGGCGACTCTGCCTGGCTCGAACAGCGCGCGGCGCACGACCCGCACAACATCGCCACCAGCGTCTACGAGATGCACCTGGGCTCGTGGCGGCCGGGGCTCGGATACCGCGAACTCGCCGACCAGCTGATCGAATACCTGCACGAGACCGGGTTCACCCACGTCGAGTTCATGCCGCTGGCTGAGCATCCGTTCGGGGGATCGTGGGGGTATCAGGTCACCGGCTACTTCGCTCCGACTAGTCGGTTCGGGCATCCGGATGATCTGAAGTACCTGATCGACCGACTGCACCAGGCCTCCATCGGCGTGATCATGGACTGGGTCCCTGGGCACTTCCCCAAAGACGAGTGGGCGCTCGCGCGTTTCGACGGACAGGCGCTGTACGAGCATTCCGATCCGAAGCGCGGCGAGCAGCGCGACTGGGGAACCTACATCTTCAATTTCGGCGATTCGCAGGTGCGTAACTTCCTCGTCGCGAACGCCCTGTATTGGCTGGAGGTGTTCCACATCGACGGCCTGCGGGTCGACGCCGTCGCATCCATCCTCTACCTCGACTACTCGCGTGAGGCCGGCGACTGGGAGCCGAACATCTACGGCGGTCGCGAAAACCTCGAGGCGATCAGCTTCCTGCAGGAAGTCAACGCGACTGCATACAAGCGCAACCCCGGCATCATCATGATCGCCGAGGAATCGACCGCGTTCCCCGGCGTCTCGGCGCCGACGTCGCAGA
>JAUZFR010000178.1 GCA_030840335.1 Actinomycetota bacterium | reverse complement strand
GTCGAGCCCGCGATTGCTCCCGGTCATGCGCTTGCGGTGTTGAACAGAGTTGTGACGCTCGCCGGTTCTGCCTGATCGACGATGCGTCCGTCGCGCAGGAACACAATACGATCAGCCCAGGCCGCGTGGCGGGCGTCGTGGGTGACCAGGATTCCGCCCGCGCCGGCATCCACTCGTCCACGCAGCATCTTGAGCACGATCTCGCCTGTGGTTGAGTCAAGTGCGCCCGTCGGTTCGTCTGCGAGGATGAGCGACCGGCCGCCGACCACCGCCCGCGCGATCGCAACGCGCTGCTGCTGGCCGCCGGACAGGTCGGCTGGGTAGCGATCCGCCCGATCCGCGAGCTCGACCACGTCGAGGGCATCGAGCGCCGGGCGTCGCGCCTTCCGCGTCTTCCAGCCATCGAGCTCGAGCGGGAGTGAGACGTTTTCGACAGCCGTCAGCGACGGGATGAGGTTGAAGTCCTGAAACACGAAGCCAAGGCTGCGTCGGCGCAGCGTCGCAAGTTGGCGGGCAGAGAGTTGGCTCAGAAAGTGGCCCTCGACAATGACTTCTCCGCTGGTCGGGGGAGTGAGCCCGCCGGCGACCGTGAGAAGAGTCGACTTCCCAGAGCCGGATGCGCCCATCACTGCGACGAGTTCGCCCCGGGACACAGTCAGGTCGACGCCGGAGAGGGCCGTTACGGCCGTCTCACCGCGGCCGTACTGCATCGCGACACCATCGAGTCGCAGAAGTTCGTCGCTCATGAGTTCGCTCCATCTGCGCTGGATGCGACAGGGGATTTCGCGGGGCGACCGCGCTTCGGGACTTCGGTGCTCAGGGGCACCGGACCGGCAGTACCGGCGGCGACGGCGCGCGCGAGCCGAGTTTCGGAGTGGTCCAACCACCGCACCTCCGCCTCTGCCGCGAAGATGAGCGAGTCGACAACCAGCAGCCACGCCAATTCTTCGGACGACTCGGGGTTATCCGTGGCGTTCTTGGTTCGAGTGAGCTCCTGGAGTGTGCGAAGAGTCGAGGTGCGCTGCACCTGGATGACATGCGCGATGTCAACGCCAGGCAGCGTCACAGCGATCGCCAGCTTGATCGCCAGTTCGTCGCGAGCTGCTGCGGTCCGAACGACGGGAGAGCCCAGCCAGGTCGCAACTTCGGTTCGGCCCGCGTCGGTGATCTCGTAATACGTCTGCCCGTCCGCGTCGATGTCGGCCTTCTGCACCAGGCCGTCACGCTCGAGGCGATCGAGCGTGTTGTAGATCTGACCGACGTTGATCGGCCAGGTGGAACCGGTTCGTCGATCGAACTCGGTTCGAAGCTGATACCCGTAGCACGGGCCCTGGTCGAGGATCGCGAGCAGGCTTTGACGAACTGACATGAGGCCTCCGACTTCGAAAACGATCTATTGCGTACCTAGTATGTGATTACGGAGTATACATATATCGCGCCACGCCGAAGCAAGTAATAATCACACTCTTGTCATTTAGGCGAAGAATCAGCGATAATCGGTACGAACACGAGTAATTCATTCGCAGGTCGATGGGGAAGTCGCACCTAACGAATGGAGATACCGTGACTGCAACAACTGCACGCGGAGTTCTGTATGTCCACTCCGCGCCGCGCGCGCTATGCCCACATATCGAGTGGGCTGCTGGTCGTGCCCTCGACCGCGCGGTGAATTTCAACTGGGATGACCAGCCCGTGCTCCGTGGCGCGCAACGCGCCGAGTACTACTGGGAGGGTCCGCGCGGTACCGGCGCGAAGCTCGCATCCGCTCTTCGGGGCTGGGAGCACCTGCGCTACGAGGTGACTGAGGATGCCGGACTCGGCACCGATGGCGGCCGCTGGATGCATACGCCCGACCTCGGGGTCTTCTTCGCACAGACCGACACGGTCGGCAATGTCGTCATCCCCGAGGACCGCATTCGCTACGCGATGGAACTCGCGGGAGCCAATGCACTCGAACTACACCGCGAACTGCGACTCGCCCTCGGCCAGGCCTGGGACGACGAACTCGAAGCTTTCCGCCACGCAAGCGACGCCAGCCAGGTCGTCTGGCTGCACAAGGTGGGTTAGATCGGCTAGGTGCCGCTGCCCTGCGGATTGAGCGGAATACCGCTCGATCCGCAGGGCGTTACTTTGTGCGAGCCCTACTCGTACGAGCGGAACGCCACCACGGCGTTATGCCCGCCGAACCCGAACGAGTTGCTGATTGCGAGCAGCGGACCGTCGGCGAGCTTGCGGGGAGAGGTCACGACATCCAAAACGATTTCCGGATCCTGATCGGTCAGGTTGATCGTCGGGGGAGCGGTGCGTTCGCGTAGGGCAAGGATGGTGAAGATCGCCTCGAGTGCGCCTGTGCCGCCCAGCAGGTGGCCCGTGGCGGCCTTGGTGGCTGATACCGCGATGTTGGGCAGGTGATCGCCGAAGACCCGCAGCAGCGACTTATACTCGGCCACGTCCCCAACAGGCGTGCTGGTGGCGTGAGCGTTGACGTGGGCCACATCCGTCGGCTTGGCGCCGGCCTGGGCGAGAGCCGCCAACATCGCGCGAGCGGCGGCTGATCCCTCGGGGTCAGGCGCGGTGATGTGGTACGAGTCGCTCGTGACGGCGCCGCCGGCAAGCTCGGCGTAGATCTTCGCTCCGCGGGCGAGTGCGTGCTCCTCGGTCTCGAGGATGACCGTTGCCGCACCCTCGCCGAGCACGAATCCGTCACGGCTTACATCGAATGGACGCGAAGCCGTCGCCGGGCTGTCGTTGCGCTTTGAGAGCGCCTGCATGGCAGCGAACGACGCGATAGGCATCGGATGGATGACCGCCTCGGTGCCACCCGCGATGATGACATCCGCGAGGCCGAGCTGGAGGTGCTCATAGGCGTTGGCAATAGCTTCGGTGCTGGATGCGCAGGCCGAGACATCCGTGCGGGCGAACGCGCGAGCCGAAAGCGACATGCTGATCGCCGCTGACGCCGCGTTCGGCATCAGCATGGGGATGGTCATCGGCAGAACCCGGCGCGGACCCTTCTCCTTGAGCGTGTCCCAGGCGTCGAGCAGGGTCCACAGGCCGCCGATGCCAGTCGAGTATTCGACGCCGATGCGGATCGGATCGTCGGTGGGGGCGCCGGCATCCGCCCACGCCTCTCGCGCGGAGATCAGCGCGAGCTGGCTGGATGGGTCGAGGCGCTTGTATTCCACGCGCTCGAGAACGGTTTCGGGGCGCACCTTCGCCTGCCCGGCGAAGTGCACAGGCAGATCGAGTTCCGCGACCCAGTCGGCCTCAATGGTGCTGATGCCCGATTCGCCGGCGAGAAGCGCCTTCCACGAGTCGGGAGCGGTTCCGCCGAGTGGCGAAGTGGCACCGATGCCGGTAACTACGATTTTCTTGGTCATAACGTCTTCCTTGTAAATCGCGCACGGGCTCGGCCGGCGCCCTCGAGGCACGGCCGACCAGGCTTCTGGTCGGCCAGCCGCGAGTACTGGTTCTAGCCCTGTGCTGCAGTGATAAAGCTGACGGCGTCACCCACGGTCTTGAGGTTCTTGACCTCTTCGTCAGGGATCTTCACGTCGAACTTCTCTTCGGCGTTCACGACGATCGTCATCATCGAGATGGAATCGATGTCGAGATCGTCGGTAAAGGACTTGTCCAGCTCGACCGTGTCGGTTGCGATGCCGGTCTCATCGTTAATGAGTTCTGCGAGACCTGCGAGAACTTCTTCGGTGGACAGTGCCATTGTTTATCTCCTTGTGGGTGTCGTATGACCGTTGAACAGTTTATTAGGGCAGCACAACAACCTGTGCCCCGAAAACGAGGCCGGCGCCAAACCCGATCTGAAGTGCGAGGCCACCACTGAGCTCCGGGTGCTCCGCCAACAGGCGATGAGTCGCGAGAGGAATCGAGGCCGCCGAGGTGTTTCCCGTGGTCTCGATGTCGCGACCGATAACGACGGACTCCGGCAGCTTGAGCTGCTTCGCCAACTCGTCGATGATGCGCATGTTCGCCTGGTGGGGGATGAACGCGGCGAGGTCCCCTGGGGCGATGCCCGCAGCATCCAGCGCCTGCTTGGCGACCTTGGCCATCTCCCAGACCGCCCAGCGGAACACCGCTGGGCCTTCCTGGCGGAGCGTCGGCCAGGGTTTGACACCGTCGCGAGCCTCTGTGAGTGTCGCATTCATGCCCACGACGTCTGCTTTCGAGCCGTCGGAGCCCCACACGGGAGCACCGATTCCGGGGCTGTCACTCGGGCCGATCACTGCGGCACCGGCACCATCACCGAGGAGAAACGAGATCGACCGGTCACCGGGGTCGACGACGTCGGACAGCTTCTCGGCTCCGATCACAAGCGCGTAGTGCGCGGCACCCGACCGTATGAGCGCGTCGGCCTGCGTAACCGCGTAGCTGAACCCCGCGCATGCGGCGTTCTCGTCGTAGGCGGCCGCCGGGTTCGCACCGACGCGATCGGCGACCACTGCGGCCATGGATGGCGTCTGCAGAGTATTGCTGATGGTCGCGACAATCACGAGGTCGATGTCCTCGGGTGAAACCCCCGACTTTTCGATGGCCTCGCGTGCGGCATCCGTGGCCAGGTCCGTCGCCGAGATGTCTGCGGATGCGCGCGTGCGAGTGATGATTCCGGTGCGCTGGCGGATCCACTCGTCGCTCGAATCGATCGGACCGATGAGGTCGTCGTTGGGGACGACCAGGTTGCCGCGAGCCGCGCCATAACTGTAGATGCGCGTGAACTGCGCGCCAAAGGACTGTTTCAGGGTGGGGGTGGTCATGCGTCGCCGTTCATCATGTCGATTGCTGCGGGGAGGTCGTCGGGGGTCTTGATCGCGATGGTCGGCACGCCCTTGAGGCCGCGCTTGGCGAGGCCGGCGAGTGCTCCGCCGGGGGTGAGTTCGATCATGCCGGTAACGCCAGCCTTGGCGAGGGAATCCATCGTCATGTCCCACCGTACCGGCGAGGAAACCTGGCCGACCATGAGGTCGACGAAGCCTGTTCCAGACTCGACGATGCCGCCGTCGCGATTGGTCCAGAGGGGGACGACCGGGTCGCTCGCCCAGATCGACGTGGCGACTTCGCGGAGTCGCTCGAGTGCCGGCTCCATGTAGCGCGTGTGAAAGGCGCCAGCAACCTGCAGGGGAATGACGCGCGCGCCGACAGGAGGGTTCTCCTGAAGTTTGGCGAGGGCGTCGAGCGCGCCGGCGACCACGATTTGCCCGCCGCCGTTGTAGTTGGCCGCCTCGAGACCGAGGTCATTGAGCAGCGCGAGCAGGGCATCCTGATCGCCACCGATGACGGCGCTCATGCCGGTTTTCTCGAGTTTGGCAGCTTCGGCCATGCCCGCGCTGCGTTCCCGCACGAACTTGAGGCCTTCTTCTTCGCTGAGAACTCCCGCCACGACGGAGGCCGTAACCTCGCCTACGGAGTGGCCGGCTACGCCGTGGATCTTGTCTTTGATGCCGTCCTTGAACAGGCCCTGCATCGTGAGCAGACCAGCGGCGACGATCAGCGGTTGTGCGATCGCTGTATCCCGAATCGTGTCGCTGTCGCTGGTCGATCCGTGTTTGACGAGATCGATTCCGACGCTGTCCGAGATGCGCTCGAGGTGTTCGCGATACTGCGATTCGGCGAGCCACGGTTCGAGAAAACCGGGGGTTTGGGAGCCCTGACCGGGCGCAAGAACAACAATCACTTCTCTAGTCTGCCAACCTTTTGGGGTCGCGCGCTGTCACATCCGTCCCAAACATTGCCCAATTCGTTGTGCACGTCCTCCAGCGAGCGACGTTTTTGCTTTTCGTGAGTAATGTAAGAGAAAACTTACTTACGAGCGGAGCGACCGTCATGTGGGGCATCTACGGAGCGACCGGGTACACCGGCCGGCTCATTGCGGCCGAGGCCCTCGCGCGTGGTCATCGTCCTGTGTTGCTCGGCCGCTCCGCTGGGTCGCTGCGCCAGATCGCCGATGCGACCGGACTCGAGTTTCGCCTGGTCGCGGATGCCGCATCCGCCGATTTCGCGTCGACTCTGGGTGATCTCGACCTGCTTGTCAATGCCGCGGGGCCGTTCGATCAGACCGTTGGGCCGACACTGGGTGCCTGCATCGCCAGCACCACGGCGTACCTCGATATCTCGAACGAGCTGGCCACTGTGCTAGATGTGCTCGACGCCGATGGGCGCTGTCGCGAGGCCGGGACCAGCGCGACACCGGGCGTCGGATACGGCACCGTCGCCAGCGAGGCCGTCGCGGCTCGCGCTCACGCGGCCTGTCCCGATGCGGTCTCGATCGAGGTCGCGCTGCTCGCGGACAACGCAGGAGGCGGGGCGGGCACTGCTGCGAGTGTGTTCGCCGTGCTGGCCGACGGTGGTGTGCGGCTCGTCGACGGGGAAATCGTGCGTTCGCGGCTCGGTCGGGGCATCCGACGGGTGAGGTTGCCGATCGGGCGACGCAGTCTCGTCGCCGTCGCCACGGGCGATCTTGCCGCGGTGCAGCGGACTACCGGAGTGCGGAACGTGACCGCATCCGTCGCGATTGCCGCGCCTGCCGCGCTGCTCGCGGCCGTCCTGCCCGCTGTGTCGGCGACTGCTCGAACCGGATGGCTGAAGGGCTCCGCAAAGCGAACACCGCGTTTGCGGGAATACCGTTCCTACGCCTGGGCAAGGGCCACGAATGGCGAGGGCGGGTCGGCGTCGGCCTGGCTCGCGACTGGTGAGGGCTACGCATTCACGGCGTCATCGGTGGTGTCCGCAGTCGAGGCTACGCTGGCCGCACCGCGGGTGGGGGCGTTCTCCAGCGGCGCTGCGTTCGGGCCGGACTTCGCACTGCGCGTGCCCGGAACGACGATCGACCTGCTCGACGATGTGGGGGCGCGGGTTGCCCCGACCTAGCCGCAAGTCGCAGATCATGGATGCTGCGCTCGCCTGTTACGCGGAGCAGGGGTACGCCGCGACCCGCCTAACGACGATCGCCGCGCGCGCCGCCGTCTCGGAAGCGGCGATCTATCGGCACTTCTCGTCGATCGAAGAACTCGGCGCCGAGTTGTACGTCCAGTACTTCACGCTCTATGCGACGCGGCTCGCAGAAGCCATCGGCACGCCTGGCAGCGCGCTTGACCGGCTGCGCTGTGTGGTGCGCGTGTCTCTCGCGCTGTACCGCGAGCATCCGGACGCGTTCCTGTTCGGGCTTGAGGTGCTGCCCGCGTTTATCAGGAGATTGCCGGTCGGTTTCGACTTTCCACTTGAGCAGCTCGAGCGCGTCATCCGTGATGGACAGTCCGAGGGCTCGGTGCGAGCGGGCCAGACGAACATCCTCGCCGCGATGTTCCTCGGCGCACTGCTGAGGCCGATCGGTCTGACCAGGCTCGCAGCCCCGGGCGCATTGGATCTCCGGGCCGACACCTCGAACGACACCCTCATAGAGGAAGCCGCCCTCGCCCTCCTCCGCGCCCCGGCCCGCTAACCCGCGAGGCTCGACCCGTTCTTTCGGAAATTCAGGAGATCGTCGGGGTGCTCTCGGGCATGGCGCGCCCCCATCCCTGTGTCCGCGCGGAAGTGAATCGTCGCGGTCGCGGCGCCCCTCGACGATCTCCTGAATTTCCGAAAGAGGGGAGCGGATGGACGGTCAGGACGGAGGCGCTTTTCGTGCTGGTGCTAAGTTTTGCTCATGCGAAGACGCGTCGTGCGCTCAGGGGCGATTGCGCTCGTCGTTGCGGCGTCGATCGTGGTGCTGGCGGTGTGGGTTGCTTCTAACCCGGCCGCTTCACCGCACCATGCGGCTCCGCAGGCGACGCAACGCGCCGGAACAGCCGACGAGGTTGCGATCGCAGAGGCGAATCGCCTCCTCGCCAGCGCGGTCCTGCCTTCTGATGCCCGACGCATTAGTGCCTCTTCGGCATCCGATCTGACTGCGGTCGTCGGCCCATCGTGCTCTCCGAAAATCGAGCGGTCACGATTTGTCGTGGTCCCCTTCAGCACGCCGAGCGCGGTTCGGAATTTCGTTGTTCAGCATCTCACGCGAGGTCTCCAACTCACTGACATGGGAGGGGCATCCATGACCGGGGCGGGCACGCATTTCATCGTCAGCCAGGACGACGGCTTTGGCGACCAGCTCTACTTCACGATCGCGCCGGGCCCCCATGGTGGTGCCGACATTCGCATCGACGCCATTGTGTTAGAACCGCAAGGGATGTGCACATTCAACGCGGTCGCGGTCAAGCCGTCGCCGTCGTCAACCACACCCTCATAGAGGAAGCCGCCCTGTTCTTCGAAAATTCAGGAGATCGTTGGGGTGCCCTCGGCTACGGTGTGCCCACATCCCAGTGCCGGCGCGGAAGTGAATCGTCGCGGTCGCGGTGCTCCTCGACGATTTCCTGAATTTCCGAAGGCGGGGAGGATCGAGGCGAGTTACTGCTGGCCGGCGATACGCACCAGCATCTTGCCGGTGTTTTCGCCACGCATCATGCCGTAGTAGGCCTCGAGCGCATTGTCGATGCCATCGACGATCGTCTCGTCGAACACGAAGTCCCCGGATGCGACGAGCGGCCCGACCGCCGATACGAAGTCGTCAGCGTGTTGCATGTAATTCACGATCGTGAATCCCTCGAGCCTGAGGCCTTTGGTGGTCAGCATCCACATGTTTCGTGGCCCCGGCGGCATCGCCGTCTCGTTGTAGCTCGAGATCGAGCCGCAGATCGCAGCTCGCCCCCGGTCGTTCATCGAATAGATCGCGGCTTCGAGGTGATCGCCGCCCACATTGTCGAAATACACATCGATGCCGTCCGGAGCGGCAGCCGCCAACTGGCGCGAGACGCGTCCGTTCTTGTAGTTGAAGCCCACGTCGTAGCCGTACTTGCCCGTCAGCAGCTGGACCTTCTCGTCCGAGCCTGCGCTTCCAATCACGCGCGACGCTCCGCGCAGCTTTGCAAGCTGACCAACGGCCGTTCCTACCGCGCCGGCCGCGTCTGACACGAATACCGCGTCACCCGGCGTCATCCGGGCAACGACGACCAGTCCGATCCACGCCGTGAGCCCGGGCACTCCCAGCGGCCCCAGATAGACGGATGCCGGGAGTCCGGGCAGTTCCCGACGCTTCGTGAAGTCGGAGGCCTTGCCCTGCGCGATGTCCCGCCAGCCACGCATGTGGTCGACGAGATCGCCCTCGACCAGCTCGGGGGAACGCGATTCGATCACGCGGCCCACCGCGCCGCCGATCATGGTCTTGCCGAGCTGGAACGGGGGAATGTAGCTCTTGATGTCATTCATCCGGCCGCGCATGTACGGGTCGACGGAGATGAACTCGTTGGCTACGCGCACTTCGCCCTCGGACAGCGCAGGCAACTCGACGCTCTCATACGAGAAGTCGTCGGCGACCGGATGCCCAACCGGCCTGCGGACGAGCTTCCACTGGCGGCTGACTGTTGACGTCACAACGATCTCCTTCGATCTGCATGCGAACGGGTGGAACGGGCTAACGCTTGCGCACGCCGTCCGGTTCGGCGATCGAGCCGACGATGAGCGCGGACTGCAGGATGAGCGCTTCGCGCGCGCCAGTTGCATCCCACCCGATGACTTCGCTGATGCGCTTCAGGCGGTAACGCACGGTGTTCGGATGCACGAACAGCTCGCGTGCCGTCGCCTCCAGTGAGCGTCCGTTGTCGAGGTAGCACCACAGGGTCGCAAGCAGCTCGGTTGAATGAGCCTGCAGCGGTTTGTAGATGCGGTTGATGAGGGTTGAGCGCGCGAGCGAATCGCCGGCGAACGCTCGCTCGGGCAACAGGTCGTCTGCCATGGTCGGACGCGGAGCATTGCGCCAGGAGCGTGCGACCGCGAATCCGGCCAGGGCAGCGCGCGCGCTCTTGGATGCGTCCACCAGCGTCGCGACCTCGTGTCCGAGTACGAGATGGCCCGGCCCGAAACCGGGCTCCAGCTGCTTGGCAATATCAATGAACGGCAGCGGAGGTTTCGTGTCTTCGCCCTCGGCCGGAGCGGGCTCCGCGCGACCGATGACCAGCACAAGGCGATTGCCCTGCACACCGATCAGCACGTCGGCATCGAGGTGTCGCGCGGTTCGGCGCAGCTGGTCGACATCAAGCACGCGCGGGGTCGTGCCCACGAGCACACAGACCTCGCCATGACCGTTCCAGCCGAGCGCCGCGATGCGTGAGGGGAGCTCGTTGTCGTACTCGCCGCTGAGGATCGAGTCGACTACGAGGGCCTCGAGGCGGGCGTCCCAGAGCCCGCGCGCCTCGGCGGCGCGCGCGTAGACGTCCGCCGCGGCGAATGCGATCTCGCGCGAGTACAGCAGGATCGCCTCTCGCAGCACGTCGTCAGCGGAGGTGACGCGTTGCTCGACGACCTCGACGGTGATGCGAATCAGCTGGAGGGTCTGCTGAAGGCTGACCGACCGGAGCAGCTCCCGGGGAGCCGCGCCAAAGACATCCGCCGCGATCCATGGGGTCGACTTGGGGTCTTCGAACCAGCTGATGAACGAAGTGATGCCGGCTTGCGCGACCAGCCCGACCGCCGAGCGCCGTCCTGGTGGCATGTCGCCATACCAGGACAGCGTCTCGTCAAGCCGTTTCAGCGTGGCAGTGGACAGCTCACCAGAAATGGTGCGCAGCCACGCCAGCGTCTGAGCCTTCGTCTTGGGTGCCACGGAGGCTAGCTCTCGCCCCCGGCGGATCCCGTAGTGCCCGCGTTGACATCGTGCAGGCGGTACTTCTCGATTGCCGCGCCGACCACCAGGTGGTCGATCTCGCCCCGCTTGGCCAGCGCCTGGAGGGCGCGGACGACGAGCGAAGGTCCGTCGATCTTGAAGTAGCGGCGAGCGGCCGCGCGCGTGTCCGAGAATCCGAAGTTGTCGGCACCGAGTGTCGAGTAGTCGCCCGGCACGAACTGACGGATCTGGTCTGGAACGGCGTGCATGAAGTCGGTCACGGCGACGAACGGACCCTGCGCATCCCGAAGCTTGCGGGTGACGTAGGGCACCTGCGGCTCGTTGTACGGATTCAGGAAGTTGAATTCGTCGGCGGCGAGACCGTCGCGTCGGAGCTCCGTCCAGGATGTGACGCTCCAGACATCCGCCGATACATTCCAGTCGCGAGCGAGCAGCTGTTGCGCCTCGAGAGCCCACGGCACCGCGACACCAGACGCGAGGAGCTGCGCCTTCGGTCCGGCCGGAGCACCCTCGGAGATGCGGTGGATGCCCTTGAGCAGTCCTTCGACGTCGAGGTTTTCCGGCTCTGCGGGCTGCGGGATCGGCTCGTTGTACACCGTCAGGTAGTACATGACGTTGGGGTCAGGATGCTGCCCGCCATACATGCGGTCGAGCCCGCTCTGCACGATGTGCCCGAGTTCGTAACCGTAGGCGGCGTCATACGCGACGACCGCCGGGTTGGTGGATGCGAGCAGGATCGAGTGTCCGTCGGCGTGCTGCAGGCCTTCACCCGTCAGCGTCGTGCGACCGGCGGTTGCGCCGACGATGAAGCCGCGCGCCATTTGGTCGCCCGCCGCCCACATCGCGTCACCCGTGCGCTGGAATCCGAACATCGAGTAGAAGACGTAGACCGGAATCAGCGGCTCGCCGTGCGTCGCATATGAAGTGCCAGCCGCAGTGAATGCGGAGAAACCGCCCGCTTCGTTGATTCCCACGTGGAGGATCGCGCCCTGCGGGCTCTCCTTGTAGGCCAGCAGCAGCTCGCGGTCGACCGACGTGTAGTGCTGGCCGTTCGGGTTGTAAATCTTGGATGTCGGGAAGTAGGCATCCATGCCGAACGTGCGAGCCTCATCCGGGATGATCGGTACCACTCGATTGCCGAAGTTCGGAGCCTTCAGCAGGTCTTTCAGCAGCCGGGCGAACGCCATTGTCGTGGCGATCTCCTGCTTGCCGGAGCCCTTCCTCGCGATGGCGTAGGACGCATCATCCGGGAGCGACAGCTGGGTGTACTTCGACCGACGCTCCGGAACGTATCCGCCGAGCGCACGGCGGCGTTCGTGCAGGTACTGGATCGCCTCGTCGCCTTCACCGGGATGGTAGTAGGGCGGCATGTACGGGTTCTCTTCGAGAACGGCGTCGGTGATCGGAATGTGCATCGCGTCGCGGAACTGCTTCAGGTTGTCGAGCGACAGCTTCTTCATCTGGTGGGTCGCGTTGCGACCCTCGAACGACGGTCCGAGGCCGTAGCCCTTGATTGTGTGCGCGATGATGACGGTCGGCTGGCCCTTGTGCTCCGAGGCTGCCTTGAATGCCGCATAGACCTTGCGGTAGTCGTGCCCGCCGCGCTTGAGAGCCCAGAGCTGGTCGTCGGTGTAGTCCTTGACGAGTTCTGCGGTGACGGGGTCGCGACCGAAGAAGTTTTCGCGAACGTACGCGCCGTTTTCGGCTTTGTACGTCTGGTAGTCGCCATCCGGAGTGCGGTTCATCAGGTTCACGAGGGCGCCGGTGGTGTCGCGCTTCAGAAGCTCGTCCCACTCGCGGCCCCAGATGACCTTGATGACGTTCCAGCCCGCGCCGCGGAAGAAGCTCTCGAGCTCCTGGATGATCTTGCCGTTGCCGCGAACCGGGCCGTCGAGGCGCTGCAGGTTGGCATTGATGACGAAGTTCAGGTTGTCGAGGCCGTCGTTGGCGGCAAGCTGCAGCGCACCGCGGCTTTCGACCTCATCCATTTCGCCGTCGCCGAGGAACGCCCAGACCTGGCTGTCCGAGACATCCTTGATGCCGCGGTTGGTCAGGTAGCGGTTGAGCTGAGCCTGGTAGATCGCATTGATCGGGCCGAGACCCATCGATACGGTCGGAAACTGCCAGAAATCCGGCATGAGACGTGGATGCGGGTAGGACGAGAGTCCGCCGCCCACGTGTGACTTCTCCTGGCGGAATCCGTCGAGCTGGTCAGTGCCGAGCCTGCCCTCGAGGAAAGCGCGGGCATACATGCCGGGGGAGGCGTGGCCCTGATAGAAGATCTGGTCGCCGCCGCCGGGGTGGTTCTGGCCGCGGAAGAAGTGGTTGTGTCCGACTTCGTACAGGGCAGCGGATGACGCGTACGTCGAGATGTGACCGCCGACACCGATGCCGGGTCGCTGTGCACGATGCACGGTGATGGCGGCATTCCAGCGAAGCCAGGCGCGATAGCGGCGCTCGATGTCTTCGTCGCCCGGAAACTCGGGTTCATTCTCTGGAGCAATCGTGTTGATGTAGTCGGTGGTCGGCACCATCGGCACGCCCAGTCGAAGGTCTTTCGACCGTTTCAACAGGCTGAGCATGATCTCGCGACCACGCTCGTGTCCCTGCGACTCGACGACCGCGTCAAGCGATTCGTTCCACTCGGCGGTTTCTTCAGGGTCCCTGTCGGTGTGATTCACCGAGTACGGGTCCTGATCATTTACCGTCACCCTAGACCTCTTCCTGGTAGAGACAGATCGGCTCCAGTCGGTTCACTCCGGTCGGGTTGCGACTTGGTGGGTTTCGACTAGCCGGATCAATTCTAGGTGTCGGTTTCCTCCTCGGGGGACGCGTGCACATCCGTCGGCGTAGATTTGAACGGAGAGTTCGCCGCATCGCCGTTGCACGGCGGGAAAGGATCGGGCTATGCCAGCCGACATCAATTCGAAGGCGCCCGACTTCGATCTCGCGAACCAATTCGGCGAGCGAATTCGGCTCAGCGACTTCGCCGGCCGCACAGCGGTTTGCCTGGTGTTCTTTCCGCTGGCGTTCTCGCAAACCTGTACAGCCGAACTGAATGTGCTGCGCGACAACTTCGAGCTCTTCACTCACAACGGTGTGCAGGTGGTCGGCATCTCGGTCGATTCGAAGGCTTCACTTCGCGCTTTCGCGGAGAAGGAGGGATACGACTTTCCACTTCTCGCCGACTTCTGGCCGCATGGCCGGGTCGCGAAGACGTACGGCGCGTTTCTTGCCGACAGGGGCTACGCGAATCGCACAACCTTCGTGATCGACTCGGCGGGCGTCGTTCGCGCCAGTTTCGCCACGGCGCCAGGTGAGCCCCGAGCGATCGAGGACTACAGGACCGCGCTGGACTCGCTCCGCACCCGCGTGACTTAGACCTTCGCCCGCGGGTTCGCGGTCGTTTTCTGCTGGTCGGCGATCAGAACCTTCAGTTCGTCGAGCATGATGCACTGCTCCTTGGTGAGTTTCATCAGCGCCTCGATGTCTTTCTTTGAGGAGACATTCGTGTTGTAGTCGTGCTCCGCGAGTGCCGCCGCGATCGCATCCTGTCGCTTCGCAGCGATCAGGAGGATGGCGCCCTGCAGCCCCGCGAGCATGCTCAGGAACAGGTTCAGAAGGATGAACGGGTACTTGTCCCACGCGGTTGGCAGGAACAGGTTGAGCGCGGCCCAGATCAGCATGAAGGCGACGAATCCGCCGACGAATCGCCAGCTGCCCATGAAGTTGCGCATCCGGTCGGCGGAGCGTTCGCCCCTTGTGAGTTTTTGCTTTTGGGCCGTGTGCCAGTTCTTGATTTGTCGCCGAGCGCTTTCGTCGTTCTTCGCTGGGCTGGTACTTGTCGTCATGCGGGTCAGTGTATGTGTGCATCCCTCTAATTCAGGATGTTGACGGCCCGCGAAATTACGAGCGCCAGCAGGATGAATCCGGTGAGTGCCTGGTATCCCATGAGCAGCTTCGCGCGAGTGGTCATCGGCATCACGTCGGTCGGGCTGAACGCCATCATGTTTGAGAGAGAGAAGTACGCGTAGTCAATGAAACCCGGCTCCCAGAACTTGTTCCCGGGCGCTCCGTCATGCTGAGGGAAGCGAAAGTCGATCTGCCTGTTGTCCCTGGTGCCTTCGATGCGGCGAGCGACAGGACCGCCGAGGTCGAGCTCCCAGTAGACAAGGCTGAACGCGATCACGTTGGTGACCCAGATGAGCAGCACATCGAGAAGCACATCTGGTCCGCTCGCCTTGCCGATGATCAACTCCCGGATGGTGTATCCGATCGTGAACTGGGCGACTAAAACGAGCAGGATGGCCAGTGAGATGGAGACCCATCGCGACCATGTCGTTTCTTTTGTCAATCGCATCGGATTGAGGAGGAACAGCGGAATGAGCATGACCAGTCCAATGGACGGCACGATCCAGTTGGGAATTGGCTGCACCTTTTGGGGAATCAGGAAATAGAGCACAAGGGCCAGGGCGATCGCGACGAAGGCAGTCCAGCGCGATTCGGGTTTGCGTTCCTTTTTGGCGGCGTCGGTCATGGTTCTGACCCTATGCCTGTACGATTGTCGAGCGTTGTCCCACGCGGACGACGGGCCTTTAGCTCAGTTGGTAGAGCGCCACGTTTACACCGTGGATGTCATCGGTTCGAGCCCGGTAGGGCCCACCCAAAACATGCTGACGAAGCGTCGGTTGGTAGGGACTGGTTTCCAACCAGAAATCTCGATGATTCCTACCTTGTTGGCCCCGAAGGCATCCAGGGCCCGAAAGCTCACAGCCCAGGCCGAGAAATTCGGCGTCGGCCCGATGAGGCCGCCGGCCAATTAGCTTCGCTGACGAGTCTGTTCTGCCGGAGCCAAGTTGCGGCTTCACCGACCGGCACATCACGCAAGTCTGTGATGACAGCGCGGTGAAGCCGTCTAACCCGCTCGACGGCCGTCTCCGACAGGCGTACGTTGGGTGCCGCGAGCAAACTCACACTGTCGTGAAGACCGCGAGCCCAGTGCCCCAGGAAACGAGGTGCCATGCCAGAACCCGAATTCATACCTATCCCCGACGTCAGCCACCGTCGACCCCCAGACCCGGCCCCGAAAGATGCCGGCCCGATGTCTGCGCACGTAAGCGCGAACCGCGTTCCCCCCGAGGAACAGATCGAACGCCTTCGCGCGGTGGCGGGCAGGTACACCAGTCAGGGCTGGCACATAGTTGAGTTCGATCCGCCCCACGTTGAGTTGCGGAAGCGCCGGTTTCTCCGTAGAGCCAAAACGATAACCATCGCTGTAGACATCCTCGGAAACACCTTCCCGATCTGATCGGGACCGGGAATACGCGGATAGAGGCAGATTCAAGGTTAAGCGATGCACGCCACGGCACGTCCGCGCATGGCCTCCTCGCTACTGAACCGAGTGTGGGCCACGCCGGTCACGGAGCCCTTGGCCAACCTCACTCTACGAACCGTGCGTTTCGTGCCAAGGCGCCCAGCGACTGCACCCCGGCAACGCACGTCAGTTCCACCACTGACATGCTGTTTCTCGACGTGC
>JAUZFR010000172.1 GCA_030840335.1 Actinomycetota bacterium | reverse complement strand
TCCCCAGCCCCTCCAGAACCTGGGCAGCTACCAGCGCGTGATAGGTCATCGTTCCGGTGCTCGCCACGGTCACGTGGGTTCCTTCGCGAAGCACGTATGCCGCTCCAATTTCGAACGGCGTCTCCGCGGTCGTGAAGACAGGCGTCGCATCGCGGGCGAGGCGAAGGTAGGTCGGTTTGCCGTTTGCAGCGATCGCCAGGGTCGCCTTCTCGGCTTCGACGCTGTCCCCCGGTGCGACGACGACCATGTTCGGCATCACCCGCATCAATGCGATGTCCTCGAGCATCTGATGTGTCGCACCATCCGGACCGACATTGACACCCGTGTGCGAACCCACGATCTTTACCGGCATGTCGTTCAGCGCGGCGGTCGTCTTGATCTGCTCCCAGTTTCGCCCCGGGCTAAATGCGGCATAGCTGCTCGTGAACGGGATCTTGCCGGCTCGCGCCATCCCGCTTGCGACCGTCACGAGATTCTGTTCAGCGATGCCAACTTCAACGAAACGCTTGGGAAACGCATCCCGAAACAGGTGCATCTGGGTGCTTTCGGTGAGATCTGCACAGAGTGCGACCACCCGATCATCAAGATGGCCAGCCGCTACCAGCCCCCGGCCGAATCCCGCCCGGATGGGCTCGACTCGCGTCGCCTGGAGGTTGAAGGGAATGTTGGTCAGCGTCATCGGTCTCCTCCAATTCCGAGGATCAGGTCGGCATCGTCGACAAGTTCTGTCAGCGCCGCGTCGGCTTGCTCCCGTGTTGGAGCGGCGCCGTGCCAGCGATAGTCGTATTCCATGAACGACACACCCTTACCCGGGACGGTGTTCGCCAGGATCATCGTCGGACGGTCGCCGACCGCCTTCGCAGTGTTGATCGCGGCGAGGATCGCAGAAATGCTGTTGCCGTCGATATCGAGCACGTGCCATCCGAAGGCTTCCCACTTGGCGCGCAGATCGCCCAACGGCATCACGTCCTCCGTTTGGCCGTCGATCTGGATGTAGTTGCGGTCCACGATCCCGATGAGCTGCCGCAGACCGTACTTGGACGCGAACATCGCCGCTTCCCAGATATTGCCTTCGTTTAACTCGCCATCGCCCATGACCACATAGACCCAGCGGTGTCGCACCTCGTCCACGTGCTGGAGCGCGTATGCGTATCCAGCTGCCTGCGACAGCCCGCTTCCCAGCGGGCCGCTCGTACTTTCCAGCCCGGGGAGCAGTTTTCTTTCGGGGTGACCCTGGAGCCGACTGCCGAGACCTCGAAGCGTGTTCAGCTCTTCAACCGGGAAATAACCGGACTCCGCCATCGCCGCATATTGCACGGGCACGGTGTGGCCGTTGCTGAGAAAAAACACGTCGCGGTCAGCCCAGTCAGGGTTCGCAGGGTCGTGGCGCATCACACCGAAGTAAAGGGCGCTCAAGATCTCAGCCATGCCGAGCGGGCCGGCCGAGTGCCCACTCCCGGCTGCCACGAGCATCTCGATGATCCGACGACGGAGCGAGTCAGCACGCCGCGCGAGGTCCTGAACGTCGATTGTTCCGACACTCGTCATTGTGACCATCTTTGGTCGCTCCTTGAAATGTTTCGCTATGTGAGATGAGGTTTCCCTCAGTGACAAGTAAACCTGCGGTGGGTAATATTTGTCAAGAAATTGTTCACATGCGCTAACATGACTTCGCTATATGAAACATGAGGCGGTTTTAAAATGGCATACGAACTACAGACTCTTGAGCGCGCGCTCGACCTGCTGGGATATCTGGCGGTTGACCAGCCCATGCGACTCGTTGACCTTTCGCGGTCGGCGGGGGTGAATCAGACCAGCGTCCTGAGAACGCTTCGGGTGCTCGAGCGTCACGGCTTCGTTCGGCGCTCCGCATCCGGTGCCGAGTACTTCCTCGGGGCTGGCCTCATCGAACTCGGCCAATCCGCCGCGACGGGCATCGACATGCTCGCCGTTGTCAGGCCCTGGACAACGGAACTGTCACGCTCTCTCGGCATGACGATTCACGTCGGCATGCTGCATGACGGCGCGATCACCGTCATTGCCAAGCTCGATCCACCTGATACTCGAGTGCGCTACTCGGCGCTGGGCACCCGCATGCCTCTTCACGCCACCGCTGCCGGCAAAGCCTCCCTCGCGTTGCGGCAACCCTCACGCGCCGAACTCGACGAGTTGGTCTCGCCCATGGCGCCGTACACGCCGTTCACGATCACCAACCTCGACGAGCTGACGACGTCGATCGGCGATGCGCTCGCGCGCGGCTACTCGCTTGAGCTCGAGGAGTACAACGTGGGATTCGGGTGCGTTGGGACCGCGTTCACTCTCGACGATGAGATCTACACCGTGAGCATGTCCGGACCGATGGCGCCGGACGAAGAGATGTTGGTGCGCGGGAACCTCCTGCGCAGCTCGGCTGAGGAATTCATCACCCACTACGGGGGCGCTATCCGCGGACTTACCTCTCCGGTGGCGCCGCCGCGGGGACGACCCTCCGTCGATTAATCAAGAACGCTCGGTGGTCACGATGTCGTGAGCATTGGAAATTCGGGATGCTAACCCGGTGTCGAGGCCGCGCCATCGACCCGGGTGAGCTGCATCGTGAAATCATCCAGCCAGGATTTGCCGCCATCGTCAGATCGCTCCCCTCGGACCTCGATGGTGTCGTCGTCGCGAAATTTGCCCGTGGAACGTTGCGAGAATTCGGGGTCCAGCCAGGTCATCAACCATCCCGAATCGTCAAGTCGGAAGTCGAACA
>JAUZFR010000121.1 GCA_030840335.1 Actinomycetota bacterium | reverse complement strand
AATGGTCGCTATGAGAATCTCATAGCGACCATTTGCGTCAACTCGATGGCCGAATCGCGAGGATGTCGGTGTCAGCGGATGTCGGTGCTACTCGACCCCACGGATCGGGGGAGTGTGGAACGTGCCGCCGAACACCCGCTCGGATGCTCCGACGCGGTCAAGGTACGGAGTCACGCCACCCATCTGGAACGGGTATCCCGCGCCGAGGATGAGACACAGGTCGATGTCCTCCGGTGCGGAGACGACCCCATCCTCGAGCATGCGATGAATTTCGTCAGCGAGGCCGTCCTCGATGCGAATGCGCAGTTCTTCGCCCGTCATCGGCGAGGTACCGCCAGAGACGATCGCGACGGCTTTCTTGTCGTAGCCCTTGATCTTGCCCTTGGAGTCCCGCTCGAAGATGTGCCCGAGGTCGGCAAGCTTGTGCAGGTTCTCGCTGTCGAAGAAGCGATCGGGGAACGCGGCGTGATGGGTATCCAGCACGTGTGCGCCCACTTTGAGGCCGACCAGTTCGAGCAGTTCGAACGGGGTCATGGGAAGCCCGAACGGTTTCACCGAACCGTCGACAACCTCGAAGGGGGTACCGGTGTCGACTGCGTGCATCGCCTCACCGAGAACCTTTGCGAGGATGCGGTTGACCACGAATCCGGGAGTATCCGTCGTGATGACGGCGTTCTTGCGGAGCTTCGTTGCGACGACCATCGCGGTCGACAGCGTGGCGTCATCCGTGTTCGGTGTGCGCACGACCTCGACCAGCGGCATGACCGCAACGGGGTTGAAGAAGTGGAATCCGACGAGACGCTCCGGGTGCGCCAACTTGGCGCCGATCTGCTCTACCGACAGCGACGACGTGTTCGTCGCGAGCACGGCCTCGGGCGAGATGAACTTCTCGACATCAGCGAAGACATCCTGCTTGACGCCCAGTTCTTCGAAGACGGCCTCGATGACCCAATCGCAGTCGGCGAAGTCCGCCTTATCGGTCGTTCCGGTCACGAGTGCCTGCAGTCGGTTGCGCTCATCCTTCGAGATACGGCCCTTGCTCAGCAGCGCCTCGATTTCGTCATGGATGTACGCGACACCCTTGTCGACACGAGCCTGGTCCAGGTCGGTGATGACCACGGGCACCTGCAGTCGACGAACGAACAGCAGCGCGAACTGGCTCGCCATGAGTCCTGCGCCGATGACGCCCACCTTGGTGACCGGCTTGGCGATCGCTTTGTCGGGCGCACCCGCCGGGCGCTTGGCGCGCTTCTGCACGAGGTTGAACGCATAGATGCTCGCCTTGAACTGGTCGCCAGCGATCAACTCGCCGAGAGCTTCGTCCTCGGCCGCGAATCCGGTCTTCTTGTCGGTGTTCTTTGCGGCTTTCAGCAATTCGAGTGCCTTGTACGGCGACTTGGCGACCCTGCCGATGCGGCTCTCGAGCATTTTCTGCGCGATGCCGATCGCCACGTCCCACTTGACCGCGCGCTCGATTTTTCCGGGCACGTTGGGCCGCTTGACCTTGGTCTTGCCCGAGATCACACCGTCGGCCCAGAGGATCGAATCCTCGAGAAAGTTCGCCGAGTCGAAAATCGCGTCAGCGATACCGAGATCGAAGGCTTCCTGCCCTTTCAACATGCGGTTGTTCTTGAGCGGGTTCTCGATGACGACCTTGAGGGCGTTCTCGATTCCGATCAGGTTTGGCAGCAGCCACGCTCCACCCCAGCCAGGGATGATGCCGAGGAAAACCTCGGGCAGAGCGAGCCCGGGGATAGTGCGATCGATGGTTCGGTAGTCGGCGTTCAGTCCGATCTCCGTGCCACCACCGAGCGCGAGCCCGTTGATGAACACGAACGACGGAACACCGAGCTCGCCGAGCTTGCCAAGTGAGTAATGACCCAGCTGAGCCATCTTCTTGCCGACCGCCCTGCTGGGCAGGTCGCTGACCTTCGAAAGGTCGGCACCCGCAGCGAGGAAGTACGGCTTGCCGGTAACGGCGACGGCCTTGATCTCGCCCTTCGAGGCCCGCTCCTTCTGCGCATCCAAAACGTCGGCGAATTCCAGCAGAGTGACGGGCCCGAGCGTTGATGGCCGCGTGTGATCGCGGTCATTGTCGAGGGTGATCAGAGCAAGGGTGCCGCCAGACGGCAGTGGGATGTCGCGCACATACGAGTGCGTGACGACCTCATCGGCGGACATCTCTTTGAGGTCATCAAACTGCGCCATTACTTGTTTCCCTTGAAGTGGGGGTTTTCCCAGATGACGGAGCCGCCCTGGCCGAGACCGATGCACATGGCTGTGAGGCCGTACTGCACCTCAGGGTGCTCCTCGAACTGGCGCGCAAGCTGGATCATCAGTCGCACACCGGACGAGGCAAGCGGATGCCCGATCGCGATCGCGCCGCCCCAGAGGTTTACACGCGGGTCTTCGTCATCGATACCGAAGTGATCGAGTAGGGACAGTACCTGCACGGCGAAGGCCTCGTTCAGTTCGAAGAGTCCGATGTCGTTAATCGTGAGGCCCGCCTTGCGCAACGCCTTCTCGGTCGAGGGGACCGGTCCGATGCCCATGATCTCCGGCTCGACGCCGGCGAATGCGAAGCTGACCAGCCGCATCTTGGTCGTGAGACCGAATTCCCTGGCGGCATCCGCGCTGGCGATGATGCTCGCAGTGGCGCCGTCGTTGAGTCCTGACGAGTTTCCGGCCGTCACCCGCCCATGCGGACGGAACGGGGTCTTCAGGCCCGCGAGACCCTCCATGGTCGTCTCCGGGCGCAGTGCCTCGTCGCGCGTCGCGAGCCCCCATCCAGCCTCGCTCTTGGTCGCAACGGGGATGAGGTCGGGCTGGATCTTGCCGTTATCGTACGCAGCGGCGGCCTTCTGCTGGCTGCGCATGGCGTAGCGGTCAGCGCGCTCCTTGGTGAGCTGGGGGAACCGGTCATGGATGCGCTCCGCCGTGTTTCCCATGTTGAGCGCTTCGCCGCTGACGAGCTTCTCCGAGAGGAAGCGGGGGTTCGGGTCGGCACCGAAGCCCATGGGATGGCGCCCCATATGCTCGACGCCACCAGCGATTCCGACGTCGTACGCACCGAAGGCGATGCCGCCCGCAATCGTTGTGACCGAAGTCATCGCGCCAGCGCACATCCGGTCGATCGCGTACCCGGGAACCGACTTCGGAAGGCCGGCCAGAAGGGCAGCGGTTCGGCCGAGCGTCAGGCCCTGGTCACCGGTCTGTGTGGTCGCGGCGATGGCGACGTCGTCGATGCGGTCTTTCGGGAGGCCGGGGTTTCGCTCGAGTAGCCCAATCATCGCCTTGACGACGAGATCGTCGGCTCGGGTATTCCAGTACATTCCCTTTTCGCCTGCTCGTCCGAACGGGGTTCGGACCCCATCGACGAACACAACTTCAGCTCTCTCGGCCACAATGCCTCCCACAGTCACACGCCCAAATATCAAAACGGCGCTGCTATCGATCCTAGGCTTGGCGACTTGCGAGCCGAATCCTTTGACTGTTCCTACGAACCGGCCTCGGAGGGCTCCTCATTCGTTTGGCTGGCTTCCACAAAGGCGTTGGCTTCTACAAAGGAATCGAGAATTACCTGTGCGGTTGCGTCAAGCTGCCACTCGCGCGCGCCCATCTCCGATAAAGACTCTCGGATGCTCGCGAGATCGACATTTGCTGGCGGCGCCCACGAAATTCGGCGCAGCAATTCCGGCGTCAGGAGGTTCTCGACGGGGATGTTCAGCGCTTCCGATCGTGCAATCACCGCAGCCCGCGCGGCCTTCAGTCGGCGGTCTGCCGCGGGGTTCTTGTCAGGCCAGGCCCGGGGTGGCGGGATGCTCTCCCCGGTGGGCCGGAGCACCGGCATGTCCGTGGTCGTCAGCCCGGCCTGGATGGCGTCCCACCACCGATCGATCTGAGATCGACTGGCGCGGCCGGTGAATTCCTTCATTGCAACGAGATCGCGCTTGGTCGCGGGGAGGGCTCGGGCTGCCGCGACCAGCGCGGTGTCGGGCACGAGTCGGCCTGGCGCCGTGTCGGTGTCGCGAGCGAAATCGTCTCGCGCCTGCCAGAGCTCGCGCGCAACGGCGAGGTTGCGCATGCCCTTTACCGAGTGAAGACCGCTGAGCCTGCGCCACGGCTGCTCACGTACCGGGCGGAAGTCCCGGGTGAGCACCGAGTCGAACTCCTGCTGCGCAATATCGGTTTTGCCGCTCTCGTCGAGCATCCGGCCCATCGCCTCGCGGAGGTCGACCAACAACTCGACGTCGAGGGCGGCGTAGACCAGCCAGGCCTGTGGCAGCGGGCGCGTGGACCAGTCGGCCGCGGAGAATTCTTTCGCGAGGTGGATTCCGAGCAGTTCCTCGACCACTGTGCCGAGGCCGACGCGCGGGATCCCGGCCAACCGGGCGCCGAGTTCGGTGTCGAACAGGCGGGTGGGATCGAGACCGACCTCGCGCAGGCAGGTGAGGTCCTGGCTCGCGGCGTGAAGAATCCACTCTTCGTTCTTGATCGCGTCGTTCAGCTCGCTGAACGAACCGACGGCCGGGGGATCGAACAGGAAGGTGCCAGCTCCGCGGCGGAAGATCTGGATGAGGTAAGCACGCTGCGAATAGCGGAAACCGGATGCGCGCTCAGCGTCGATCGCGATCGGCCCGTTGCCGCCGGCGATCTTCGCGACCGCGTCGAGATAGCCCTCACGGGTATCGATCACGTTGACCGTGACATGGGCCGCCTGCTGGGGCGCGGCCGGTAGCGTCTCCGCGCGATCTGACCCCGACTTGGACGTGGACGCAGATGCGGACGCGGGGAGATCTTCCGTACTACTCACGACCTACCCGGTGCGCAGACAACAGGCTCACTCCTTCGACCGCCGGGGGAAGCCCGGCCAACATGCACAGCAATTCCCCCCAGCCTTCCACATGTGACCCGATCTCTGCCGTGGTCGGGGTCCATGAGGCGCGAAGTTCGATGAGGGCGCCGTCGCCCTGCGACGCAAGCTCGCCGAATCCCGTGGACAAAATCTTGGTCGCGGTACCGGAAGCTGCGATGTATTTCGCCCCACGTGCATCCAGCGCGTCCACCAGCCAGGACCAGGCGACTTCGGCCAGAAACGGGTCGACACCGATGTCGGTTTCGAGCGGCGCCTGGGCGAAACACACGATCCGGAAGACACCGCCCCAGGCCTCCGGCGCGGAAGGGTCGTAGAGCAGGATGAACCTGCCGGTACCGAGGGGCGAATCCACTCCGTGGCGAGCGGGCGTGACGTCTGCGGCGAGCGCGACGGAGTATGGCGCGAGGCTACCGGGCGCGGGAATCTCCGTGACGCTAAGCTCCGAGCGCGTAGCAGCACTTTCGAGCGCAGCGACGGCGCTCGCAAACTCCGCCGGCACCGTTGATCCTTCGAGTGTGTCAGGCACGAGTGAAGGTTAGGCTTTTTTCAGAATTACGCTGGTGAGGCTCGCCGTTTTGGGGAAGAGCGGACAGCCGCAACGAGGTGAGGGTGAATGGCTCGCAGGAATCCGAGTGCCGCGAGTTATGTGGTCGGCGCCGCGATCGCTCTCGGAGCGCTCACTTTTCTTTCGACGCTCGCGGCGGCCGCCTTCTCGGTGTACGTCGCGCGCAAGGTCATCACTCCGAGCAAGAAGCGCGTTGAAGACATCCGCATTCTCGGCCTGACCGACACGACCATCACCCTGGCGTCGACCCTGGACAGCCGACTGCCGGGCACGTACAGCTTCTGGTTCGCCCGCGGTTCTGGCCACGCACGCATCGGCCAGATCCTCGAGACGACGCCGACCTTCGTGATCCGCGAGTTGCTCGCAGTGAACTTCGGCGATCTCGCGGCCTCAGAACGCGGCTACCTCGCCGGGTGGGTCTATCTCAGCCCGAAAGAGTTGCGTGTGCCTTTCAACGACGTCATGATCCACGCACCCGTCGGCGACTGCCCGGCATGGGTGATCCCTGCCGCCGAGGGCACGGATCGCTGGGTGATCGGCGTCCACGGCAGGGGAGTGCGGCGCCAGGAGGCGCTGCGTGCGGTCGAGGTCGCGCGTCGCTGCGGCTATACCTCCTTGTTGGTCTCCTATCGCAACGATGGCGATGCCCCCGCCAGTGACGATGGGCGCTACGGACTCGGCGATACCGAATGGCAGGATGTCGACGCCGCTGTCTCCTACGCGATCGACCACGGCGCGACGGAGGTCGTGCTGATGGGATGGTCGATGGGCGGCGCGACGGTGCTGCAGGTGGCGACTCGTTCGAGGCATGCCGAGGTCATCCGTGGCCTGATTCTCGAGTCGCCGGTCATCGATTGGGTGACGACCCTGAACTACCAGGCCGAGCTGCTACGGATTCCTCGCCCGGTTGGGGTCGTGGCGACGGGGCTGATCAGCCAGGCGTGGAGCGGGCGTCTCACCGGTCAAACCGAACCAATCGGACTCAACCGACTTGATTTCGTCACCCGCGCGGAGGAACTGGCGTTGCCCATCCTGCTGCTGCACAGCGCGGACGATGGGTTCGTGCCGCCGGATGCATCCCGCGCGCTGGCCGCTGCACGTCCGGACATCGTGACCTATGACGAATTCGAGATTGCACGCCACACCAAACTCTGGAACTACGACCCGGAACGCTGGAACAACGACATCGGAAGCTGGCTCAGCCGCCTCTAGTTTGAATGTGTCAGAGCAGCCATCGGGCGTAGACGCCGCTTCCGTTGTCGACGACGAGCTGGGTAAGAACGAGCGGGACCGCATCGAACTCGTCCTCGCCGAACAGCGCAGTGCGCGCCCCGTTGAGGAGCGGGCTGGTCGACAGGCATGCTTCGTTGACGACTCCCGCGCGCACGAGATGCGCCGCGAGCTCGGGGCCGCCCTCGCACACAATCGACGTGAAGCCTTCGGCCTGGAGCGCGGCGATTATGTCAGCGGCGGCGAGCACGCGACCGATATCGGGAACGACGACGATGCGCGCTTGCGGCACGCCGACGGTTTCGCGCACACGATCCGCAGCGGATGCGGGGCAGAGGATGACGAGACCACCGCGTTGGCCAGCGGTCGTGATGTGGTGACCGGTTAGATCGCCGGACCCGGTCACGACGGCCAGCGCCGCGCGGCGGGGAACGAAATAGCCTTCGGACCGCACGGTCGCCGCTCCCACCAGAACAACGTCTGCGAGGCCGCGAATGACGCCGAGGAGCGCGCGATCTGCGGTATTGGTGAGTGTCTCGCTTGTACCGTCACTGCCGATCGCGCTGCCGCTCGCGCTTCCGATCAGATTGAGACGGAGCCACGGCAACATCGGCGGCTGGTACAGCTCCGCGAGAGCTTCACGGGCACCCGGCGTGTCCAGATCGATCGGCGCGCCGGGCTCCGGGAAGACCCTTGTGAGGATCACGCCGCCGTTTTCTCGCGGATCTGCCTCTTTGCACGGCCCAGAAGCGCAGTCATCCCTCGAACGCGAAGAGGGCTGACCGCCTCAGTGAGTCCGAGATCCTGCGGGAAGTCGTCGGGGACATCCAGAACTTCCTGCACCGTCAGGCCAGCAAGGCCCTGAACAAGGATCGATGCGAATCCGCGAGTGGTCGGGGCTTCCTTCGGTGCGGTCGCGAAGAGGTGGACGATCTCGCGATCGTCCACTTCGACGAAGATGAACACGGGCGACTGGCATTCCTCGACGCGTTCCAGAAGATCCGGATGCTCGCTGTAGCGCTCCGGAAGTTCCGGAAGCTCGTTTGAGAACTCGAGGAGCAGCTGCAGGCGGTCCCGGATTTCGAGGTCGTGAAAGTCGGCCTTGATCGTCTCAAGGCTCTCCGGAAGTACGTAGTTACTCATCGTGCGGCGCCTCCGTGAAGCGACCGGTCGGCCGACGTGTCAGCGCTAGCGAACCGGGACAGCGCCCGGCTCTGAACCCTTGACGATGGGGACGCGAACCGCGCTGCCCCACTCCGTCCACGAGCCGTCATAATTGCGAACCCCTTCGAAGCCGAGAAGATGCGTCAGCACGAACCAGGTGTGGCTTGAGCGCTCACCAATTCGGCAATACGCAATGACGTTATCACCGTCTTTGAGCCCGGCGCCGGCGCGGTAGATGGCGTTGAGTTCGTCGAGTGACTTGAAGCCGCCATCTTCGGCGACGGCCTTGCTCCACGGCACGCTCTGCGCGCTCGGGATGTGACCGGCACGCAGCGTGCCTTCCTCCGGATACGCGGGAGCGGTCGTGCGCTCACCGCTGTACTCCTCGGGGGAACGGACGTCGACGAGCGGGTTGCCAAAGTGAGCCAGCACATCGTCTTTGAACGCGCGGATCGCGGCATCGTCGCGCTCGACCACCGGGTAGTCGACGGTCGATGCGCTCTCGCGGTCGGTCGTGTAGGCGCGGCCCTCCGCCTCCCACTTGGCGCGCCCGCCATCGAGCAGGCGAACGTCTTGGTGGCCGAACAGGGTGAATACCCAGAGCGCGTAGGCCGCCCACCAGTTGGTCTTGTCGCCATAGATGACGACGGTGGTGTCGCGGGAGATGCCCTTGCTGCCGAGGAGCTTCGCGAACGCGGCTCCGTCAATGTAGTCGCGCTCGACCGGGTCGTTGAGGTCGGTGTGCCAGTCAATCTTGACCGCACCCTCGATGTGACCGGTCTCGTAGAGCAGCACGTCTTCATCCGATTCGACGACGACGAGTCCTGGGGTGCCAAGGTGTGCCTCGAGCCAATCGGTCGAAACGAGACGGTCGGGGTGAGCGTAGTCCGCAAATCGCGTAGCGGAATCAGTCTCGATGGACATTCGTACCTCCAGATGTGGCATGGGCCCGTAGCGGCGAACTGATCAGGTTGATCGGTCTAAAGTTGATCACTGACCTGTCCATACGAATCTACGAGAGTGCGCGCCCGATCGCACGGGTCGACCGTAAGAGTTCGACACAAACATTGGCTCCCTGAATGACGTCCGTTTCGCCCCCCGTGCCGGGCGCACTCGCCGACCGCACGCCAACACTTTCCGGCCAGGAGATCATCGCCCACCTGGTGCCGCCGCGCCAGTTCGAGTCGGCGACTCTTGACTCCTATCGACCCGATCGCGATTATCCGTCCCAGGGTGCCGCGGTTGCCGCGATCCGCAATTTCATCGCGGGTTGGAGTACCTCGAAAGGCGGCCTTTTCTCGCGCCGAAAGGCACCGGATACGCTGCCGGGCGTCTACCTCGACGGCGGTTTCGGCGTCGGCAAGACCCATCTGCTTGCAGCGCTCTGGCACGCGGCGCCCGGGCGCAAATACTTCGGCACCTTCATCGAATACACGGCTCTCGTTGGTGCGCTCGGCTACGCACAAACGGTGCAGCTGCTCAAGGGCGCTTCGCTGGTTTGCATCGACGAGTTTGAGCTCGACGACCCGGGCGATACCCGGCTGATGTCGCGTCTGCTCTCCGACCTCGTCGCATCCGGATCCCGTCTGGCTGCGACTTCGAATACCCCGCCGAACGCGCTCGGAGAGGGACGCTTCGCAGCCCAGGACTTCCTGCGCGAAATTGATGCGCTCGCTGCCCGGTTCACGATCGTGCGGATCGACGGTCTCGACTACCGCCGCCGAGACGTCGAGGGGCATGCAATCGCGCTCAGCGACGAGGACTTCGATTCAGCCATCGCCTCTGCGACGGGCGTCGTCACGCTGGACGAATTCGACGCGGTGCTCCACAAGCTGTCGACGGTCCATCCGTCGCGGTACGTACGACTGGTCGAAGGGACCGACGCGGTCGGCCTGCGGAACGTGCATCCCTTCGCGAACCAGACGGATGCGCTCCGCTTCGTCGCCTTTGTCGACCGGCTCTACGACGCGCAGGTTCGCGTGTTCGCGACGGGCACGCCTCTCGACCAGGTCTTCCCGGCAGAGATGCTCGCGGGTGGGTACCGCAAGAAATATCTGCGCGCGGTCTCGCGCCTGATCGCGCTGACCTCGGGCGCTCCCGAGTAACCCCCGCATCCTCTTTCCTTTTGGAAATTCAGGAAATCGTTGCGGTCGAATGACCAGATCGGCGTAAGTCGTCCGCAACGAAACAGATTTCCTGAATTTCCAAAAGGAAGGGGGAGGGACCGGGTCAGCGACGGCGGTAGTGCCTCGCGCGTGCTGACGTCAACACGACGCCGATGACCCCGGCTATGACGGATGCCGCGATCACGGCGAGCGTTCCTTCATCGGCGAGTTCAGTGTTTCCTTTCCAGGCCAGTTGGTTCATCAGCAGCGAAACCGTGAATCCGATGCCGCCGAGCGCCGCGACCGCCGCGAGATCACCGAATGCCAGGGCGGCGTCCGGCTTTCGGCCGCCAATAGCCGTTGCGATCGTTGCTCCTGCCGTGATGCCGATCAGTTTTCCGACCGGCAGAGCCACAATGATCGCCCAGAAGGCCGGGCTCAGATTTTCGATCCCGGTCGTAGGTAGCACGACCAGCGCAGCCACGAACGCAAAGATCGGAAGGATCACCCCATTGGATAGCGGCTCGAGCGCGTGCCGAACCGGGCCGCCACCGCGCACGGACATCGCGAGCCCGAGCGCGACGCCGGCCACTGTCGGATGGATGCCGGACAGCGAGACGAGCACCCACGCCAGCACCCCAAGAAGCACCAGCAGCACGCCAACAACCGGATGTCTGCGCGCCCGGCTCAACACGGCGAACGCCACGACTACAGGTACGGCGAGCAGCAAAGGCAGAAACTGCACGGACGCGGTGAAGAAGATCGCAATGATGAGAATCGCGATGAGATCGTCAATCACGGCAAGGGCAAGCAGCAGTGCACGGATTCTGCTGGGCAAGCCGCGGCCGACAAGCGCGAGCACTCCGAGCGCGAAAGCGATGTCGGTCGCGGTCGGGATCGGCCAGCCGATCGCCAGTTTCGTGTCGTGAACCACCGCCAGATAGAGCAGCGCCGGAATTGCGACCCCACCGACGGCGGCCGCAGCGGGCACGATCGCTTTGTGCACGGAACTCAGTTCGCCGCTCACCAGCTCGTGCTTCAGTTCGATTGCGGCAAGGAAGAAGAAGATCGCCAGCAGGCCGTCGGTAACCCAATGGGCAACGGACAACGAGAAGCCGGGAAAGCCCAGCTTGACGTGGGTGAATTCGATCACTGCGGGCCCGACGACGGTGTTCGCGACGATCAGCCCCAACGCTGCAGCTCCGATCAGCAAGAGAGCGGCCAGTCGTTCTGACCGAAGGAAACTCATGCCGTCAAGGCTATGGCGAATCCGTCAAGCGAATGCGGGGTATCCGGAAACACGATGTTTACATTGCCGGCCTTCGCGTAACAAGACGGAAACCTCCCGCATGGCCTGCCGAAATCTATGCGCCCCAAGATGGGCTCGTACCCGAGGCGACACGATCCACTGTCGTTGTAAGCAAGCCAACGGTGCGCCCCTTCAGAGAGAGGTAACCCATCACTATGGTCGAGCTTTCGGCTGCAACGGATGCCATTACCAACAACGTCAACTCCCTATGGTTGATGGTTGCTGCGGCACTCGTGCTGATCATGACGCCAGGCGTCGCTTTCTTCTACGGCGGCATGGTCCGCGCCAAGTC
>JAUZFR010000111.1 GCA_030840335.1 Actinomycetota bacterium | reverse complement strand
GTCGATTTCGAGGGCGAACCGCTGAGGGCGATGACGGAGCGCTCGGAACCGGATGTCACGCTGCGCGATGTCGCCGGCATGCTGCGGTCGTTTGACTATGCGGCCGGGTCGGTTGCCCTCACCAGGGGGGACGGCGAGACACCCTCTGAATGGGCCTCAGCGGCCCGCCACGCCTTCGTGGACGGGTACATCGCGCGTTCGGGTTACGACGTGCGTGAGAACCGCGCCCTGCTCGACGCGTTCGAGATCGACAAGGCCCTGTACGAAGCCGTTTACGAGGCTCGCAATCGGCCCACGTGGATCGACATTCCGGTCACCGCGATCCGCAGACTCGCCGATCGAAGCGCCCGGCACGCGGGTTAGCGTAATAATTCTCAACACGCAAGGGTTTGCTCCCCCGTTTGGGGGCCACTGTAATAGATACATGACCGGGATCGCAGAACGCCCATCCACCGCCCGCCGTACGTTCCTGGCAGCGCACCTGACGTCGAGACAGCGCGCAAGCCTTCGCAATCACCTCACCGGTGATCTCGAAAAGACTCGTCTGCTGATCGAACAGCTCGGCGCCGACATGGAGTCGTTCACGGCCTCCCGTCGTGATGCCGCGACCGACGACGAGCATGACCCCGAGGGCCCAACGCTCGCGTTCGAGCTTTCGCAGTCTTCGGCGATTCTGGCGCAATCGATCCAACACCTCGCTGACATCGACGCCGCGCTGTATCGCATGGATGAGGGCACCTACGGCCTGTGCAAGACCTGCGGCGGGCCTATCGCCCTCGGGCGACTGCAGGTTCGCCCGCAGGCTCCGCTCTGCATCAACTGCGCTGGTCGCCTGCGCTAGGAACCGCTCCGTTACGACACGATCCTCCTCGAACTGGGGGTATTCATCCGCCGGACGCCGCGTGGCGGTCACCTTCCGTACACTTTGGGGTGGTCGAATATAGTAGTGACCTTGCGAATCGCCGAGTACCCACGGCCGGACCATTTCATCCTCCACCTCAGCGACACGCATCTCCTCGCTCCGGGAGCCCAGTTGTACGACAGGGTCGACAGCGAACTCCACCTTCGTGAACTCTTCGCTGAAATCGAGGCCTCCGAGGGTCGCCCGGAAGCGATCATCTTCACCGGCGATCTCGCGGATCGCGGCGAATCGCAGGCCTACGAGCTGCTGCGATCGATCGTCGAACCCGCCGCCGCGCGTCTCGGTGCCCAGGTGATCTGGGTGATGGGAAATCATGACGCACGCGAGCCGTTCCGGCAGAGCCTGCTTGGCGAGGTGCCGACGGCGAATCCCATCGACCGGGTCTACGACATCAATGGCCTCCGACTCATCACCATCGATTCGACTGTGCCGGGCCAGCACTGGGGCGAAGTCACTCCGGCCCAGCTCGACTGGCTCGCCGAAGAACTCTCCGTTCCGGCGCCTCACGGCACCATCGTCGCGATGCATCATCCGCCGCTCCCGAGCGTGCTCGACCTCGCTGCCGTCGTCGAATTGCGTGACCAGTCGTCTCTCCGCGAGGTGCTGGAGGGCAGCGACGTGCGCAGCATCCTCGCCGGCCACCTGCACTACTCGTCGACCGGCAGTTTCGCGGGTATTCCGGTGTCTGTCGCGTCGGCCACGTGCTACACGCAGGATCTCAATGTGCCCGTCGGCGGCACGCGCGGCCGGGATGGCGCACGCGCCTTCAACCTCGTGCATGTCTACACAGAGACCGTCCTGCACTCGGTGGTGCCGATGGGAGAATACGCGGCGCTTGACTATGTGGACGCGGCCGAGACGAAGCGGCGACTCGCGGCATCCGGCGTTCTCATCGCTGACGCGATCAGCCTGCCGGTAGCTCCAGAGCCGCCGATGACGATGCCGATTCCGGTTCGCGCGTAGCGACGGCTTCCCACGGGGCCGCGATCGCGAAATAGCGGTTGAGGAACCGCAGAACGCCCGAGATGCGCGTTTCGACCGAGATCTCGGGTGCACTGCCGTCATTGAGGCAGAAGAAGTCCATCGACCGCTCTTTGAGCAGTGCCCTCATTTGGGCGCTGGATGATTTCAGCGTGGTCTCGACGTACTTCACGCGGGCATGCTCCTGCACGACCGCGCGACCGGTCATGAGCGCGTAGTAGTGATAGAGCGAGTTCGTGACGGAGATGTCGCTGCTCGACCGGAACGGGCTCGCCGAGGTGCGTGCGAAGTCTTCGGCGAACTCCCGCTCCATCTCGAACAACACGCTCTTGCGCAGCGGCGTCGGCGCGTGCTCGAGGTGGCGTGTGGTGATTCGGCCGAATCTCTTGCGCAGAAGCGTGCGATTGACGCGCGCGGCATTCTCAAATCCACTGCGGGCGGCATTGTTTTCACCCATGCCGATACGAGTGGTCGCTTCGATGAACTTCGTCACCCCGCCCGGCGAGAAGAACATGTCGGGCGTGACGGGACGCGCAAAGAACATGTCGTCGTTCGAGTACAGGAAGTACTCGCTCAGACCGTCGATGTGTTGCAACTGGCTTTCGATCGCGTGCGAATTGTGCGTGGGCAGCGCGTCGGGGTTCTGAAAGAATTCTTCACTTCGCACGATGGTGACAGCGGGGTGTTCGTCAAGCCATTCCGGCTTCGGCGAGTCCGTGACGATGAAGATTCGCCTGATCCACGGTGCGTACAGGTACACGCTGCGCAGCGCGTACTTGAGCTCGTCGAGCTGGCGATAGCGCGCTTCGGAGTCGTCGCCTTCCCCCACAACGTAGCTCTTCATGCGCTGCGCACGGGCGCGCTGGAATTCCGCCGACGAGCCGTCGACCCAGGAGAACACAATGTCGATGTCGAAGGTCACGTCGCTTGCGAGCGTGTCGAACATGCCCACGAGGGTTGGCCACTCGCGGCCGTAGCGATCCACGGTGGCCTCGACGGCCTCTTCGCGCGGGAGGCGGGTGCGCATGATGGCGTTTTCTACGGGAGCGAGGATCTCATCCGGTCCGAAGCGCCAGAACTCGAGCCGAACACCGGCCGAAGCGCCGTAACGCAGGCGCCCGGATGGATCGACGCGCGGACGAAACAGGGTCAGGACCCTGGCCTTACCCGAGAACGAGAGGCGCCCGTCTGCGACGAGGAGCGCGACATTCTTGCCCGACTTTGAATAGAACGGCTCGTTTGCGAAGGCCTCGGCGAACACAGACGCCACCTTCGAATACTCGGTGCGGTCGACCGCGAGCGTCGGCAGGTCGGAATCACCGCGAACGAGCAGGTACTCGATCTTCGCGGAGTCGAGCGCCTTGGCGATTGCGAGAAGATCCGAGATAGTCGCCTGCTGTGGCGTCAGGCGCGCGTTGATCAGCGTGAACTGGCCCTTGCGCAGCACGACATCGTCGCGATTCAGTGTGCGGAGAGCGCCGCCAACGTCTACCAGCCGCAGCTGGCCATCGTTCCCCGCGGTCGTCACCCCAGCGCCTCGGTGAGCATGCTCACCAGGGCCTCGAGCTGCACACTGGACTCTGCGACGACATCTTCATCAGAGCCATCGAGTGCGCGAGCCGCGAGACCCGCCTTGCTGTCGATCAGTTCGGCGATCTTCGCGTCGATGGTCTGCGCCGCGATGATCCGCCAGGCGGTCACCGGCAACTCCTGGCCAATGCGGTGAACGCGGTCGATGGCCTGGGTCTGTTCGGCGCTGGTCCAGCTGAGTTCGGCGAGAACGACGTTCGATGCGGCCTGCAGGTTGAGACCGACACCGGCCGCGGTCAGGGATGCAACGACAACCGAGACTGCCGGGTCGCTCGCGAATGCATCGATCGCAGCCTGACGCGCCCTGGGCGTCTGTTCGCCTCGAATCGACACCGACTTGAGTCCCACCTTGGCAAAATGCGCTTCGGCCTGGTCCATGACGTCGATGTGCTTGGCGAAAAACACGACTTTTCCGACGTTTCGCGCAAGCTGCGCCGTGTAATCGGCTGCGAGACCCGCTTTGGCCTGGCCGATTCGGCGGACCATGGTGAACACGTTCTCGCCGGTCTTCGCAGACTTCGATTCCTCGAGCTCTTCGTGCGCGACAGCACGGATGAGGCGCGTGCGGTCGTACTCGGTGGTTTCTTCGTCTGACTTGCGCAGCGCGAGACGACGGTTGAAGCGATCGACGAGGCGCGCGGTGAGGGCCGCTTCGGCTTCGCGGATAGAACGACCGAGGTCATCGTCGAGCTCGACCGGGATGTCGGCGACTCGACGCGCGGGAATGTCGGCGGCGACATCCACTTTCTTGCGACGCACGATACCCATGTCGATGACGGCCTGGCGTGCCTGCGAGAAGAAGCCGAAGTCTGCGGGGGTCAATCCGGTGTCTTCGAGCTTGTCGAGCAGCTGTGGCAGTGGCTTCTTTTCGTCGATCCAGCCGAGGAACTGCCAGATCGCGCGGAAGTCGTCGATCTGGTTGATCAGCGGAGTGCCGGTCAGCGCCATGAAGAGCGCCTTTGGCGAGGTCGCACGGATGCTGCGGCTGAGCGACAGAACGTGCTTCGACCGCTGCGAGGTGAGGTTCTTGATGAAATGGGCTTCGTCGACGACCATGCCCTTGAAGCCGAAACGGCCGAGCCAGCCGACGTGGCGATCGAGCACCTCGTAGTTGACGATCACGACGTCACTGAACGCGTCGACATCGTTGCCGTCGCCATGGACGACGGTCGCCGTGCGCTGAGGCGTCCAGAGGGCAACCTCGCGCGCCCAGTTGGTCTTCACGACGTTGGGGACGACGACGAGCAGCGGGTAGGAGTTGGAAACGGATGCGGCAAGCAGCGCCTGCGCCGTCTTGCCGAGACCGGGCTCGTCGGCGAGCAGGAAGGTGCGGTGTCCCTGGCGTACTTCTTCGACAAATCGGGCCTGGTGACGCATGAGGTCGAGCTTGCCGGGCGTGGCGAGGGAGGTCGCTTCGGGCAGCTGCATGGTTGCGGCACCGCCGCCCGCGCCGTACTCGAACGCGCGGAACAGCGGCTCGATGAGCTCCCAGTTGGCGAGGTGGTTCACTCGCGCGGGCTTTTGTTGGATCGCGCTGAAGTCGGGAGCGAGGAACGGATTCGCCATCTGAAGCTGGCGCACCGACTGCGGGACGACCTGCTTCTCGGCGGCGGCATCCACCGGCTTGGGTTCGGTGGTGATGATGAGTTCGTCCGGGCTGAGTTCGACACCCGCTGCGATCAGCAGGTCACGACGCAATGCCTTCGCGGCAGCCGTCACCGGGGCATCGTCGCCAAGGAGCGCAATGAGGCTGGTATCCCGCGCGGCGGTCTTCGCGAGGATTCCTGCGAGGCCATCGAGTCGCTTCTGCTCGTTCGAGCGCTCGGATTCGCTGAGGGTTGCGTCGGTCTTGACGCGGGCGCGCTCTTCGCGCAGCAGCAGCGCCGCGACCTGGAATCGGGCGCGATTGGAGGGCTTAAGGGGGCCTTTTTGAACTGCGGCCTCGACCTCGCGTGCCGCACGGGCAAGAACGGGGATGACGCCCTGGTCATCCGCACCACGCGGTCGACGGCGCTGCTGCGACGTCGCGCGGGAATTACCCGAGTGCTGTGACCCCGAATTGCGGGATCGCGAACGCTGGCCGGACTGTCCAGAAGTACTCTGCTGGCTGGAAGCCATGCTCCTCCTCGCGCTTTCGGCAAAGCCAAAAGCTCTCGACGCATATGAAAAGACCCCGGCTATCGCGGTGTACCGGAGGTCGACGCCAACTCGAGAAATCCAGACCCAGTCACGATGCGACTAGTGGTTCCCTGTCGGTGCTGGGTTCATTCTACCCGCATACAAGCGACAATGTTGTCTACTTGCGATCTGAAACGCCTACCGCTTTCGCGCATCCGGGTTGGGAATCCTGATCAGCATCCCGCAAACGATGAAGACGATCACGGCGATGTACTGCAGTCCGAGCCAGAGTTGCTCCGGGTGAATTGTGATCGGCAGCACCGGGTTCCAGAGCACCACGATCGCCGCGAGCGGCAGCAGCCACCACCACTGCTTCGACTGCCAGGCGTACACGCCGACGATCGCGGCGAGGATCGCGACAGTCGTCTTGATCCAGAAGAAGGCGCTCGACTCGAGCAGCGCAAGGCCGGCGAGAAGCACGATCGCGGCGAGGATGCCCGGGGCGAGAGCCGTGCGGCGAAAAGCCTTGGTTGGGTAGGAACTCACGCAGCCAAGGTTACGCGAGCGCCGTGGCTTCCCCCTGCCGGGGTGCCCGCAACCTAAGCTCATTCTCGTGTCTCCCGTAGAACGTTTTCGCGCACTGTTGCGCATCCCCACGATGTCGCGGCTCGATGAGTCCCGGATCGAATGGGAGCACTTCGATCGGTTCGTCGCCGAGCTGCCTGAGCTGTATCCCGGCCTGCATGCGGTGCTCGATCGCGAACTCGTGGCCGGTCACTCGATGCTCTACCGGTGGCCGGGTGCGTCGTCCGCGGCCCCGACCGTGCTGATGGCCCACTACGACGTCGTGCCGGCGACGGATGAGCGATGGGATCATCCGCCATTCGCAGCCGAACTCACCGGTGACGGCGACGAGCAGCTGCTGTGGAGCCGCGGCACGCTCGACGACAAGGGAGCGCTTGTCTGCATCCTCGAAGCGGTTTCCGCGGCAGTCGCCGATGGCTTCACGCCCGCCAACGACGTGTATCTGAGCTTCGGGCATAACGAGGAGACCACCGGTTCGGGAGCAAGGGCGATCGTGTCGCTGTTCGAGAGCCGGGGAATCCGCCCGGCGCTCGTCGTGGACGAGGGCGGCGCGATCGTCGACGGAATCTTCCCGGGAGTCACGAAGCCGATTGCCGTCGTCGGGGTGAGCGAAAAGGGCATCCTGTCGGTCGAACTGACGGTCGCGCAGGACGGCGGACACGCATCCACTCCCCCGCGCCTCAGCGCGACGGCGCGGCTCGCACGCGCAATCGTGCGGTTGGACATGCGACCTTTCCCGAAGTCGTTCACGCCCGCGAACCTCGAGATGATTCGCACGATCGGTGCTCACGCGCGGCAGCCGTATCGATGGATCTTCACGCACCTCTCGCTTACCCGCGGCCTTTTGCTGCAGCTGTTCGCGCGGCTCGGTGACGAGACGAACGCGATGATTCGCACCACCGGAGTCGTGACACGACTGTCAGGGAGCCAGGCGGACAACGCGCTGGCGGAGACGGCGTCGGCGACCGTCAACGTGCGGGTGGCGATCAATTCATCCGTTGACGAAGCCGTCGAGCACATTCGGCGCGCGATTCGGGATGACGAGGTCGAGATCTGGGTACACAACCCTTCCGAGCCGTCGCCGGTTTCGCCCACAACGGGACCTCAGTGGGACGCGCTGCGAACCGTAATCGCGGCGACGTACCCGGATGTGATCGTCTCTCCATACGTGATGATGGGGGCGAGCGACAGTCGGCACTTCACGACGATCAGCTCAGCCGTCTACCGCTTCACGCCGTTCGAGATGTCCCGCGAGGAGCGCGGAACCCTTCACGCCGTCAATGAGCGCATCCATGTGGCGACCTGGCTGCGCGGAATCGAGTTCTACGGTCGGTTGCTGCGCGCGCTCTGACGCGGTGCCGCGCCACTGATTGCGCCCGCCCGAACCAATTGCGCGTGCGCGACCGGCCGCAATTGGTTCACGCGGCAGCAATCGCGCGCGAGATGTCAGCCCGTTCGCGCATCCCGGATGATCGAGATTGGACGCGACATCGGCGGGGCGTCGTGGAGGCGCTCCAGCGCCGGACGCAACTCGCTGAGCCAGGCCTGGTAGCCGGGCTCCGTGAGATGGAGCCGGTCGTTCGTGTACTCCGGCGACAGCTCGCCGTCATCCAGAGCAAGCGCGGGCCAGAGATCGAGGTACTGCGCGTGCACGTTTTGCGCGTACTGACGGAGGTGACGATTGGCGTTCTGGATGTCGTCCGAGAATTCGCGACCGCGCGGCATGATCGACTGCACCAGGGTGCGCGAACCGGGCACATCCTGACGCACCATCGCGAGGAAATACTCGATGCTCCGGACGACGTATTCAACGGAGCGGTTCTGGCCGAAATCGTTCGCACCGATGAGGATCGCGAGGGTGTCGGGCTGCAGTTCGACGATTGCGGGAAGGCGTTCGGTCAGGCGATCAGTGGTGTCGCCACCACCCGCCTCGACATGGACATCGAACTCCGGAAACCACTCGGTCCATCGGCCACCGGCCGTGATGCTGTCGCCTACAAAAACAATCGATTGGGTGTCGTACGCGTTCTCAGAATCATTCATCATTCACACCTCGCTCCCATCCATTCTGCGCCAGCAAACCGGATAGGGCCACCCGAACAGGGGCCAGCGGGCATGATTGGCAGCCGATTGGTGGTCGGCACCGCCGCCGAACTCGCTCAGATCAGCGACTTCGTGTGCCAGACGGTCTTTGTCTCGGTGAAGGCCACAATACGGTCAAGAGAGGGCGCAGGAACGCCTGAGACGGGCGTGAGGACACGCTTGAGGGTGTCGGCAGCGCTGATCTGCAGGTCGACCCACTCGAGCGCCTCAGCGCCGGTGAGATCGAGCGCGTTCACGTCGGCGTGGCTAGCCAGCCACGGGGCGATCTCGGCCGGCGAACCGGTCAGGATGTTGATAACGCCTCCCGGCACGTCGCTCGTCGCCAGGACCTCGCTCAGGCTGATCGCGCTGAGTGGCGCGCTCTCATTCGCGATGACGACGACCGTGTTGCCGGTGAGCACCGCCGGCGCGACCACACTGGCGAGCCCAAGCAGCGAGTTGCCTGCCAGTGCAGCGCCGCCGGACAGAGACCCGCCGGACAGCGACTGCGGCGCGATAATCGCCACGACTCCGGTCGGCTCCGGTGTGGAGAGGTTGAAGTATGGACCGCTCACGGCGTTGCCGTTACCTGCCACCTGCACATATTTGTCGGCCCAGCCCGCATACCAAACCCAAACGTCGACCGCTGCGTCGACCTGTTTCGAAGCGGATGCGGCGGTGCCGCCCTCGGACGCGACGATCTCTTCGATGAACTGGGCGCGACGGCCCTCGAGCAGTTCCGCAATGCGATACAGCACCTGCCCACGGTTGTAGCCGGATGCCGAAGCCCAGCCGGGCTGGGCGGCGCGGGCAGCGACGACGGCATCACGCGCATCCTTGCGGCTCGCCTTTGCCGCGTTTGCGAGGAAGCCGCCCGCACGAGAAACAACCTCGTAGGTACGACCGCTCTCGCTGCGCGGGAACTTGCCGCCGATGTACAGCTTGTAGGTCTTGGGGATGGCGAGACGGCTCATGACTTCACGGCCTTTCGTGCGATCGACCTGGTACTCGCGACGGTCTCGGTTGGCTCGACCCGCTGGCTTGTTTGCAGATATGCGGCGAGGCCATGACGGCCACCCTCACGGCCGTAACCGGACTCCTTGTAGCCGCCGAATGGTGACGCGGGGTCGAAACGGTTGAACGTGTTGGCCCAGATGACTCCGGCTTTGAGCTGGTCGGCGACGGCGAGGATCTTCGACCCCTTGTCGCTCCAGATTCCGGCCGACAGCCCGTAGGGCGTGTTGTTCGCCTTCGCGATCGCCTCGGCCGGCGTGCGGAAGCTCAGCACCGAAAGCACCGGACCGAAGATCTCTTCGCGAGCGATGCGGTTGCTCGTCGAGACGTTCGTGAAGATCGTTGGTGCGAACCAGAAGCCGGTCTTGGGGATGTCGCATGGAGCGCTCCAGCGGGTTGCGCCTTCGCCCTCACCGATGTCGCTGAGCTCGCGGATACGGTTCAGCTGCTCGCGCGAGTTGATCGCCCCGATGTCAGTGTTCTTGTCGAGCGGATCGCCCATGCGCAGCGTCGACAGGCGCTGCTTGAGTCGATCGACGACCTCATCGTGGATGTTCTCCTGCACGAGCAGCCGCGACCCCGCACAGCAGACGTGACCCTGGTTGAAGAAGATCCCGTTGACGATCCCCTCGATGGCCTGATCGATCGGCGCGTCATCGAAGACGATGTTCGCCGCCTTGCCACCAAGCTCCAGCGTCAGCTTCTTGCCACTGCCCGCCGTCGAGCGGGCGATGGCCCGACCGACCGCGGTCGAGCCGGTGAACGCGACCTTGTTGACATCCGGATGATTGACGAGCGCCTCGCCCGTGTCGCCCGCACCGGTCAGGATGTTGACCACTCCGGCGGGCAACTCGGCCTGCTGCAGGATCTCGGCGAAGAGCAGCGCGCTCAGAGGCGTCGTCTCGGCTGGCTTGAGCACGACAGTGTTGCCCGCTGCGAGCGCCGGCGCGATCTTCCAGGCCAGCATCAGCAGGGGGAAATTCCACGGGATCACCTGTGCGGCAACGCCAAGTGCGCGTGGTGCGGCGCCGAGTCCCGCGTAGTCGAGCTTGTCGGCCCACCCCGCGTAATAGAAGAACCAGGCCGCGACGAGTGGGATGTCGACGTCCCTGCTCTCCTTGATCGGCTTGCCATTGTCGAGGCTCTCGGCCACGGCGAGCTCGCGGGCGCGCTCCTGCACGAGTCGCGCGATGCGGAACAGGTACTTGCCGCGATCGGCCCCTGAGAGCTTCGACCAGGTGCGATCGTAGGCGCGACGCGCCGCGACAACCGCGGTGTCGACATCCTTCGCGTTCGCGTTCGCGATCTCGGCGATGTGCAGTTCGGTTGCAGGTGAAATTGTCGCGAAGGGCGTGCCGTGCCCCTTCACGAACTCGCCGTCGATGAACAGGCCATAGCTCTTCTTGAGGTTGAGAATCGCCTGCGATTCTGGCGCGGGGGCGTATTCGAGGAAGGATCTGTTGGTTTCGGTCATGGTTCTAGTCCACCGTTACATAGTCGGGGCCGCTGTAATGGCCGGTCGTCATCTTCTGGCGCTGCAGGAGCACATCGTTGAGGAGGCTCGAAGCCCCGAATCGGAACAGGGATGGGGTCAGCCATTCCTCCCCGACGGTCTCGGCCACTGTCACGAGATACTTGATCGCGTCTTTTGAGGTGCGGATGCCGCCGGCCGGTTTCACGCCGATGCGCTCGCCGGTCAGGCGGCGCCAGTCGCGCACGACTTCGAGCATGAGCAGCGTGACGGGAAGTGTTGCCGCGGGAGCCACCTTTCCGGTGGAGGTCTTGATGAAGTCGCCGCCAGCAAGAATCCCGAGCCACGACGCGCGACGCACGTTGTCGTAGGTGTTGAGCTCGCCGGTCTCGAGAATGACCTTGAGGTGCGCGTACGTGCCATCGGCACGTCGGCACGCGTCCTTCACCGCGACAATCTCGTCGAAGACCTGGCCGTAGCGCCCCGACAGGAATGCGCCCCGGTCGATGACCATGTCGATTTCGTCGGCACCCGATGCGACTGCGTCCGCCGTATCGGCGAGCTTGACGCGCAGCGAAGCGCGTCCGCTCGGAAACGCGGTGGCAACGGCGGCGATATTGATACCCCGATCGGTGCCGGCCGAGTGTGCAGCACCCAGCGCCTCGACCGCAAAGGGAACCATGTCGCCGTACACGCAGACTGCGGCGACTCGCGGTGTGGTCGGATCACCGGCATCCGGCGTCATCGCCTTCGATGCCAGCGAACGCACCTTGCCGGGAGTATCCGCGCCCTCGAGCGTCGTCAGGTCGATGAGCTCGATGATGCGATCGAGAGCCCAGGCCTTTGACGTCGTCTTGATCGATCGCGTGCCGAGATCGGCCGCACGTTGTTCGAGGCCGACGGCGTCGACGCCGGACAGCCCCTCGAGGTGGAGACGGAGAGCGCGTTCGGTGAGATCACCGCCCAGCAGCTGGATGGCTCGCTCCGCGGGAGCGAGCGAGACCGATTGCTCGAGAGTCATGAGTTGCCTTTTGGTTGGATTGCCTTCATTGGATTGCCTTCATTAGCCGGCCTTCATTAGCTAGCAGAAAGGAGTGCCGTGGCGGTCGCTTCATCGGTGACGACGACCGTGCAGAGTCCGGATGACACGACCGCGCGCGCGATGTCGTGTTTGGGTGCGCCTGCGACCACGAAGATCGCGGTCTGCGCTGCACGAAGCTGGTCGAGGCTCAGGCCGATGGTTCGTTCGTCGAGCTCCGGGTCGACGATCGCGCCGGACGCGTTGATGTAGCGACCGACCACGTCGCCGACGGCGCCCCTGGCAACGAGCTGCGCAAGGTCGCCGGGAGTGAGGTATCCGCTGTCGACCAGGGCGGAAGTGCCGTCGGTGACGCCCGCGCTGTACAGGTAGACGGATGCGCGCGAGGCCAGCGCGAGTACCGCGGCGACCGTGCGGTCGGACTCGATCACGCGCTTCGTTTCGGCGCGCTCGAGGATGGCCGGACTCGGCAGAAGTGCGGCGCTGCCCGTGCCCTTTCGTGCGATGGTCACGGCTGTCGCTGCGGCGGTATCGACGGTCGTGGTGAGGCTCACTCCCCCGTTGACCTGCACGACCGAGACTGCGCGGGCCCAGTCGTCTTCGAGGTGGTCGGCTACCGCGCTCAGTGTCTTGCCCCAGCTCACGCCGAGGCTGTCGGAGGCGAGGCGGAGCGACGTGAGATAGTCGGCCGCCGCACGAGTCACGCGATCCTGCAGGTCGCCGCCACTAGCGGAATCTGAAACCACCACGGCGTCGGTGAGGCCGAAGCGCTCACGCAGCTGCCGCTCGAGCCCGGGTTGCCGCGACCGTGGGTGCACGATCGAGATGCGGACGATGCCCTGTTCCCTGGCGAGAGAGAGCAGCCTGCCCACCTTCCAGCGAGTGATTCCGAGGATCGTGCCGATCTCGTCCTGGGTCTTGTCGTCTTCGTAGTACAGCTCGGCGACGCGCACGGTCAGCGCCTCGGCGTTGTCCAGCTGCGTCGCGATCGTCACTGCATCAGGCTAGACCGATACCAACCGATGTGCAACATAAGTGCAGAACTCTGCTCTTATGAGCAACGGATGTCATTCGGGCGCCGACGTCCGAAGGTATTCGGCCCAGATATCGCCTCGATCCTCCTGCCAGTTCGCCCAATCGACCGGATGTCCGCGCAACAGACCCTCCAATTGGTCCAGGTTGCTGAGCCAGTACGCTCTCGTGCTCCTCAACAGGCGATACTCCGTCGTCACGACGAGTCGGATGGTGAGGGCCGTCGAACTTCCGCGCGTGCCGCCATCGAAAGGTTCGAGCAGAAAATCGAAGTTTCCGATGTTGTCGGTCTGTACCGAGAGGCGTCTGCCGGGTTCGAACCACGTGATGACCCCGTTGGAGGCCGCCAGCCCTGGAGGGTCCTGCCAGTCCAGAAAATACTCGCCGCCTTCGCGGGCGTCGATTCGCGCGGGAGCGAGCCATCCCCCGACGAGCACATCATCGACAAGCGCGTCCCAGACGATCGCGGGCGGCAGATCGAAGTCCCGCGAAAAGGTCAGCTCCGTCTCGGCCACCCGGCCAGTTTACGTCCGGCGTGCGACGCAGTCAGAGAGGCACCCCGCGTTCGATACGCTGGCTTAATGACGATTGCCCTTGCGCTCGATTTCGGCGGAACGAAGGTCGAAGGGGCACTCGTGGACGACACCGGCACCGTTCTCGACGGAACGCGCTTCCGTCAGCCCACCGGTGGGCAGTCAACATCTGAGCAGCTCGCGGCATCCGTTGACGCCGTTCTCAGCTCCGTGCTCGCGGTTGTCCCCGCCGGCGAGGAGCTTATTGGCGCCGGAATCGGCAGCGCGGGACCGATCACGGTCCGTGGTGGGCTCGTGAGCCCGCTCAACGTGCCGGCCTGGCGCGACTATCCACTACTCGCGCAAGTGGAAGCGGCATTGGGCGGTGTTCCCGCCAGACTTCGCATGGATGGCCTCTGCATCACGCTTGCCGAGCACTGGGTGGGTGCGGCGCAGGGGTATGACAACGTGATGGGAATGATCGTCTCGACGGGCATCGGCGGCGGCCTCATCCTCGACGGAGTCACCGTGCCCGGGCCAACCGGAAACGCCGGTCACATCGGCCACATCGAGGTGGGCGGGTTCGACGTCCGCTGCAAATGCGGCGGCATCGGATGCGTCGAGGCGATCGCTTCCGGCCCGCGCAGTGTCGAGTGGGCGCGGAGCCACGGCTGGACCGGCCACACCGGCGAGGAACTCGCGGCCAGCTACGCCGCAGGTGATGAGACCGCGATCGCGGCCGTCGAACGTGCCGGACGCGCGATCGGCCAGGCGATCGCCTCGGCCACTTCGCTGAACGATCTTGAGATCGTGGCGATCGGCGGCGGCTTCTCGCACGTCAGCCCCGACCTCTTCGACGTCATTCGCAGCGCGATCGCCGAACGCGACACGTTCGCGTTTGTCACGAAGGTGAAGGTTGTGCCATCCGCGCTGTCGGGCGACGGACCGCTGATCGGAGCCGCGGCCCTTGTGCACCGTCCGGAGCTGGTGCCGTAGCGGCTCAGCGACCGGCCAGGTCGTCCTCGACAAAACGTGGTCGCGTCAGCAGCAGCCCGGCGATCACACCACACAGGCTGACAGCGACGAGGAACAGAATCGGCACGCTCCAGCCCCCCGTCGCCTGCTTGAGGATGCCGACCAGCAGGGGCCCAAATGCGCCCAGAACGTAGCCGATCCCCTGAACGAAGCCGCTCAGGGCGACTGATCCCGCGTGAGTTCGCGTGCGCGAGTTGATGAGCACGAGCGCGAGCGGGAACAGCAGGGGTCCGAGTCCAATGAGCGCAACCCACAGGATCGGAACGGCCCTCGGGGCGAAAAGCAGCCCCGAATAGCCGACCAGGAAGAAGCCGACTCCGGCGAAGACGAGGAGTCCGACATTCTTCATGCGGGAGGCGAGCAGCGGAAGAACGATTCCGGCGGGGAAACCCATGATTGCGTAGAGCGAGAGCAGGGCGCCCGCCCCTGCGGGTGAGACGCCCGCGGTTGCGATCAGCAGGCTTGGGAGCCACGCGAACGCGGCGTACGCGTTGATGCTTGAGACCGCGAATGTTATTGTCACCGACCACGCAACCGGCGAGCGCCACAGGCGGCCCTCGAGGGCGCTTTCGGTCTCGATCACTGCGTCCGAATCATCCGTCCGCAGCCGCGCCAGCTCCCGCCGATGGCGCACCGTCAGCGTCACCCACGGCGCGATCGCTGTCGCGGCCACGAAGCACCAGATCCCCAGCGATACTCGCCATCCCAGGGCGTCGGCGACCGGCACCGCGATCAGTGCCGGCACGGCCGCGCTCACCGACAGCAGTGTCGCGTAGAGGGTCGTGACGAGGCCGATTCGATCCGGGAAATATCGCTTGACGATCGGCGGTAACAGCACGTTGCCCACGCCGATGCCGATCAGCGTCACCGCGGTCGCCAGAATCAACACCACGTCATTCGGTGCGACGGCACGCGCGAAGTGCCCGATCACCATGACGACGACCGCCGCGAGCATCGATCGTTCGAGTCCGAGCCTGCGCGAGATCGACGGCGCGAGCAGGCCGCTCGCAGCGAACATCACCGGTGGAGCCGCCCCGATCACGCCGATGACAATAGCGCTCAACGGGATCTCCGCCGAGACGTGGTCAAGGATCGGCGAGAGCGCGGCAACTGCCGAACGCAGGCTGAGCGCGACGAGAAGGATGCCGACCAGCGCGACGGACCGTCCAGCCCACAACGGTATCGAGCGAGGCTGGGGCATCCGCCCATCCTAGGGCGGGTTGACCGGGTTGGTTCGCCCGGTTAGAACCGCTGGCTGAGGCCGAGGATGGTACGAATGCGATCCTCGTCGAGGCGCATCTGGGTGACGAGCTGGTCGACCGAATCGAACTTCTGCATCGTGCGCACGTAGTCGACGAACGCAACCTCGATCGGCTTGCCGTAGAGGTCCAGTTCCTGATCGAGCAGGTGTGCCTCGACCTGCTTCTGCGGCACACCCTCGAACGTCGGATTGTTGCCGATCGATACGGCCGCCGGATAGCTCACGCCGTCGACGGTTGCGAACGCTGCATACACACCGTCGGCCGGAATCAATCCCTCGAGATCCGGCGACAGGTTGGCCGTTGGATAACCGAGTTCCCTCCCCCGTTGCTCGCCGTGGACAACGACGGAACGGATGCTCGGGAGGCGCTCGAGGAGGTCGGCGGCCGCAACGACGTCGCCGCTCTCGAGCAACTCGCGAATCCACGTCGATGAGGCCCGACGAGTGCCGCCGATGGTCACTTCACCGATGCGTCGAACCTCGAAATTGTGCTCGGCACCGAGTCGCTCCAGAAGGTCCACGTTGCCGGCCCCTTTGGCCCCGAATCTAAAATCCGAACCAACGAAGACGACCCTGGCCGAGAGCGCATTCACCAGCACATCCGTGACGAATTTCGTGGGTGACTGTTCGCTGAACTCTCGATCGAAGGTAAGCATGAGCGTCGCGTCGACGCCCGCCGCCTCGAGCAGCTCGACCTTCTGCGAGTTGCTGATCAAGGCATCCGGACACTTCTCGGGGGCCAGCACGGCGAGTGGGTTGCGATCGAACGTGACGATGGTTGAGACGAGTCCGCGTTCGGCCGCTACCGCCCTCAGATCTGCGATCACGGCCCGATGGCCGGCGTGCACGCCGTCGAACTTGCCGATCGTGACCGCGCTCGGCCCGAAGCCTGGCGGCACGTCACTCAGGCGTTCGAACAATCTCACGTCACGCCTCCGCAGCCAGCCGGTGCCGGCGACGCAGGTACAGCATCCCGAGAACGGGCAGTACGAGCGGAATGAACAGGTAGCCGATCCCGTACTCCGACCAGACGGTCGAGCGATCTGCGAAATCCTGGGGTGCGATGAGGCTGAGCGTGCCGATGACGAGAACGCCGGCGAGCTCGAAGCTGATCGTGATCCATGCCGTACGGTACCAACGAGGCCCGGGGAGTATCAGTGCGACGGTCGCGAGAACGTAGATCACGCCGGACAGCGCCGACAGCGTGATCGCGAGCGGTGCCGTCGAAAAGGCGGTGAAGATCTGGTAGATGGCACGTGATGTCGCACCGATCGCCAGGATTGCATAGACGGTGATCAGCACACGACCTGCACCGAAAGCACGGGGGCGCGCAGAGACGCTCGGCGGAGTAGACACAGCTACCAACCCTAAGCGATCTGGACTGTCCAGATGATGTTCATGCGCACCATCATCACCGCGACCGCGAGGCACGCGATTCCGAGGATGACGGTGCTCCAGCGGTCGCGTTCGACGAGTGCCCAGAAGCCGCCGAGCAACGGGATGAGCAGGGCCGCGACGAGGTAGATGTAGAACTCGATTTCGCTGCCAGTCGGACGATTGCCCGCAAACGGGGCAACGATTGCGATCACGACCTGCGCCACCAGCAGAACCTCGACGAGCAGGGCCGCGCCGATGGTGTAGTCATTCGGTTTGCGGCCCGCCAGCCCGAGCACCACCGAGAACAGGCCCGCGAGCACGGCAATGGCCACCTCGACGACGGTGTACCAGCCGATCACGGGAGAACCTCGTCGCTCGGAAAATTCACGAGAACTCGAGCGAGGCCGTCGGTGAGGGTGATAAGTCCGGCGAGCCGCCCATCCGGTGCGATCGCGGCTAACGGCAGCGTCGAACTCTCGTTCTGGGCCCCTCCCGGTCGAATGCGCTTGCCCTGGGTGAGGGCAAGAACCTCGTCGCCGGTCAGGTCCACGGTCTCGAACAGGCGGGAGGCAACGGATGCCGGCGGCAACAGGGACGCGACGAGCGACTCGTCCAGTTGGCCGGCATCGCCCACGAGGAACGGGCCGACGCGGGTGCGACGCAATGCGGTGAGGTGGCCGCCGACGCCCAGAGCTTCGCCCAGATCACGCGCGAGCGCGCGGATGTATGTGCCCGAAGTGCATTCGACTCGAACGTCGAGTTCGAGACGCGCGCCTCTGCGCACCTCGAGAACGTCGAAGGCCGACACCGTCACCGACCGCGCCTTGAGCGTGACGGTTTCGCCTTCGCGAACCCGGTCGTAGGAGCGTTTGCCGTCGACCTTGATTGCGCTCACCGAGCTCGGCACCTGTTGGATGTCGCCGGTGAGCGGTTGGATCGCGGCCAGGATACTGGCGTCGGTGATGGCAGTGGTGTCGATCGCGGCGCCGACCTGCTCCCCTTCCGCATCATCCGTCGTCGTGCCGAAGCCCAGACTGATGGTCGCGAGGTACTCCTTGTCGAGGCCGACCAGAAAGGTGAGCAGCCTGGTCGAGCTGTCGATGCCGAGTACGAGCAGACCTGTCGCCATCGGGTCAAGTGTTCCCGCGTGGCCGACCTTTCGGGTGCCCGCGAGTTTGCGTACGCGCGACACCACGTCGTGACTCGTGATGCCGGTCGGCTTGTCGACGAGGAGGATGCCGCTGGTCACGACGCCGTACTGGTCGAGACTGCGGGGCTGTTCGAGACTGCGGGGCTGTTCGTCACCTCGAGGAGGAGCGCGAGTTTGGACTGCAGCGCGCCTTCGAGCAGTTCGCGGGCGTCGGCATCCTTGTCGTAGTCATCGGTCATTCGCAGGCCGACAAGGGTGTTCATGAGCATGCCGTGCGCGAGGAACTCGGCCGCTTCGACCGGCGAAAACCCGGCTTCGTTCTTCAGGAAGCGGTACACGTCCAGGAATCCACAGCGCGCAACCCGCCCGATCTCCGGATCCGCTCCGAGCACGAAACCGTGCATGAGCGACAGCAGGAGGCCGCGGTCGGTGAGCAGGTCGACGTACGCAAGGCTGAGGCGGCGCCCGACCGGAATTTCTGACTCATCGGCGAGAGCCGCACGAAAAGCGGTCAAAAGCAGGTCGAGCGCGCGCTTGAGCACGGCGAGAAACAGATTTTCCTTTGTGCCGAAGATCCGCACAACATACGGCTGGCTCACACCCGCTGCAGCCGCAACCTGGTCGGTCGTGGTACCTGCGTAGCCGCGCTGGCCGAACACCGAAGTTGCTGCTTCGAGAACCAGTTCACGGCGCGCGTCGGAGCCCATCCGGGTTGTCGGGGGGCCCACGCGACTTGTCGAGGAGGCCGTTGCGTCACTCATGCTTGACAGGTTATCAGTTGATTACTAATCTCGAATTAAGTAATCATTCGATTACAACATTCTCGACTACCCGCCTCGAATTTCCAGGAGTTCCTGTGACCATCGCCGAAGCAGCCCCAGTAACCGATGAGATCGCCGCGGCCCCCCGACGCCGCATCCCGGTCTGGCTTGCAGTTCTCGCCGCGAGCATCCCCATGTTCATGGCAAGCCTCGACAACCTGATCATGACCAACGCCCTTCCCGTCATCCACAGGGACCTCGGCGCCACCGTCGAGCAACTGCAGTGGTTCGTGAACGCGTACACGCTGAGCTTTGCGACGTTCATCCTGATGGCGGTCGCCCTTGGCGATCGCTTCGGTCGTCGTACGGTCTTCGCGATCGGCATCGCGATCTTCACGCTCGCGTCGATTGCGGCCGGGTTCAGCACCGATCCGGGCCAGCTGATCGCCGCCCGTGCGATTCAGGGCATCGGCGGTGCGGCACTCATGCCGCTCTCGCTGACCCTTCTCGCGGGTTCGGTGCCGGGGCGCCTTCGTCCTCTCGCGATCGGTATCTGGGGCGGTGTCGCGGGACTCGGCGTCGCCCTCGGTCCCCTCATCGGAGGCGCCGTGGTGCAGGGCTGGAACTGGCAAGCCATCTTCTGGATCAACGTGCCGGTCGGCATCATCTCGATCCCGCTCGTGCTGATCGCACTTCCGAACAGTTTCGGCGCAAAGGTTCGGGCGGATCTCGTCGGTCTCGCCCTCGTCGGCCTCGGAGTGCTCGGAGTCGTTTTCGGAATCGTCCGCGGAAATGACGCGGGCTGGTCGAGCGCGCAGGTGCTCGCGGGGCTCGTCGGGGGCGGCATCCTGATTCTCGCCTTCATCTGGTGGGAGTCTCGAGCCACCGCTCCCCTGCTGCCGCTCGGACTTTTCCGCGACCGCAGCTTCTCCATTGCCAACATCGTCGGGTTCGGCTTCAGCTTCGGGATGTTCGGAGCGGTCTTCATCCTCATCCAGTTTCTCCAGGTCGTGCAGGGATCGACGCCTCTCGAGGCGGCGGTGCAAACCACGCCGTGGACGATGGCTCCGATGATCGTCGCACCGTTGGCCGGACTGGTCGCGGGGCGTGTGGGCACCCGTGTGCTGATCGCCAGCGGCCTCGCGCTGCAGTCGATCGCTCTGTTCTGGCTCGCCAGCACGATGTCGGCGACAGTCAGTTACTCGGTCATGGTGTGGCCGTTCATCATCGCCGGTGTGGGCATGGGTCTCGTGTTCTCGCCGTCCTCTACGGCGGTTCTCGCCACCATGACCGACAAGGACCACGCAAAAGCAAGCGGCACCAACTCGACCCTTCGGGAGATTGGCGTCGCGCTCGGCGTCGCTGTTCTCACGGCCGTTTTCACTGGCGCGGGCGGGCAACTCACGCCAACCGGCTACGTGGATGCCGCGGTCAAGGCGGTGTTCGTGGGGGCAGCGGTGCTCGCGGCCACCACGCTCGTGTCGTTCGCCCTCCCCGCTGGGCGACTCGCCCGCCGCGCACGGTAGGCCCGGCGCGAACTAGGCCCGGCGCGAATTAGGCTCGGTGCATGAAGATTGGCGTCATCGGAGCGGGAGCTGTCGGTGGCGCCATTTCTGCGCTCCTCGCGCACGCCGGGCATGAAGTCGAGGTCGCCGCGCGAGGCGTCAACCTCGCCGCGATTCGCAAGCACGGATTGCGTCTGACTGGCCCATGGGGTGAATTCACGGCACCCGTGATGGCGAATCAGACCCTGACCGCGGCACCCGAGTTCGCAATCGTGGCCACCAAGGCACAGGATGCGGCCGCCGCGATCGGAGCGAATGCCGACTGGCTGCGGGGCATCCCCGTCGCCGTCGTGCAGAACGGTCTCGACAGCGTCCGCGCGTCTGCGCCGCTGCTCCCCGAGTCCAGCGTGGTCGGCGCACTGGCCCTGTACGCGTCGTCGCTTCGCGCGCCGGGAGAAGTCGCGATCACGACCCCGGGCCACACCTACATCGGCGGCGGGGACGTGGCAACGGCGACGCGAGTGTCGGCGATCCTCGGAGCTGTGATGCCGACATCCGTCGCAGAGAACTTCGTTGGGACCCAGTGGACCAAACTCGTGGTCAACCAGATCAACGCACTACCCGCGATCACGGGGCTGAGCGCGCAGGAGGTGATCGGTATGCCCGCCCTGCGACGCATCATGACCCTGAGCATGCGGGAAAACGTGCGGGTCGGAATTGCTTCAGGCATCACGTTTGCCGACGTGCAGGGCCTGAACAACGGGCGACTACGCGCCTTCTCCGTCGCGCCGCTGTGGGTGGCGCAGGCGCTTCCGCTGCTCCTCAAGCGGCGTATGGGAGCGACGCCGAACCCGGGGTCGACGCAGCAGAGCATCCGTCGCGGCGCGCTCACCGAAATCGACTTTCTCAATGGCGCGGTCGTGGATGCGGCGGTGAAAGCGAGAGTGAAGGCGCCGGTTAACGCGTTGCTCACGGCGCTGGTTCACCAGGTGGAGCGGACGCACGAATTTCTCGCGCCGGCAACTGTCGATCGTGCTGTTCGGGAGCTTGGGCGCTAACGAGTCGCTGGTCAGCAGGAGTCGGCGAAGATCCTGCGGGGGTGGTCGTAGTCGTTGTTGTCGATGATGGCGGTGGCCGCGGCACTGGGGTTCGCGTCCGTCAGGTAGAGCGACTGCCCCTCCGTGTAGCGCGCGGTGTTGGTGGTTTCGCCATCGCGCTCCCGCAGGCGGGCGGCAGCAACCTCAGGATCGACCTGCAGCCAGATCGAGTAGTTCCAGATACCCCGAAGCTCGGGCCGATTGAGAAAGATGCCATCGACGATCAGGATCGCGTCGTCGGGGGCGGTGGTCCATTTCGGCTCGATCTGCGCGTCGCGCTTCAGGTCGAATGCGGCGAGCACGAACGAGCCGATGTGCCCGATACGGAACGGCTCAATGAGCACGCGACGAAAGGTCGTGTAGTTGAACGAGTCGCGGTAGAAGCCCTCGGGCGAATCCGCCCCGCGGGCGTATCGCTCGACACGGGGCCGGTGGAAATCGTCAATCGAGGCGCGGAACACCGCACGCGAACCGCGACCGAGCTCTGAGGCGAGCGCGTCGGCAAAGTGCGACTTACCTGCGCCATCGAGGCCGTCGACTGCGACGATTGCGCGCCCCTTGCCGTAGTTGTGCAGGATATCGGCGGCGAGCGCCGCGACAACATCGGTCTTGAGGGGTGTCCAGCTGGCCATGTTCTCCAGTTTAGGTTTGGAAGGTGAAGATCGCTGGCCGAGTAGCTGACTGGTTCGTCGCGAACCAGCGCGCTCTGCCGTGGCGGGCTCCCGGATACCCGGCCTGGGGCATCCTCGTCAGCGAAATCATGCTGCAACAGACTCCGGTCGCGCGAGTGATTCCGCGGCTCGAGGAATGGCTGCGGCGATGGCCGACGCCGGCCGCACTGGCCGCAGCAACTCCCGGCGACGCGGTGCGCGCCTGGGAGAGGCTGGGGTACCCGCGTCGGGCGCTCAGTCTGCACGCAGCAGCGGTTGCGATCACGGAAAGGCACGACGGCGTCGTTCCGGAGGATGTCGCCGACCTGCTGGTTCTTCCGGGCGTTGGCCACTACACCGCGCGGGCGGTCGCGGCCTTCGCGTACGGCCACCGGCATCCGGTCGTGGACACGAATGTTCGCCGCGTACTCGCCCGTGCGATCGACGGAGTCGCTGACCCGGGTCCTCCATCCACGTCGCGGGATCTCGCCGCGATGGAGCGCCAGCTGCCAGAGGCGCCCGAGCATGCACGGGTGTTCAACGCTGCGGTCATGGAGCTCGGTGCGGTCGTGTGCACGGCCCGCGCGCCGCGGTGTGAGGCCTGCCCGATAGCCGACCTGTGCGCCTGGCGTGCAGCAGGCTATCCCGAGTACGACGGGGCTCGACGGGCGGTTCAGAAAAAGTACGAAGGTTCCGACCGGCAGGTGCGGGGGCTGATCCTCGGCATACTGCGGGACAGCACCAGCCCGCTACGCGCATCGGATCTCGAGTCGGCCTGGCCAGAGCCGCTGCAGCGCAGCCGAGCGCTCGATGGTTTGCTCGTCGATGGCCTCGTAGTCGGAGATCCCGTGGCGGGATACGCGCTGCCCTCGGGATAGATTGCGGTCATTTGCCGCAACTAGGCTGTGGCTCGTGCCATCGAATGCGCTGCGCCTGATTGTCGCTCCCGCCACCGGCCCGCTCGCGCAGGCGCTCGCGTCGATTCCGGCCGCGCTCGGCATTTCTCGTGACTTCCCCGCGGATGCGCTCGCCGAAGCTCAGTCGGTGGCCGTGCACCCTGTGCTTCCGGACGCAGACGCGACGGATGTTCCGTTCGTCACGATCGACCCCGAGTCATCGAAGGATCTCGACCAGGCCATGTTTCTGGAGCGTGCTGATTCCGGATACCGAATGCGCTACGCCATTGCGGATGTCCCGGCGTTCGTGACGCCCGGCGGCGCGCTGGACGCCGAGTCCCGAAAGCGAGGTCAAACCATTTACGCGCCGGACGGCCGCATTCCGCTGCATCCGCCGGTGTTGAGCGAGGGAGCGGTTTCGCTGCTGCCCGACCAGTTGCGGAGTGCGTTCATCTGGGACTTTCGACTGGATGCCGACGCGAACGTCACCGGGGTTGCGGTCGCGAGAGCGCGCATCCGGAGCCGAGCCAAGCTGAACTACCTCGGCGTGCAGAGGTCGATCGACGACGGGACCGCAGACGAGAACCTCATGCTGCTGAAGGAGATCGGGCTTAAACGCATTCAACTCGAGATCGCTCGAGGCGCCGCGAGCCTGACCATACCGGAGGCGGAAATCCATCAGGTCGGCGATGGCTACAACATCGTTCGCCGACAGCCGCAGCCGGTCGAAGACTGGAACGCGCAGCTTTCTCTCATGACGGGAATGGCCGCCGCAGACCTCATGCTCAAGGCCGGGATCGGGATCCTGCGAACCATGCCGGAACCCCAGCAATTCGCGGTGGATCGTTTTCGGCGTCAGACCACCGCCCTCGGGCACCCGTGGCGGGAAGGGCAGGCGTACGGCGACTATCTGCGCACCCTCGAGACCGCGGATCCGCGACACCTCGCGATCATGCACGCGGCGGGTTCGCTCTTTCGTGGCGCGGGATACACCGCTTTCGATGGCAGCGTTCCCGAGGGGCTCACACAAGCCGCCGTTGCCGCTTCGTATTCGCACACCACGGCTCCGTTGCGCAGGCTCGTCGATCGCTTCGTGCTCATCGTGTGCGACGCGATCTGTGCCGGCACCGACGTTCCGGGCTGGGCGAGGGAGTCGCTGCCGGACCTGCCCGGCCTCATGGAGCATTCAAGCCAGGTCACCAGCCAATTCGAACACCGCGCGCTCGACGCGGTCGAAGCCGCGCTCCTCAGCACGCGAGTCGGCGAAACCTTTGAGGCGACGGTGATCTCGCTGTCGAAGACCGGCGGCAGCATCCAGCTGACTGAGCCGGCCGTAACCGCACACTGCGACGGTCAGCTGATGGCTGGCGCGGTCGTCAGGGCGAAACTGGTGCGGGCCGACATCGCGACCGGCACAACAACTTTCGAGCTGGTCACGCCCGCTTAGTTGTCGGCGTCGTCGTCCTCATCGTCGAAGGTGCGCGGCTTGACGTACGGGTCCTCGTCGCCGGCGTACGTCGCGGCTTTCGCGAGCGTCTCCACCTCGACGTCACGATTGTGCGCCTCAGCGAGCAGCGACTCGATGAGCGCCGCGTTCTCGGGGATGCCGTCGGCAATGAACTCGAGGGATGGCGTCAGCCTCGCGGTGATGTTCTTACCGACCTCGCTGCGGAGCATTCCCGTCGCCGATTTGAGGGCCGCGGCCGTGTCGATGCGCTCCTCGTCGGTGCCGTACACGGTGTAGAACACCGAGGCGTGCTGAAGGTCGCCGGTCACCCGAACGTCGGTGATTGTGACGAAACCGAGGCGCGGGTCTTTGATTCCACGCTCGAGGCGCTTCGCGATAATGACCTTGATGCGGTCAGCCATCTTTGCGGCGCGTGCCGGATCGGCCATGGGTTACTCCTGTACTGCGATGGTGAGGCCTCGGCGGGCCCGACCCACTTACTGGGTCGAGCCTGCCGAGGTTGGGGCCTAAACCCGCGGCTTTTCCTTCATCTCGATCGTTTCGATCTCGTCGCCGATCTCGATGTCGTTGAAGCGGCCGAGGCCGATACCAGCTTCGAAGTCCGTGCGGACCTCGGTGACATCATCCTTGAAGCGACGCAGGCTCTCGATCGCCAGGTTGTCGCCAACCACGACGCCGTCGCGGATGACCCGCGCGCGAGCGTTGCGGGTGATGGTTCCCGAACGGACGATGACACCGGCAATGTTGCCGATCTTGGATGAACGGAAGATCTCCCGAATCTCGGCGACACCCGACTGCACCTCTTCGAACTCGGGCTTGAGCATTCCCTTGAGGGAGTTCTCAATGTCCTCGAGCGCGGCGTAGATGACCGAGTAGAACCGCACGTCGACGCCTTCGCGAGCGGCGCGCTCGCGCGCCTTCGTGTCGGGACGAACGTTGAATCCGATGATGATCGCGTTGTCGACCGTTGCGAGGTTGACGTCACTCTCGGTGACGGCACCGACGCCGCGATGGATGATCCGCAGGGCGACCGAGTCGTCCACATCGATCTTGAGCAGCGATTCCTCGAGCGCTTCAACAGCACCCGAAACGTCACCCTTGATGATGAGGTTGAGCGAGTCGACCTTGCCCTCTTCGAGCGCGCGGGTGAAGTCCTCGAGACTGATGCGCTTGCGGGCGCGAGCCAGCTGCGCGTTACGCTCGACGGCCTCACGCTTTTCAGCGATCTGGCGGGCGGTGCGGTCATCTTCGATGACGAGGAAGGTGTCACCGGCGCGAGGCACCGTTGACAGACCCTGTACCTGTACGGGACGAGCGGGCTGGGCTTCGAGAACGGCGTTGCCGTCTTCGTCTGCCATGGCCCGCACCTTGCCGTACGCGGTACCCGCGACGATCGAGTCTCCGACGCGAAGTGTTCCCGACTGGATGAGCACGGTCGCAACCGCACCGCGTCCCTTGTCGAGTCGTGCCTCGATCGCGACACCGCGCGCATCCTTGTTCGGGTTTGCGCGCAGGTCGAGGCCGGCATCCGCGGTCAGCAAAACTGCGTCGAGCAGCTTGTCGATACCGATGTTGTTGAGCGCCGAAACGTCGACGAACATCGTGTCTCCGCCGTACTCTTCCGCGACGAGGCCGAACTCGGTGAGCTGCTGGCGAACCTTTGCGGGGTTTGCGCCATCTTTGTCCACCTTGTTGACCGCGACCACGATCGGCACGTTTGCCGCTTGCGCGTGGTTGAGTGCCTCTACGGTCTGCGGCATGATGCCGTCGTCCGCTGCGACAACCAGGATCGCGATGTCGGTCACCTGGGCACCGCGGGCACGCATGGCGGTGAACGCCTCGTGGCCCGGTGTGTCGATGAAGGTGATTGCGCGGTCGATGCCCTCGTGCTCGGTCCAGACCTGGTACGCACCGATGTGCTGCGTGATTCCACCAGCCTCACCGGCGACGACGTTGGCCTGGCGGATCGCGTCGAGGAGCTTCGTCTTACCGTGGTCGACGTGTCCCATGACGGTCACGACCGGCGGACGGATCTCCAGGTCGGAGTCGTCTTCGTCTTCGAGCTCCTGGTCGAGGTCGATGTCGAAGCCGCTGAGAAGCTCGCGGTCTTCGTCCTCGGGCGAAACCATCTGGATCTTGAAGCCGAGCTCAGCGCCGAGGACCTCGAACGTGGCCTCATCGAGAGACTCCGTCGCTGTTGCCATCTCACCGAGATGGAACAGCACGGTGACGAGGTTTCCGGGGCTTGCGTCGATCTTGTCGGCGAAGTCCGTGATGGATGCTCCGCGGCGCAGTCGAACAATCGTGGTTCCGTCACCGCGGGGAACGCTGACGCCGCCAAGCGACGGCGCTTCGCGCAGCTCGAATTCGGCGCGCTTCGTGCGCTTCGACTTGCGAGCCTTGCTCTTGCCGCCACCGCGACCGAACGCACCTGCTGTGCCACCACCCGGACCGCGACCGCGACCACCGCCGCCCGCCGGGCGAGGCGCACCGAAGCCCGGTGTTGCGCCTGGCGCACCGCCGGGGCGCTGGAACCCGCCGGCCGCCGGCCGACCTGCCCCACCCGGGCGCTGCTGGAATGGTGCTCCACCTGGCCCGGCCGGACGCTGGCCGAAGCCACCGGGACGAGCTCCCTGACCTGCTCCACCCGGACGCGGTGCGCCGGGACGAGGAGCGCCGGGGCGCGGAATCGAGCCCGGGTTTGCTGCCCCGGGACGCTGCATGCCCTGGTTGCTGGCAAAGGGGTTGTTGCCGGGGCGCGGGGCGCCCGGGCGCTGCATGCCCTGGTTGCTTGCGAACGGGTTGTTACCCGGACGGGGCGTGCCGGGGCGCGGAATACCGGACGGACGCGCTTCGTCGGCCGGTGCCGCATCCGCGGTCGGTGTTTCGACCACGGGGGCAGCTGCCGCAGCTGCGGCCTGTGCCTGGCGTTCGGCGACGGTCAGCGGCGCGGGGGCCGGAGCCTCCGCAGGCTCGACCGCTTCGACGGGCTCGGGGGCCGGCGCAGCCTTCGCAACCGGACGTGGCGCGGGCGCCTTGGCCGGCGGTGCTGTCGCTGCGGTTGGCTTGACGCCAGCGGCCTCGAGCGCAGCCTTCAGGCGGCGTGCGACCGGGGGTTCAATGCTTGAGGAAGGTCCCTTGACGTATTCGCCCATTTCTTTGAGCTTGTCGAGGGCAACCTTGCTGTCGATGCCGAGTTCGGCAGCGACTTCGTGTACACGTGGTTTGGCAGCCACTTCTCTCCTGTTCGAGTCTGCACCCGAACAGGGGCAGACCATTAGTGACGGACGGATCTCATTTCGAGCCGCTCATTAGTTGTCCATTGGTCAATCAGCCATTTCGTTGATTTCGGAAATCTGCCTGGTGTCCAGCGCGACGCTAACTCGAAGCGCTCGGCCAAAGGCTTTGCGTGAGATCGATTTATCGACACAAGCTGGAGTGGGATGTACCCACGCACCACGGCCAGGAAGTGTCGCGGACGGATCCGGTACCACCACGCCGTCTCGAGCAACCACCCTCAGCAAAGAGGATCTGTCGGCTCGAACACGGCAGCCAAGGCAGGTTCTAACGGGTTCCATAGTACCCCTATCGTTCGGGAGACCGCTGAGCGCCTCAGCTTTCGAGGATGCTGTCCGGCTGGATGTCGATGCGCGCGCCAGTGAGTTTGGCCGCGAGACGCGCATTCTGCCCCTCCTTGCCGATGGCAAGTGACAGCTGGTAGTCCGGCACGAGCGCGCGAACGGCCTTGAGCGACTCGTCGATCACGAAAGCGCTCGTCACCTTTGCTGGCGACAGGGCGTTCGCAACGAATGTCGCCAGGTCGGTCGAGTAGTCGACGATGTCGATCTTCTCGTTGTTGAGTTCCGCCGTCACCGCGCGTACGCGTTGGCCGAGTTCACCGATGCAGGCGCCCTTGGCGTTCACCCCGGGCTGCGTTGCGCGAACCGCGATCTTCGTGCGGTGGCCGGCCTCGCGGGCAAGGGAAGTGATCTCGACAACGCCGCTGGCGATCTCCGGAACCTCGAGAGCGAACAGCTTTCGAACGAGCGACGGATGCGTGCGGCTTACCGTGATCTGCGGACCCTTGAGGCCCTTGCTCACCGCCGTGACGTAGACGCGGATACGTGTTCCGTGCTTGTACTCCTCGCCCGGAACCTGCTCCTCCGGGGGAAGTATCGCCTCAACTGTTCCCAGGTCGACGTGGACCATCCGAGGATTGGGACCCTGCTGGATGATGCCCGCGACGATGTCACCTTCGCGACCCTTGAACTCACCAAGAACCTTGTCGTCGCCAATGTCGCGCAGTCGCTGGTTGATGACCTGCTTGGCGGCAAACGCGGCGATCCGCCCGAAATCGCTCGGACTGTCGACGGCTTCCCCGATGATGTTGCCATCTTCATCCAGCTCTTCGACGAACACGATCACATGGCCGGTCTTGCGATCCAGCTCGACACGCGATTTCGGCGCTGCGGGCTCGCCCGGCTTGTGATCGATCTGGCCGATGTGCTTGAGGTACGCGGTGTGAATCGCCTGCTCGATGATCTGGACAAGCTCGTCGAACGGGATTTCCCGCTCGCGCTCCATGAGGCGCAACACGCTCAGGTCAATGTCCACTGAGGGCCTCCACTATTCACATATTGTGACTCGCGAAACAGGTGTGCCCGCGACGTCCATGGTCTACGGTACCGGGTTTCTTAGCACCGCGGGAGCGCGAGGTCAGTCATGCTTCTCGCGCGCAACCACCCGGCCGCTGAGCACGAACGCGAGGAGTGAAACGACGAGAACCAGCAGGAACACGCCGGAGAAGGCCGCCGTGCCACCGAGGTTGGTCGACTCGAACAGGATGCCGGCGACGGCCAGTGCGATGCCCGGCCCGACCGCGTCCGCGATGCTGAGGCCCGCGCTGTTGAAGCCCTGGTTGGTCGTGTTCGAATAGCTCAGCATGAGCACGGAGAGTCGCGGAACGAGTGTGCCCATGCCCGCACCACCGATCGCCCAGCCACCGATTGCGACCCAGGCTGGCAGCACGAAGAGAGAGGTCACCAACGACGCCACGATCGCGATCGCGACGCCGGCGATCCCCAGCCGCACCGCGCTGCGCGCTCCCAGCGTGTTGCCCGCGCGCCCCTGAACGACGGATGCGCCGCCCCACGCGATGCCGGCACCCGTGAGCGACAGCCCGGCAAGAGCGGGCGTGAGGTGAAACTGGGTGGTCAGGAGGTATGGCAGGTAGACCTCCGCGCCAAAATAGGCGCCGGCGATTATCGCGCGAAGCAGGATGACGCTGGGCAGACCTCGCCCGCCGAGCAGACTCCCCGCAGGCAACAGCGGTCGGGCCGCAACGAGCGCGACGATCAGCGCCACGACGGCCCCGATGATCGAGAACGGCCTGGGCAGCTGATCGGACACACTCAATCCGAGCACCGTCAGCGCGAGCAGGATGGACCAGCCGATGCGGCCGAAACTCCACGAGACATCACTGTCGCCTCCGGATGCCATGACCTCGCGCATCGCCGGGACGACCATGACCATGGCGATCACGACCAGTGCGACGACACCAAGAAACACCCAGCGCCAGCCGACGGTGTCGCTCACGATTCCGGCGATCGCGGGCCCGATGAGGGCGGGAATGACCCATGCCGCCGCGAATCCGCCAAAGATTCGGGGCTGCAGCGCATCCGGATAGAACCGCGCGACGATGACGTAGAGGGCGACGCTTGTCGCTCCCCCTGCCAGGCCGGAGACGAGACGGCCGACGACGAGCGCACCCATCGAGGATGCCGTACCCGCGACGACGAGACCGAGCGCGAACAGGAACACCGAACCGTACAACGGCCAGCGCGGTCCGTGCCGGTCGCACCAGTTCCCCGCGAGGACCATTCCGACCACGCCGACGGCGAGCGGCCCGGCGAAGGCAACCGCATACAGGGCAGCGCCATCCAGTTCCCGGCTGATCACGGGCATGATGGTCGTGACAGCGAGGTTCTCAAACGCCGAAAGAAAAACGATCGCAAGAGCGCCGATGGTAACCAGCCGATAGCGCCCGCTGAAAATGCCCTGCCCACGGGTGTCAGTCGAATCGGCCTGTCTCATCGAGGTTTCTCACAAGCCCGGGAGACCGGGCGATGCCTAGCCGATCGCGGCGACGGCCGTCGCCACGTCGCCGACCGCAACCGACGTGCGCTCGCCGGTTCGCCGATTCCAGACCTCAACCGTGCCCTCCGCCGCGCTGCGGCCGACGATCACGATGACCGGAACGCCAATGAGTTCGGCGTCGCCGAACTTCACCCCGGGCGAGACCTTGGGTCGATCGTCGAAGAGCACGTCGAGGCCTGCTCCTTCGAGCGAATCGACCAGCGCCTCGGCGACCTCCCAGACGATCTCCTCGCGACCGGCGGCGACCACGTGCACGTCGAACGGCGAGACGTTCCTGGGCCAGATGAGCCCCTTCTCGTCGTTATTCGCCTCAGCGATTACCGCAAGCACGCGCGTGACGCCGAGCCCGTATGACCCCATCGTCACGGTCACGAGCTTGCCGTTTTCGTCGAGCACCTTGAGCCCGAGCGCATCGGCGTACTTGCGACCGAGCTGGAATACGTGCCCGATCTCCATGCCGCGCGCGAGTTCAACCGGGCCGGAACCATCGGGAGCTGGGTCGCCAGCGAGCACTTCCGCCACCTCGACCGTTCCGTCAGTCGCGAAGTCGCGACCCGCGACGAGTCCGAAGACGTGGTGTCCGGCGAGATTTGCGCCGGTGATCCAGCCAGAGCCTTCTGAGACGCGTGGATCAGTGAGAAAGCGGATGCCGGTGGCGGAATCTTCGCCGAGGAACGCGCCGGTCTCGGACCACGGCCCAATGTAACCCTTGACGAGCGCGGGGCGGTCGGGGATGCGCTCGAACGCCAGGAAGTCAGCCTCGGTAGCGGGCTCGACATCGGCGGGAGCGAACGCGACCTCGGCCCGCTTCAGGTCGACGTCGCGGTCGCCGGGAAGACCGACCACGACGAGTTCGCGGGTGCCGTCGAGGTGTGTGAGGCCGAGCACAATGTTCTTGAGGGTGTCGGCGGCGGTCCAGGCTCGTCCGTCCGGGCGGGGATGCCTCTCGTTGGCCTCCGCGACGAGCGTCGCGATCGTGGGCGAATCGGGGGTCGGCAGCACTTCGGCGGGAGTCAGCTTCTCGAAGGAACGCGCGGGAGGCGCCTCGGTCGTGAACGCTTCGACGTTGGCGGCGTATCCACCCGCGCTGCGCACGAAGGTGTCTTCGCCGACCACGGTGGGGTGCAGGAACTCTTCGCTTCGTGATCCACCCATGGCCCCGGCGTCGGCCTGCACGATCACGTACTCGAGCCCGAGGCGGGTGAAGATGCGTTCGTACGCGTCACGCTGTTTCTGGTAGCTGACGTCAAGGCCCGCATCCGTGTAGTCGAACGAATACGCATCCTTCATCGAGAACTCACGGCCGCGCAGAAGGCCGGCGCGGGGTCGAGCTTCATCCCGGTACTTGTCCTGGATTTGGAAGATCGACAGCGGCAGGTCTTTGTACGAGCTGTAGAGGTCTTTGACGAGCAGGGTGAAGACTTCCTCGTGCGTCGGGGCGAGCAGGTAGTCGGCATCCTTGCGGTCCTTGAGGCGGAAGATGCCATCTCCGTATTCTTCCCATCGACCGGTCAGTTCGTAGGGCTCGCGGGGCAGCAGGGCAGGGAACAGCACTTCCTGGGCACCGGCGTTCGCCATCTCCTGGCGCACGATCGCCTCGATCTTCGCGCGTACCTTCAGCCCGAGTGGCAGCCAGGCGAAGATGCCAGGGGCCTGCCGACGAATGTACCCGGCGCGCACGAGGAGGCGATGACTCGCGACCTCCGCGTCGACGGGATCCTCGCGGAGCGTGCGAACAAAGAGCTGGGAGAGGCGAGTAGACACGCGCTCAATCCTAGCGAGGGCATGAGCGAGCCCCGGGAAGAGACCTCCCCCCGGGGCTCTGAGGATTTGCAGACTGTTCGGGCCGCTAATCTCACTTCAAAGGCTACGCCTCGCGGGAGGGCTCTGAGTCGGCCTGGCTCCCCCCATAGCTGGGGACAAATGCCAGGGATTGGGGACAAAAGAGAGAGGCCACCGTCCAATCCCTGAAGCGAACCCCCTCTCACCCGAAGAGAAGAAGCCGTCTTTACGGGATGACCGTGGCCCCGGCGAGTCCTCTGCGCTACGCCGCTTACCCCAGCGCCGTAGAGGTGATTGTTGGACCCGCTGCTCATGCTCGAGCCGACTCCTCAGCCGACTCAAATCGGCCCTTCGGCCGATAACTCAATGGTAGACCAAGCTGTCGACCCCTCGCTAGCGTGTCGCATTAAAACGAGATGAACTCTCTGCGAGCGGTCGGGACTCAGCCCATTACCGAGAGGCCGTAACAGACTCAGGCCGTGACAACGAGCGGTGCGCCGATCGCGCCCGGCGGCATTTCGGCGGCGAGACGGTTGGCTTCCTCGATCAGGGTGGCCACGATCTCGGACTCGGGCACGGTCTTGATGACCTCGCCCTTGACGAAGATCTGGCCCTTGCCGTTGCCGCTCGCGACGCCGAGGTCGGCCTCACGTGCCTCGCCAGGTCCATTCACCACGCAACCCATCACGGCGACGCGAAGGGGAACGGTCATGCCTTCGAGACCGGCGGTGACGTCGTTGGCGAGAGTGTAGACATCCACCTGGGCGCGTCCACAGCTGGGGCACGAGACGATCTCGAGCTTGCGCTCCCGCAGGTTCAGCGACTGGAGAATCTGGAGTCCGACCTTGACCTCCTGCGCGGGCGGCGCGGACAGCGATACCCGGATGGTGTCGCCAATTCCCTCCGCGAGCAGGATGCCGAAGGCCGTCGCGCTCTTGATCGTGCCCTGGAACTCGGGGCCGGCCTCCGTTACACCGAGGTGCAGCGGCCAGTCACCGCGTTCGGCCAGCAGTCGGTAGGCCTTGACCATGATGATCGGGTCATTGTGCTTGACCGAGATCTTGAAATCGTGGAAATCGTGCTCTTCGAAGAGGCTGGCCTCCCAGACGGCGCTCTCGACGAGCGCCTCCGGTGTCGCCTTGCCGTACTTCTGCATGATGCTCGGTTCGAGCGAACCCGCATTCACGCCAATGCGGATGGAGACTCCCGCGTCTCGCGCGGCCTTGGCGATCGCGCCGACCTGGTCGTCGAACTTCCGGATGTTGCCGGGATTGACCCGCACCGCCGCGCATCCGGCGTCGATGGCCTGGAACACGTATTTGGGCTGAAAGTGGATGTCTGCGATGACCGGGATCTGGCTCTTCTTCGCGATGATGGGAAGGGCGTCCGCGTCATCCTGGCTCGGCACCGCAACGCGCACGATATCGCAGCCGGATGCGGTGAGTTCGGCGATCTGCTGGAGCGTCGCGTTGATGTTCGTGGTCGGCGTTGTGCACATGGACTGCACGCTGATCTGGGCGTCACCGCCGACGAGCACCTTACCGACTTTGATCTGGCGCGACTTGCGTCGCGGGGCGAGAACTTCGCGGGCTTTGGGCAATCCGAGGTTTACTGCTGGCACTCCGCCAGTTTAGGCTGCGGTCACTTCAGGTGCGCGGTGAGTGCAGCGCGAAATTCGTCAGGGTGCTCGAGGTGCGCGGAGTGACCGCAGTTCTCGTAGACGATCTCCTCGTAATTGCCGTAGCGCTCGAGGACCGCGCGGGTCTGCGTGACCATCGGCTGTGGCGGGGCCTCGTCCGCGCCCGGCCAGCCGGGAATCGCACCGAGTTGGCCGAGGAAGTTGAGATCGAACAGCGACGTGTCCGACACGATGACATCGTCGGCGCCATGCACCCACAGGATCGGCGGCTTCGAATCCAGTTCGGTAATCGCCGAGACGTTGAAATGGCGCGGCACCATCGTGTTGAGCACGCCGCGCGTGCCCGGACCGAATCCCGGCCAGTTCGCGGCCGTCGATCCGTCACCCGGATAATTGTCGATGCCGGTCTTCGTCGACAACATCGATTCGACCCAGAGGTCTTCGTAGGTGGTGTCGCTCGGATCCTTGACGTAGGTGGTGCGGTAGATGCCGCGGGGGGAGGTCGGATCGTCGCTCGTGTCACCCGCAGCGAGGCGCGCGACGAAGTCCGCATTAGCTCCGCCGCCACCCGCCCCGGCATTCTCTTCGTTCAGCACTCGACCATCCGGTCCGGCAGTCCCGCCGAAACCATAGGGCGACACCGGTGAGACGAGCGTGATCGACGCGACGTGGTCGGGGTGATCGAGCAGGTACTGCAGAACGACTCCGCCGCCCATGCTCCAGCCGACCAGGTTGACCGCCCCGAGTCCGAGTTCAGCGAGGACCGTCGCGACATCATCCGAGAAGTCGCGCACTCCACGTGTGCCGTCCACTGCGAGTGTCTCGCTGTCACCAAAGCCGCGCAGGTCGATCGCCAGCGCGCGAACCCCCGGATCGAGCGCCAGCATCGTCGGCTGCCAGAAGAGCGACGACGACACGTTGCCGTGAATGAAGACCACGGTCCTGGTCGGGCTCTCCGAAGGGCGCTCGAATACGGCAGCGGTGAGTCGCGGAGTGACGACGGTGTGGGCGACGATGCCGTCGAGGAGGGTTGAGGTCATTGCTGGGCTTCCTGTTCTGGGTTGGCCGTGCGTCGAATGGCGTCGGCAACGGCGTCGGCGCCTCGGGGGTTCATCAGGATCGAGTAGTGGTTGACGTCGGGCACTTCAACGATGGGCACGTTCGGAAGGGCGCCCGCGAAGTCGGCGAGATAGGCCGCGTCGTAGAGCGGCGCTCCGTTCAACAGCCCGCGTGGTGCACGCAGGAACATGATCGGCGTGGTCACCACGTGCCACGGTTCGTCGGCGACCGTTCCGACGCCCTGCTCGACGGCATCCGCCATCACGGCGGCGCCCGACGCTGAGGAGCGCAGGTTCGGCGCCTCGCCGACCAGGTCGTAGTCGACGTAGGCTTCGACATCGTCGTTCCACTCGTCCACGAACGCCGGGTGTGCTCGCCAGAAGTCGCGATAGCTTGCGCGGGTCGGGTAGGTCATGCCCAGCCTCGCGATGGCTGGTCCGAGAGCGGCCTTCATGACATCCTCGATCGGGATGTCGGCGGGGAGCGGAAGCGGGATGCCCCCGTCGACGAGGGTGACGGATACCACGCGCTCCGGGTACTTCGCGGCGAACCGCATCGCGACAAATCCGCCCATCGAGTGCCCGACGACGTCAACGCGGTCGACACCGATCGAGTCGAGCAGGACCACGGCATCCTCGGCGTGCCGCGCCATTCCGAACGGGCCGGCCACATCGCGCGATCCGCCGCGACCGCGCAGATCCGGGGCGACGAGGGTGCGGGTCGACTCGAGCGCGCGGGCAACCGCGCGCCATGAGACGTGCGAGGCAGTGATGCCATGAAAGGCGAGGACCGTGCTCTTGAGTCCGGGATTCCAGATGCCGGCGGCGAGGGTGCCACCGATCACGGGCACCCTTTCCAGGCTGTACGTCACCGCGCGCCCCGTGCGCCATCCATCGCGTAACTGATCGGCATTGATCATCCCTCGGTTGGCGGGTGAGATTCTTAGTTGGGCAGTGTGACTGGCTTCACAATATCGGCGTAGAGCAGCAACAGGCTCATGGCGCCCAGGACGACGACGACTGCAAAGGTGAGCGGAACGACCCGCGCCGTGTCGACGGGACCTGGGTCGCGGCGCTTGAACAGCTTCGCGAAGCCACGCTTGAGGCCCTCCCAGAGCGCGCCGAGGATGTGACCACCGTCGAGCGGCATCAGCGGCACCAGGTTGAACACGAACAGCGCGATGTTCAGGGAGGCGAGAACCTGCAGCAGACCGGCGAAGCGCTCGCCGATGGTCGCCTGGCTTGTCGTGGCAATCTGTCCGGCGATGCGACCGACCCCGACGAGACCGATCGGCCCGGTCGCGTCGCGCGGGGCCGAACTGAAGGCAGCGTTCCAGACGCCGACCAGCCGCTGCGGCAGGTTGATGATCACGCCCGCGACGGCCGTCGTCTGAGTCCAGACGCTGGGGAGGACGGCGGTGAGCGGGAGCTGCTCGACCTGGATCGTCGGTGCGATGCCGATGAAGCCGACGTTGTGGGTGACGGCGTTGCCCGCGGCGTCCTTGACAACCTGGCCGTTGGCATCCAGCTCGTCACGAACCGAGAGCTGCGGGGTCGCGGTCAGGGTGATGTCGGCTCCGTCGCGCTCGACGACAGCGGTCAGGGTCTTGTTCGCAGACCTCTGGATGATCGCGGTGGCCTGGTCCCAGGAGGTGACGGTCGTTCCGTTGAGGCTCAGGATCTTATCGCCGGTCTTGAACCCCGCGGCGGCGGCCGGGGACGGCGTGTAGCCCGCAGGGCAGGTGGTGCGCGTGCTCGTGGCGGGCAGAACGCACTGGCTCACCGACGACACGGTCGCAGTGTTGACGCCGGTGCCGAAGACGCACAGCACGACCGCGAACAGCACGATCGCGATCACGAGGTTCATGAGCGGCCCGCCGAGCATGATGATGATGCGCTTCCAGATCGGCAGCTTGTAGAAGACGTTGTCCTCCTGCCCGGGAAGAATGGTGTCTGCGGACGACTGGCGCGCATCCTGCACCAGCGTCTGGAAGAAGCCCGCGCTCGCGGTTTGCGCCTTGCCACCGGGCTTCATGGGCGGGTACATGCCCGCCATCGAGATGTAGCCGCCGAGTGGAAGCGCCTTGATGCCGAATTCGGTGCCGTGCGATTTGCGGGACCATAGCGTCTTGCCGAATCCGACCATGAACTGGCCGACGCGCACCTTGAACAGCTTGGCCGGGATGAAGTGGCCGGTCTCGTGGAGAACAATCGACAGCAGCACGCCGATGGCGACGATCAGCACACCAGCGATATAAAACAGCACGTTTTCCACCAGCACAGGCTAGCCGCAGCAGCCTAAGAAATTGCTGTGTTGCACTGTCCCAAAACGAGGGACTACGAAGTCACGAGGCGAGCAGGCGATCCGCCTCCGCGCGTGCCCAGCGCTCTGCGTCAAGCACGCCCTCGAGGCTGTTCTCCCCCGGCGTGTGGCTTTCGACCACGCGCAGCACCGTATCGACGATGTCGAGGAATCCGACGCGTCCGGCGTGGAATGCCAGGACCGCCTGTTCGTTGGCTGCGTTGAAGACCGCCGGGTAGGTACCACCCGAGCGGCCAACGGCCTTCGCCAACGCAACGGCGGGAAAGGCCTCGTCGTCGAGCGGGGCGAACTCCCAGGCGCTCGCCCGCGTCCAGTCGAGCGGCACCCCGACTCCGGGGATTCGGTTCGGCCAGTCGAGCCCGAGCGAGATGGGCAGCCGCATATCGGGTGGCGATGCCTGCGCCAGCGTCGACCCGTCGACGAATTCGACCATAGAGTGCACGATGGACTGCGGATGCACGGTGACGTCGATTGCGTCGTAGTCGACGTCGAAGAGCAGGTGAGCCTCGATTACCTCGAGCCCCTTGTTCACAAGGGTCGCCGAATTCGTCGTGACGACGAGCCCCATGTTCCAGGTCGGATGCGCGAGCGCCTGCGCTGGAGTGACATCCGCGAGACTCTCCCGTGAGCGTCCGCGAAAAGGCCCACCGGATGCGGTCAGCACGAGCCGTCGCACCTCGCTCGCCGTCCCGCTGCGAAGCGCCTGCGCAATGGCGGAGTGCTCAGAATCCACCGGCACGAGCTGGCCGGGCCTGACGAGGGCCTTCACCAGGTCGCCGCCAACGATGAGGCTCTCCTTGTTGGCGAGAGCGAGGGTGGCGCCTGTTTCGAGCGTGGCGAGGGTGGGGCCGAGCCCCACCGAGCCGGTGATGCCGTTGAGCACGACATCAGCTTCGATCGTGCGAACCAACTGACTGGCCTCGTCCGCACCGAACGCGATGTGTTCGACGCCGAATTCGGCGGCCTGCCGCTCGACGAACTGGCGATTGCTGCCGGCGGCGAGCCCGACGACCTTGAAGCGATCGCGGTTCGCCGCGATGACCTCAAGGGCCTGAACGCCGATCGAGCCGGTTGACCCGAGAAGGATGACCCTGCGCACGGGACTCACGCTACCGCGTCGATGCCCGCGGTCATCCAATCCCGAGGATGTCGACCAGGAAGACCAGATTGTCAGTCCCCTTGATCCCCGCCTTCGCGTTGCCTTTCGAGCCATACAGCAGCGCTGGCGGAACGATGAAGAGGATGCGCGATCCGACGGTCTGTCCCTCGACCGCCTGCTTGAAGCCTTCGAAATACTGGCCGGTGTTGTAGACGGCGGTCTTGCCCGCCGCCCACGTGTCATTGCCCGGAACGACCTTGCCAGTGCGCCACAGGATGACCTGGTCGTTCACGATGACGTTCGCGTTCGACCCGACCTTTTCGCCGTTGCCCTTGATCAGCACCTCCACCTTGAGCTCGCTCGGCGGCTTGACCGCGGGGATCGCCACTCTCGGCACGCCCTTGGCCGTCACCTTCACGGTCGGGAATCCGTCGACGAGCGTCTGGGGCGTGCCACTCGGCCCGGCGAGCGCCGGCTTGGGAGCGGGGTCGACCTTCACCACGTCGGCGACGAACACGATCTCGTCTTTCGCACCGATCCCCAGTGCGGACGAACCGGTGGAATGGAACGCATCGGCAGGCGGAATGATCCCGACGACGCGCGAACCCACGGTCGAACACTGCAGAGTCTCTACGAGCCCCGGCAGAAACTTCGACTCGTCGAGCGTGAATGGCACAGTGCGCCCCTCGAAGCCCGTTGTCGTCAGTTCCTTGCCCGTCGTGCCGTTGTACATCGAATAGTCGACGTGCACCTGTGTGCCCTGCTTTGCAACTTTCCCGGTGCCCTGCGTGATGACCGTGCGTTGCGTGTTCTTCGCGGTGCCGAGCGGCGTCGACAACACGACCGTCGGCGTCTTGCCGAACTTTCCCGTGACCTTGACCGCGTTCGAGACCGCGCCGGGTTTGGCGGGCGCGCATCCAGCCACGGTGATTGGTGGAGCCGTCGCCGAGCATGCGGTGAGCGTCGCGACGAGAACCGCGACGACCACCACTGATGCGAGGGCGCGTACCAAGCTACTTCTTCTGGTCGGCGAGGATGTCGAGTACGAAGACGAGCGTGTCCGTTCCCTTGATGCCAGCATCCGACTGGCCGGCTGCGCCGTAGCCGTCAGCGGGCGGGATCACAACAATGACCTGCGAGCCGACCTTTTGGCCCACGAGCGCCTTGCCGAATCCGGGGATGACTCCGTCGGTCGTGAACGTCGCGGGGGTACCGCGCGACCAGCTGGAGTCGAAGATCTTGCTGGTGTCCCAGATGAGGCCGACGTAGTGGACGGTTACCGAGTCGCCCGCCGCAACGGTCGCGCCAGCGCCCTTCTTGAGGTCAGCGATCTCGAGCTTCGTTGGTGCCTTCGTCTTCGGGATCGTGACCGTCGGTGTGCCATTGGCCGCGAGCTTCACGGTAGGGAACCCGGCTGGAGCCTTCTGCGGGGTTCCGTTGGCCTTGGGCAGCGCCGGTGTCGCGGGCGCCGACGGGGTGGGGGTCGGCGTCGCCTTCGGTGCCTTTGTAACCTTCAACACGTCAAGGACGAAGACGATCGAGTCGTTCGCTCCGACGCCCAGCTGGCTGTTTCCGGTAGAGCCGAAGGCGTCGGCTGGCGGGATGACCGCCGCGACGCGCGAGCCACTCGACGAGCAGAGGAGTGCCTTTTCCAGCCCGGGCAGCAAACCCTGCGCCGTATCGAGAGAGAACGGGACACCGGCCTTCGTGGAATTCGAGTCGATTTTCTTGCCGGTCGTGCCGTTGTAAACCACGTAATCGACGTCAACAGTGTCGCCCTTGGCCGCGGCACGGCCCTTGCCCGCCTTGATCTCGGTGCGCTGGGTCGATTTCGCCGTGAGCTTCGCCGGGAACTTGGCTGCGGTTTTGGCGCCCGTGCCAGTGACCTTGATCTTCGCGGACGCAGTACCCGGCTTCGTGGGCGCACAGGCCGACGCCGAGCCGCTGCTCGTGCAGGCGACGAGAGAAAGTGCCAGCGCGGAGACGGCGAGCACGGGAATGAGCTTCTTGAACAAAGGTTGGCTGCTTTCGTAAGTTTTGGGGGCATACGGCTACAAGAGCCTTGCCTGTTCAGATATGCGAAACCTGAACGTCTATCCAACGAGGGTACTAGGCCATCGACACTCGGCCGCGCACTACGAGGCGGATGCGCTGGCTCTCAGCGTTGTCGGTTCGTGCCCGATCGGGAAGTTCACGGATGCCGCGATGAAGCATTTCTGGCTCGCTTCGGCGTGCAGGCTGGCGGCCAGTTCGAGATCATCGCCCTCGATCGTGACTACAGGGCGCAGGGTCGCCGAGACGAAGTGTCCCCCGCCATCCCTGGTCTGCTCCATCACGCCGACTGCGTCGTCGGTATACGACGTCACGATCACGCCATGCGCTGCGGCGACGTGCAGGTAGCTGAGCAGATGACACTGGCTGAGGGCCGCGAGAAGCAGTTCCTCCGGGTTCCACCTGTCGGCATTGCCGCGGAAGGCCCGATCGGCTGAGCCGTCCAGCGGATGCTTGCCCTCTGCCGTGACGACGAGCTCGCGCCCGTACGACTTGTAATCGCTCGTGCCCGAGCCGCGGTTGCCCTGCCATTCGACCGATATCGCGTAGGAATGCTGCAGCTCCACTGGCCCTCCCCTCTCGGTGCGGAACTAAACTTGGGACTCATTATGACTGACACTCTTGCGCCCTTCACGCCTCCGACCGTTCCGCAGGAACGGCGCATCGTCACCGCCATTCCCGGTCCGAAATCACTGGCGCTGCACGCACGACGCCTCGCCGTCGTGCCCGTCGGTGTCAGCTCGGCGCTTCCCGTATACATCGCGCGCGCCCACGGAGCAATCGTCATCGACGTCGACGGCAACCAATTCATCGACCTCGGCGCTGGCATCGGCGTAACGACCATCGGCCACACGAACGATGCGGTCGTCGCGGCCGCAGCCGAGCAACTCGGCGAACTGACGCACGCGGCATTCACCATCACGCCCTACGAGGGTTACGTTCGGGTGGCCGAGCTTCTCGCGGAGCACACGCCCGGCGCACACGCCAAAAAGACGGTGCTGCAGAATTCGGGCGCAGAGGCGGTCGAAAACGGCGTGAAGATCGCGCGAAAGTTCACCGGCAAGAATGGCGTGGCCGTTCTCGATCACGCCTATCACGGGCGCACCAACCTGACGATGGCCATGACGTTTAAGGCCATGCCGTACGCCCTCGGGTTTGGGCCGTTCGCCGGCGACATCTACCGCGCGCCCAATTCGTACCCGTTCCACGACGGCCTCAGCGGTCCGGATGCGGCGAAGCGCACGATCGCCTACCTCGAGAAGGTCGTCGGCGCCGCCGATCTCGCCTGCCTCATCGTCGAGCCGATCCAGGGCGAGGGTGGGTTCCAGGTGCCGGCCAGCGGCTACCTTCCAGCACTGCAGGAGTGGTGCACCGCAAACGGTGTCGTCTTCATCGCCGACGAGATCCAGAGCGGGATGGCCCGCACCGGCGCCTATTTCGCGAGCGAACACTTCGGCGTCGTGCCCGACCTGGTACTGAGTGCAAAGGGCATTGCGGGGGGCCTGCCGCTCGCGGCGATCACCGGGCGCGCGGAGATCATGGATGCGGCGCATCCGGGCGGTCTCGGTGGAACATTCGGCGGCAATCCGGTTTCCGCTGCGGCCGCGATCGCGGTCTTCGAGCAGATCGAGTCGCAGGGGCTGCTGGCCGAAGCGAAACGCATCGAGAACATCCTGAAGCCCGCACTGCTCGAACTGCAGAAGAAGTACGACGTCATCGGTGACGTGCGCGGAATCGGTGCGATGAATGCGATCGAACTGGTACTTCCCGGCACTCACGAGCCCAACGCGGCGGCGGTCGCGTCGATCGCTGCCTATGCGGGCCAGAACGGGGTCATCCTGTTGACTGCCGGCACCTACGGAAACGTCCTGCGCTTCCTGCCGAGTCTCGCCATCAGCGACGACCTCCTCCGCGAGGCCCTGGCCATCCTGGACGAGGCCCTGGCGGCCCTCTAATCCGAATCCGCGAGTGCTGCGGGTTGTCGCGAGCGCTGGCCCCATTGCAGGTGCAGTCGTGACAACCCGCCGCACTCGGGGATTAGAAGAGGGCTTGCAGGGCCGATCGGAAGGCTGCGGTGTGGCGGGCGACGTCGGCTGAGGTGGTCGCCGGGCTCATCAGCGCCATGTTGTGAAACGGCGTAATCAGGATGCCGCGGTTGAGCGCATGCAGGTGCAGGAACTGCTGGAGTTCGAAGTCATCCGCGTCTGCCGCCTCCGCGCCATCGTGAGGCGCCGTCTCACGGAAGCTGTATTCGGCGCGTGCACCCAACTGGGTGACCTGCCATGGTGCACCGAACTCGTCGATCAGCGTTTGGACGCCGTCCGTCCACTCCGTCGAGCGGTCGATCATGCTGTCAAACGCCGAGGCCGTGAGCACCTGGGACAGGGTCGCGCGGATGCCCGCGAGGGACAGCGCGTTGCCCGCGAGGGTGCCGCCCACTCCCCCGACGTCGATGTCTTCGAGTACGAGTGAGTCGCGAACGGACGTCGCAAACTCGGCTGTCATGCCATATGCCCCGGCGGGAATGCCTCCGCCGATCGATTTACCGACGACGACGGCATCGGGCCGAAGTCCATCGCGCGCGATCATCCCGCCCGGTCCGGCGGACAGCGTGTGTGTTTCGTCGATGATGAGGATCGTGCCTGTGCGGTCGCATAGGTCCCGGACGGCGTCGTGCCAGCCCGGGTCCGGAAGCACGATGCCGATGTTGGTGAGGGCGGGCTCAATTAGCACGGCCGCGATCTCGCGAGTCGACAGCGCCGCATCCATCGCCGGGATGTCGTTGAACGGCACCACCGCCGTCGTCAGCGCTGGAGGGACCGGAGCGCCGATGTTGCCACGCCGCTCGATCACCTGGCCGGACTCATCGAGCGTCGCATAGGCTTCGTCGACCGTGCCGTGATAGCAGTGGTCGATCACGAGGATCTTCGGGCGCCCGGTCACCTGCCGCGCATACCGGATGAGGGCACGGTTGGCATCGGTCGCGGACAGCGAAAACTGCCAGCTCGGCACACCAAACCGTTCTTCCAGCAATGACGCGGCAATCGCAGCATCCGCTGTCGGCAGCATCGTGGTGGATCCGCGAGCGAGCTGTTCCGAAATCGCCTTGACGGATTCGGGAGGCGCGTGCCCGCACATCGCCCCGGTGTCTCCGAGACAGAGATCGACGTGATCGATTCCGTCGGCACAGGTAAAGTGCGATCCACCCGCTACATCGACGTAGACGGGCCACGGACCCGGCCACTTCGCCATCCATAGCATCGGTACGCCGTCCGCCATGTGCGGAATCGCTTCCCGCCACAGCCGCTCACACGCTGGATGCGCCGCGCGGAATATTTCCAGCTCGCCGTCCCACGCGGAGGCGAGCCGACCACGGTCAGCGTAGCGAGCCACGGCGCTACGGAGTCTTCCCGAGGCGCTTGCGTCTCGATTGCGCCGCGACCTGGCTGATCACAACGATCGCGATTGCAATGAAGAACACCGCGGAGGCGATCACGTTGGCTTGCGCGGGGATGCCGCGTGTCGCCGAGATGTAGATGTAGGTCGGGAAAGTTTGAACTGTACCCGCGTTGAAGTACGTGATGATGAAGTCGTCGAAACTCAGGCTGAATGACAGCAGGGCGGCGGCGAGAATTCCGGGCAGGAGAAGCGGAAACGTGATGCGCAGGAAGACCTGCCGAGGCGACCCGTACAGGTCGCGGCCGGCTTCCTCGAGCGCCGGGTCGAGGCTCGCCACCCGCGCTTTTACCGTGACGACCACGAAGCTCAGGCAGAACATCGTGTGGGCAAGGATGATCGTGCCGATTCCCTTGGGGACTCCCGCACTGAGGAATTGGGCGGCGAGGCCCGCGCCGATGACGACCTCGGGGGTTGCCATCGGCAGGAAGATCAGCAGGCTCGTAATCGCCCTGAATCGAAAACGGTAGCGCACAAGGGCGATCGCGATCATCGTGCCGAGAATGGTGGCGCTGACGGTCGAGATCGAGCCGATCAGCAGGCTGGCTCCGAACGCCGCGCACACATCCTGCTGGTCGCAGACGTTGGTCCAGTTCGCAAACGTGAACCCGTTCCACGCGATGTTCGACTTGCCCGAGATGTTGAACGAGAACACGATCGTATACACGATCGGAATCAACAGGAACACCAGCGCCATGACGCTGTAGGTCGGCAGCAGCCAGGTGCCGAGGCCGATCCGGCGACGGGGGGCCGGGGTGGGCTTCGCGGTCGTCGCGAGGCCAAGGGCGAGGGCTTCCTGGGTGCTCACAGCAGGTCGTCCGTTCCGCTGCGCCTTACGTAGACACTGACGATGATCAGGATGATCGCCATCAGCACTATCGAGAGTGCGGCTGCCGCGGGGTAGTTGGATTGCACCAGGAAGTTGCTCTGGATGACATTGCCGATCATCGCGGAGCTCGAGCCTCCGAGGAACTCCTGACTCGCGTTGACGTAGTCACCAGCCGCCGGGATAAAGGTCAGCAGCGTGCCGGACACGATACCCGGAAGAGAAAGGGGAATCGTGACGCGGCGGAACGTGCTCCAGCCGCTCGCATAGAGGTCCGTGCTCGCCTCGAGGTAGCGCACATCCAGCCGTTCGAGGGTCGTGTACAGGGGCAGGCACATGAAGGGGATGAAGTTGTAGGTGAGTCCAAAAACAACCGCAATCGGTTCTCCGGTGATGTGGCCCTGCGGCCCGAGCAGCGACAGCGCCTTCAGCGTGCCGACCACCGGTCCCTCATCGGCGAGGATCGTCTTCCACGCGAGCGTGCGGAGCAGGAAGCTGATGAAGAACGGTGCGATGACGAGGATCAGCATGAAGCTCTGCAGGAGTGGCCAGCGGCGCGCCTTCACACCGATGAAATACGCCAGCGGATAGCTGAACAGCAGCGCGAACACCGTTGCGAGGATCGCGTAGAGGAATGAGCGAAGAATCTGCGGCAGGTACTGCACGATCGAATCGCTGTAGTTCTGCACGTTGAACCCGTACTGGTACACGCCAGAGCCCGGAGCCGTCTGCGACTCGAGCGACGTGATGATCAGCGAAACGAGCGGAACGACGAAGAACAGAACCAGATACAGGATGCCCGGCAGCAGCAGCACAAGCGCGATCCGGCTGCGACGACGTGGAGCGGCCTCGACGGCGACCGCCGAGCCCGAAAACGCAGTAATTGCCACGTTAGGCGTCCGCGTCCGTGGTCAGCGCTTCGGGGTGATCGCTGAGTCCGAATCCGTGATCGACCGTCCAGGTCGCCCACGCCTGCGCGCCGAGTTGCACCACCGGACCGAATGACATGTTCTGCGCGAACACCACTACGGCTCCGACGCCAGGAACCTCGACGACGTACTGGGTGCTCACGCCGCTGAACGAGACATCGACGACTCGCCCCGGCCCGATGATGTTGGTGCCCGACTCCGCCGTCGGTTCGGCGGCAAGCAGAGTGAGCTTCTCCGGCCGTACACCGATCGTGACGGTGCCTTCGTGCACCTGCGCTCGCGCCTTGGGCACGACGACTTTTCGGCCGCCGACCTCGACGGAGATGCTCGTCGATGTGCTCGAGGCGACTTCGCCAGTGAACAGGTTCGACTGGCCGAGGAAATTGGCGACGAAAGCGGTCTTGGGGAGCTCGTAGAGGTCTTCGGGTGAGCCGAGTTGTTCGATTCGACCCTTATTCATGACCGCCACGGTGTCGGCCATCGTCATGGCCTCCTCCTGGTCGTGGGTCACGTGCACAAACGTGAGGCCAACCTCGTTCTGGATGGTCTTGAGCTCGAGCTGCATCTGGCGTCGCAGTTTGAGGTCGAGCGCGCCGAGCGGCTCATCCAGCAGCAGCAGTGCAGGACGGTTGACGACGGCTCGCGCGAGCGCGACGCGCTGCTGCTGCCCGCCCGAAAGTTGTTGCGGTTTTCGAGTGGCGAGGTGGTCGAGTTCGACGAGGCGAAGCGCCTCGTGCGCCTTCCCGATGGGATCCGTGATCTTGCGCCGCTTCAATCCAAACGCGACGTTCTCAAGCACCGTCATGTGAGGGAACAGTGCATAGCTCTGAAATACCGTGTTCACCGGGCGCTGGAACGGCTTCGTCGACGTGACATCCTTGCCGCCGATCAGGACCTGGCCGGATGTCGGTTCCTCAAGTCCCGCGACGAGCCGCAGTGTCGTCGTCTTGCCGCAGCCCGACGGACCAAGCAGGGCAAAGAATGACCCCGCCGGGATGGTGAGGCTGAGGTCTTCAATTGCCGTGAATCCCGGAAACCGCTTGTGGATGTCCTTGAGTTCCAGATCGGCCCCGGACTCCGCAAAGAAACCGCCGGCCATCAGACGCCGAGAATAACGGACTGGAACTCGGCGTTGTACTTCGACTGCTCAGCGTTTGTGAGAGTACGGAAACCCTTGACCGTGGAGAGAGTCTGGTCCGATGGGAAAATCAGCTCGTCGCTGACCAGGTCCTTATCGATCTTCGCCATCGCCGCCTTTGCACCTTCGACCGGCGTGATGTAGTTCACATATGCGGCGACGGTGGCCGCCACGGTGGGCTCGTAGTAGTAGTTGATGAGCTTTTCGGCGTTCGACTTCTTGCTCGAGCCAATCGGGATGAGGAAGTTGTCACTCCACAACGTTCCGCCTGTCTCAGGGATCGCAAACGCAAACTTGTCCTTGCCGATGTCGGCGTTGATGCCTTCGACGTCGCCCGACCACACGATAGCGGCGATGGTGTCCTCGTTCTTCAGGTCGTCCGCGTAGGAGTTGCCCTTCACGTTGCGGATCTGGCCGCTGGAAATTTGCTTTCTGAACTCGGCAATCGCCGCCGCAAACTCCTTGTCACCCCAACTCTTCGCAGAGATGTCGACGCCCTGCTCCATCATGATGAGACCGATCGTGTCGCGCATTTCGGACAGCACGCCCACGCGACCCTTCAACGACGGGTCCCACAGGTCTGAGACCTGCTTGAGCCCTTTGGGCAGCTTGTCTTTGTTCCAGCAGAGGCCGGCGAATCCGCTCTGCCACGGAAGAGAGTGGTGACGGCCCGGATCGAAGTCGACGTTCTTGAGGCTCGGGTTGAGATTCGAGATATTCGGGATCTTGGTCTGGTCGAATTTCTGCGTGTACCCGAGGTTGATCCATCGGCTGACCATCCAGTCGGTGAGACACACCGTGTCGGCACCGATGTCCTGGCCAAGGGCCAGCTGGTCCTTCACCTTTGCGTAGTAACTGTCGTTGTCGTCGACGGCCACGTCGTACTTGACCTGGATGCCGCTCTGGCTCTCGAACGCCTCGAGCGTCGGGTACTTCTTGTTGTCATCCTGGTCGAGGTAGAGCGCCCAGTTGGCCCAGGTCATCGTGTGGTCGGTGGCCGAGACGTCCTTGGCGGCCTTGATCGTCTTCTTCGCGCCGACCGGGGCGCAGGCGGCGAGCGCAAGTGCTGCGGCGCCAGCCGTGGATGCCCCGAGCACAGTGCGTCGTGACACCTGCGATGCCCGAGCGTGGGCGATCAGTTGGCGGATCATCGGGTCTTCTGGCAGGGCTCTCATGACGACTCCTTTACCTCCGCCGCGGCGTTCCGCATGCGGCGATCTAACGCGTGGATTGATACTGTCACAGCAATCGCCGTCTCAACAGCCTAGAAAGAGCAAATCGACCATCTCGTAACAAGAATTTCACGAAATCAGCACAAGAACGCCCGAAAACTGTGCGGATTCCACGGTGCGCCGCCGCTACGCTGAAAGCATGAAGGTTGCCATTCCCGCCGAAGTGAAGAACAACGAATTCCGAGTGGCGATCACGCCGGCCGGTGTTCACGAACTCGTTGCGCACGGTCACGAGGTGCTCGTTCAGACCGGTGCAGGTGAGGGGTCGTCCATTCCGGATGATGCCTACCGCGCGGCGGGGGCGACCATCACCCCGGATGCGGAGTCGACCTGGGGCGTCGCCGATCTCCTCCTCAAGGTCAAGGAGCCGATCCCCAGTGAGTACCGTTTCTTCCGCAATGACCTCGTGCTGTTCACCTACCTGCACCTCGCCGCAGAGCCCGAACTGACGCGGGCGCTGCTCGACTCGGGAATCACCGCGATCGCCTACGAAACAGTGCAGCTTCCCAGTCGCGCCCTGCCTTTGCTCGCTCCCATGAGCGAGGTCGCGGGCCGGCTTGCGCCCATCGTCGGAGCGAACGCGATGCTTCGCCCGAACGGCGGTCCCGGACTTCTCGTGCCCGGCGTTCCCGGAACGAACCCGGCGACCATCGTCGTTCTCGGTGGCGGCGTGGCCGGCACCAACGCAGTCTCGGTTTCGGTGGGTCTCGGCGCGGACGTCACGGTGCTCGATACGAACATCCAGCGGCTGCGCGAGCTCGACGCCCTCTACGCGGGTCGAGTTCGCACGATCGCATCGAACAGCTACGAAATCGATCGAGCCGTTGTTCGGGCCGACATGGTGATCGGCTCAGTGCTCGTCCCGGGCGCCAAAGCGCCGAAACTCGTGAGCAACGAACTTGTGTCCCGGATGATCCCCGGAAGCGTTCTCGTCGATATTGCGATCGACCAGGGGGGATGTTTCGAGGATTCCCACCCAACGACCCACGCGGATCCGACTTTCCGCGTGCACGGCTCGCTCTTTTATTGCGTGGCGAACATGCCCGGTGCGGTCGCCAATACGTCGACTTATGCCCTCACCAATGCGACCATGCCCTACGTGCGATCGGTCGCGAACCTTGGCTGGAAGGACGCGCTGCGCGCGGACCCGTCGCTCGCCCTCGGCCTGAACACGTTTGCCGGCGGCGTAGTGAACGAGGCCGTCGCCACCGCCCACGGCCTTGACCACGTGCCTCTCGAGCGCGCGCTGGTTTAGGCGTCCACTGGGTTAGGGGCGCACTGGGTTAGGCGGCAGTCGCGCGCGGGAGACCGACCCGTCTGGCAGCACGATCCACGCGGCACGCTCCCCCGGCGCACACAGCGGAGGAAGCTCGCGGCGGCGCGTGATCGCCCGAAACTCGGCGACCGAGCACCCGTCGAACAGCACCGGCGTCGCGCGCAGCGCGGCCACCCCGCCCCAGTTCGACTGCCAGGACTCTGGATCTCCTACGAGGATTTCTGAATCGCCGACCGCGGGCGCACCGGGACCGGCGACGTCGAGAAGCGACACGGTGCGGTCCGGTGCGAGCCGTCGGAGGCGCTCAAGCGCAAGTGCCGGCCTTGTCGACACGACTGCCAGGGGCGAACCGTCCGCCGGATCGATGGTGACGGCCGCGGCCGGCGTCGCGATCGGCGGCGCGTCGGGCTGCCACAGAACCTGGATGCGATGGCCCCGCCAGTGGCCGCCACCCGGCGCGAGCTGCGGTGTGAAATGCGCTGTCTCGCCGCCCGCGACGATGTATTCGTGACGATCCGGCATCCGGAGCAGGATCCTCGACCCGCAGAGCGCCAGCAGCGAGTGCAGGCTGGCGGGAATGCGCTGCGCTGTGAGGACGACGTGCACACCGAGAGCCGGACCATCCCGAAGCAGCCCGGAGAGCCGGTCCACAAGAGCGGAAACGTACTCGTCCGGACACGAGGCCAGGAGGGAATCGATGTCGTCAATCAGCAGCACCCGCGAGAGGCTCGGGCGCTCGCGCGCCGGCTGTGTGGCGTCGCCGAGCACATCCCACAACACGGGCAGGCTCCTCGGCACCGCCCGGCGCTCGAGAAGGGATGGCCCGGTCGCGAGCGCGGACAGAGCCGCGGTCTTGCCTGACCCGGCCGTGCCGATCACCGCGAGCGATCCGTGTCTGGCCGGGTCGTACCGCGCGACAGTCTGCCGTTGAAGTTCGGGGAGATCGATCATCGCGAACGGAATATCGGCCGCCGACGCCAACACCGACGAGCCAGGGAGGTCGCTGAGCCGCACTACGGCAGCGAGGGGCGGGCACCACGGTCGACGTGGCGGCGGGCTGTGATCGCGCCAGCGTTCCGTCACGCCGCGCGCGTCGGAGTCGGTCGATCTCGCAACCTGAAACGGAACCGCATCCGACCCCGCGACACTCAGAAGTGCCCGACCGCGCGGGCGGGCAGGCAGGGACGCAGCGGCCGCGGTACCGATGACAGCGGTGCTGTCGGGCGCGGCCGTCACGCGCAGTGAGATGCGAAGGCCGCTGTTGGCGAGGATGCCGTCGCGCACCACCCCTGCCGGCCGCTGCGTACACAGCACGAGATGAACCCCGAGCGATCGGCCGCGCGCGGCAAGATCGAGAAAGACGGCATGCAACGACGGAGAGCTTTCGATGAGGGCGGCGTATTCGTCCACGAGCACGACAAGTCGTGGAAACGGAGTTGCGCCCGCAGCATCGTCGATCGACCGGAGCCCCGCCTCGGCGAGAGTTCGCTCACGAAACCGAAGCTCTGCCCCAAGGCTGAGGAGCGCCCGATCGGCGAGGTGCGGGTCGAGATCGGTGATCAGGCCGACACAGTGCGGCAGCGACGCAAGGGGGTCGAAGGATGCGCCGCCCTTGAAATCCACGAACAGGAACGTGACCTCGGCGGGCGACCGGCGACTCGCCATCGACAGGACCCAGCTGAGCAACAGCTCGCTCTTTCCACTTCCCGTTGTGCCGCCAATGACCGCGTGCGGACCATCGGCCACAAGGTCGATGCGCAGCGGTCCCGTCGCAGTAGCGCCTATCGTGCAGGTCAGGCCGGAGCCGTCATCGATCGGGGGACCATCGTCGCTCCCCTCGCGCAACGAACTCAGTTCGACCAGTTCGGGCAACAGGTCTCGCGTGCTGGACAGCTGGTCGTTTGCTGCCCACTCCCGCAGGATCATCGCCGCGGATGCGGCGTGTTCAACCGAAACGAAGTCCGGAGTGATCGCCGTCGCCCGGTCGGAGGCCGAATCGATCATCCGCGCGCCCGCGTCAGCAGCAATTTCGATGATCGTCGCGATTCCGGGTGGGAGTTGAGCGGAGTCGCGCGCAAACGCGATCACCACGTGTGGCGATGACCCCGAGCCGGGGGATCGTGATTCAGTGCTTGCAGCGGTGAACTCGAGTCGACCGGCCACGGCCAATGCTGCGCGAGCGTGCGGAAGCTCACCGAGCCAGCCCCAGGAGGGCTCGCTCTTTGGCATCGCAATGACGAACTCGGCCGGCGACAAGGCTAGTGCGACCTGCAGCGCGACCGAGCGGGCCGCAGCCTGCACCAGTGGTGTCGCGCCGACGAACGCGACGCCCCTGCGAGCGTCAGCGGTCAGGGGTGCGTCGGTCACCACTCGGGCGAACTCCGACAGCTCGCGCAGTATCGATGCCGTCAACGCGTCTGGTGCGACCCCCGTGATCGACGAGGAGTCGGAATAGTGCACGACGCTCGCCGCCGACCCCCTGCCGAGGCGAACCGGAAGCTCGCGGTCGAGCGATCCGCGCCACCGCGCGGGGCTGGGACGATCGCTATCGATGAGAGCCGGCACGAGCTGCACGCGCTGCTCGAGTTCTTCGCGTTCTCGATCGTGGGCACTCGTGAGTGCCACCCGAGTCGAACCGCATTCGCGGTCGAACCGAGCCGCCTCGTGCCGGCGGCCGCGCCGCCGCTGAAGCCGCGCATCCGCCACGCCGGCGATTTCGACAACAGGGCCGAGCGCCGCAAAGGCCAGGGCAAAGGGCGATCGCGTGACTGCCCAGAGCGCGACCGAAGCAACCACGGGCGCGAGCGTGGCAAACAGGGGAAAGCGAGAGGGGGCGGGTGCGTCGGGCGGTCGGGGCGCGCTGACTCGCTCCGGTCTGCTGGTTGCCGCGTTCATCCGCCCAGCGAATCACGACGATCCAGCAATCACGGGCCTCAGCGAGAAGCTGTGCTCCCGACGACCGAGCGAGCGCGTGTGGAGGATTCGATCAGCTGACGATAAAGAATTGCTCGGCGATGTCGACCCTGGTGCCTCGGACGATTCGATAGCGCTTGCCTGCGGTGAGTCGCCGGGCCGCCGATTCCGGCTCGCGCACGATCGATCCGTTGCCGGAGTAGCGGTCACTGACCCAGAACGAACCGGCCTCCTGTCCGAATTCGAGATGGGTCTTCGACACGGATTTGCCCGGATCGGAGATCACGACCAACTGATCGAAATATTCGCCGGGCTGAGGCGTCGGATTGCGGCCGAGCAACCCGGAGCCGAACACAGTGACGCTCTCCCCCGTGCTGAACTGCAGCACGAACCGATCGCCCTGATCGCGTCGCGGAACGATGAGCGTCTGCTCGAGATCCTCGGAGTCAGTGAAGACTTCTGACCCGCGCGGGCCAAACGGCACTGCGGCTGGGCGCTCAGGCGGGAGGGATGCCGCATCCTCGACAAGTGGATCGACAAGGTCGGGCGGAAGGTCCTGCTCGACCTCATCGATCGCGGGTTCGTGAGGCTCGTCAGGCTCGTCAGGCTCGTCAGGCTCGTCAGGCTCGTCTGGCAGTGTCGGCACAAGCGAGGCGAGCTCGATCGGGTCGATGATTACGGTGTCACGAGCGCCAGCGGCCGTCGGGGCCGCTTCGATTGGCATGTCACTGTCGGCATGCCGAAGCTGTGCTGCCCGGACGCCGACCGCACGGCCGCATTCGCCGCAGAACATTGCCCCGTACGGCAGTTCCGTACCGCAGACCGCGCAGTTCACGACACCATCCCCTTAGCGATTGAAAAGATTGCCGACACTGTATCTACCTAACGATCTCAATGAGATGCGCGCCTTGAGCCGTTCCCACCTGGTCTTGCCGAAGTTCAGCGAGGCAGTGAGTTCACGCACAGACCGCCAGACGAGATCCACTTCACTCTCCTCCGGTGCGCCCGGTGAGAAGGTCGCCCGATCGGCCACGGCAGCAAGAACGGCGGGCTGTGGTCCTCCCACGGTCGCGGCAACCTCGCTGCGCGTTGCTGCGGCGGGGGGAATGAATCCGTGATCGAGAACCCGGTCCTCGAATTCGCGCCAGCCTCCGCTGATCTGGTCAAGCGGGGTGGGAGCCGATCGGCGCAGCCGGCGCTTCCGCGCCTTGGTGGCGACGATCAGGATGAAGGGCGACAGCAGCACAAGGATCGCGAGCACTACCCACGCCCCGATGCGCAACACCGCGAAGAGCACGACGAGGAAGGGATTTAGCGCGGGTGCATCGTGTTCCTGCGTGTCGGGCACATTCTGCGGATCCGGCGGATCCTCGATGATCGCGGGCGGGAGCACCTGGGTCTGCGGCCGCGCAATATCGTTCGGATCCTTCGGCTGCGGCGCCGGAATCGGACGCACGGGGGGATTCGGATCGATCGTCACCCAGCCATACTGAGCCGTGTCGACCTCAATCCATGCCGAGATGTCGCTGCCATGTACCTGAACCGTGTTCCCAACGGTTGTATCGGGAGCAAACCCCAGAACGACCCGCGCGGGAAAACCCAGCTCGCGCGCCATGAGCGCTGCGGTCACCGAATACTGTTCGCCGTCACCGATCATCTGTTGGTCGGACAACAACTGGTTGATGCGGTCGACGGCGTGACCAGATCGACTCGCACGCTCGTCCGCGCCGACTCCGTGGCTGACATAGCCGATCTTCTTCAGCGCGGCGATCATCGCGACGAGTTTCTGGCCCTGCCCGTCCTCGCCAGCGACGTAACTGTTGAGCGCCGTCGAAAGCTCAGCGGGCAACGCACCGAGCGGTGGTAGTGACGCGGGGCCCGGATCGACCGTCGCGAGTTCCGCACTGCTCGGCTGCTGCGGCAGCACTGCATCGAGGGTGTAATCGTCGCCGGACTTCACGCCATCGACCACCGCCGCCGTGCCGGTTGTGTCGTTGTAGAAGAAGCTGTCACGTAGTCCCGTCGCGTCGTTACCGGTGAAGTTGACGCGCTGGAACTTGCCGATCGTCGGAAGCCACACGCCCGAGTAGTCCTGCACCTTGACCGATACGGTCACCCGCTTGCCCTTCACCGCGGTCTGGTCGAACTGGTAGGGCACGCGGGTGAAGGATCCGGATGCGCTGTCGACCGCTGCGCTCCCAACGGAGTACACGACGCCGTCGTAACTGTCGAGCGTTGCGATACGGATTCGGGCGCCTGCAGGAAGGCCGGTCACCGTCATCATCACCGAAGTCACAGCAGGCTGTTGCCAGTAGCTCCGGAACCCGGAGAGGGGGCTGACATAGTTTCGAGGCTCGAACGGCTGCACGACGGCGGTTCGCAAGACGTCGCGCGTGCCGGTCGGCGGAAGTGCGGCAGCGGCAGCGACGGCAGTTCCGCTGGCGAGCACAAGGATGACACCCGCGCTCAGCACTGTGCGGATGCCCACGAACCTGTTGTCGGCGCGGATCTCGTTCTGCGGCGTGGTCGTCTCACTGACCTGCGACGCCAGCAGCCGTATCGCCGCTCGCCGCCTCGACCAGCGCCGCCAGATGATCCACAGCAGGGTGACAACGAGCAGCCCAAGCGACAGTGCAACCGGCCACTCCGAAAAAGTCGGACCGAAGGCGATCGCGAAGACGAACAGGATGACCGGGCCGAGTACGCCGACCTCGCCGAAGCGACTTCGAAGCGCGAAGGAGAGCGACACCACAGTCAGCACGAGGATGAGCGTGAAGAAGGGGACGAGAAGGGATTCGTACTGGCCGACGGGAAGCGAGATGGTCAGCAGTTGTTTCCACCCGAGCGCCACCCCGGACAGGAGGTCGAGTAGTCCGTCGATGCTGGGGAGGAAGCCTGCAATCGACTTCGCCGGCACCGCCAGCGGAACCCCGAACAGGAGGAATGCCGCCACGGCGGCCAGCAGCACGACCGGCGCCGGCCACCGGAATACCGCACCGAGAATGGCAATCACTGAGCCGACTACCGTCACGATCGCGATCAGCAGGATGAGCTGTTGGCTCTGGTAGATCGGCCACAGGGCTACGGCGGCGATGGCGGTCGCCACCCACAGCATGATCGTGTTGGCGGCAATGAATCCGAAGCCCGGACGTGATCTCATCAGGCGGCCGCCGACCGGGCAAGCGACTTCTGGAGGTCCTCGAGGTACCCGATGGTGAGCACGCTGAGGCCCGCGACCCTGCGCAGCCCCGGGATGCTGTCCGGGTCGCACACGATGGCGACTACCTCGACGCCAGCCGCGAACTTGGTGGATGCCGCTCGCAGCTCCGAAGGGGTCGCGCCGGATCCGCAGACCAGGAAGGCGACGGAAATGCCCGCCACCTGCTCGGCAGCAACCCTCGCGACGTCCGTGATTGTCAGCGCGGTTTCGCCGCTCTCCACCACGGCGAGATCATCGAGCAAACGTGCTCGGGTGAGCGTGGACAGGGGTCGAACCGCGAGCAGCTTGCGCTTGGCGAAGTCTGGCGTTGTTTCGCTGACGACGACGGACACGTTTCGGGCGTCGCGGATCGCGCGCACACCGAGCGAGCCCGTGACGCTGACCCCCATCTCGAACTCGTCGTCGGTGGCGTAGTCGCTGCGCGCAAGGCTCTGTGCGATCACGATGTGACTCCGCCGCGTCTCCTCGAACTGCCGCACCATGTAGGTGCCCGTCTTCGCGGTCGACTTCCAGTGGATGTATCGCCGCTCGTCCCCGGGCTGGTACTCGCGCAGAGCGTGAAAGGCGACGTCGCTGTTCGTCAGGTCCCTCGTCGGATTGCCCTCGAGGTCGTGCACAAAACCCGTGCTGCTGGACGGAATCGCAATCGTGCGCGGATGAACGAAGAGTTCGGTCGATTCGGTCCAGATCAGCTCTCGCCTGACGAGCCCGATCGGATCGGCGCGAATTGTGCGCACGGGGCCGATCGGCACGATGCCCCGCCTGGTCGTCGGGATAGCGAACTCGTGCGAGAACTGGCCATTGCGGCGAAGGCTTGGCATCGTGACCCCGGCGAGACCGGCACCAACCGGAATTTCGACATTCGCGCCGAGCACGCGTCGCGGACGCGGGTTGTCGATCACGACCTGGCCCACCGCGGTTTCCCCCACGACGACGCGCGAGTGCGCAACCTTCAGCTGGATGACAAGTGGGTTGCGCCCGATGAGGTAGAGAATCGCGATGAGGATCATGACGACGCCCGCCCACCCGACCGTGACCAGTTCGATCCAACCCAGGTTGTATCCGAAGAAAAACGCGAGTGGCACGACCGCGGCCATCGTCCATCCAAGCGGAGTGACCACCGAACCGATCCGAGACGCGGCGCGGCGCAGGACGTCCCCTATCGCCGTCCCGGTGCGCACGAGAGCGACGAGCGCGTCCGCGAGAAAGCCGGTGCGATTGCCGACGATGCGCGTGCGCGCGTTTGTCAGGCCCTCCGTGGCGGTGTCGAACTGCGAATCCGAACGGCTGGCCGTCGAGGAAGACCGAGTCTTGTTCTTCCCCGCTCGGGTGTGATCGTTTCGGTCGGTCACACGGCTTGCCGATCGCTGGGCGGAGCCGTCTCGATGAGCAGCTGCCCGATGACGCTGGGGCCGGTGACACCGTCGAACTCGGCTTCGGGGTCGAGCAGCAACCGGTGTGCGAGCACGGGTTCTGCCAGCACTTTCACATCGTCGGGGATGACGTAATGCCTGCCGTTGGCGGCCGCGAGCGTCTTTGCGGTGCGAATGAGCGCGAGTGCGCCACGCACGCTGACGCCGAGTCGCACTTCGACCGCCGAACGGGTCGAATCAACCAGGCGCGAAACGTAGTCGTTGATCGACGGGTCGACGTGCACGGTGCGTGCGAGCTGCGCAAGTTCGCTGATACGTGCGGATGTTGCAATGTACGGGACCGTGAGCTCGTGCGCCTTCGCCGTTGAGCCCTCGAGTATCCGAAGAGTGGATGCGTGGTCCGGGTATCCGATGGACGCCTTCATGATGAATCGGTCGAGCTGCGCCTCCGGCAGCCGGTAGGTTCCCGCCTGCTCAATCGGGTTCTGGGTGGCGATGACCATGAAGGGCTGATCGACGTTGTGGGAGATGCCATCAACGGTGACCCTGCCCTCTTCCATCACCTCGAGCAGCGCGGCCTGGGTCTTCGGGCTGGCTCGGTTGATCTCGTCGGCAAGAACGATGTTCGCGAAGATCGGGCCCGCGTGGAACTCGAACGAACTCGACCGCTGATCGAAAATACTCACGCCGGTGATGTCACCGGGCAGCAAGTCGGGCGTGAACTGGATGCGGCTGCTCGTTCCCTGCACGGTCTGCGCCATGGCGCGCGCGAGTGACGTCTTGCCGGTTCCGGGGAAGTCTTCGAGCAGCAGGTGGCCCTCGCTCAACAACGCGGTGAAACCGAGCCGAATAACGAACGTCTTGCCCAGAAGTACCTGGTCGACGTTCGCGACAAGCCGGTTGAACGTTTCGGAAAACGCCGCGGCCTGCTCCGGTGTCATGGTCATGCGGGTCCCCTAGTCATAGTTATTCCAGTCGTACGTTCTCACATACTGGCTGCCATTCACGTTGATTGTGATGCGCAGGTCCGGGAAGTCATGAACGAGTACCCCGGTGTCCGTGTTGTCACAGGTGCCGCCGTCGCCCGGCGCGATGTCCTGGCTGCCCGATCCGCAAGAATATGTGATCGAGTCATACGCGCCGTTGGGCGATGAAGTCCAGCTCCAGCTGCCCGGCGTGCCGGCGCCGACGGGCTGGAAAGGATCGTGCGTGAACGCGAGACTGCCCAGATCGGTGCTCCTGACGGGAACCCCGAGGTGGAAGGGCGCCGACCAGTTCGCGCTGCAGAACAGCCCTTCCGGGAATTGTCTACACGCCTTCACTTCGACCGAGATGTCCTGGCCGTACTGGCTGCCGTTGTCGGCAAGCAGGAACGCACCGGCCGTGCTGGGTCCGTGCACTCCGCCTTCGACGCTTCCGCCGGACAGCCGGTACTCAAATCCGTCGGCATCCGTCGACCCGCTGGCGATCGTGAAGTCGTTGAGCCGGAAGTCCCAGGTATTCGTGCCGCTCGGGCTCGGTCCGGAGGCGTCGATGGATGTCACCGTGCCCGGGCGCACCCGAGCGACCGCGACGACCGGTGCGCTCGCGGTGCAGCCCATCCCGTTGAACGCGTACACGACGAACGTGTAGGTCGTGTTGGGCGTCAGGCCATTGAAGGTAGTAGAGGTCGCTGTTCCCGACAGGTGCTGGAAGGTCGAACTCTGGTCGGGCACGTCAGGCGACCCGGGAACGTCTCCGTTGACCCCACAGGTGACCGAGCTCGCGCCCGTCGAAACGGAAGCGTAGTAGTTGCTCACCGCTCGGCCGTTACTGGAGAAGTCGCCATCCCAGTTCAGGGTTGCAACGGACCCGCTGTCGGGGTTGATGGACACGCTGATCCCGGACTGGCGCAGCGGCGGGCCGGCCGGATGCCCGGTGCCGGTCGCCCTGTTCCAGTTCGCCAGGGATGACAGCGCGCCATTCCGGGCGCTCACCGAGTACGCGACGCTCGAGCCGTTGTCGATGGCCGCATCCGTGATGCTGCGCGTGTACTGCGTGCCCACCGGATCGCCCCCGGGTACGGAGACCTCGACGCTCGAGGTGCCCTCCACCGTGATCACGTACTTCGTCACGTCACTGCCCGAGCCGGACTCGGGCGGCTTCGTCCAGGTAATTCTGAGACCGTGATCGAGTGGCGACGAGTCGACATCCGTGGGCGCGCCTGGGACGATGTCAGACCACACCGCCGATGGCGCGCTCGTTGGATCCGACGTGCCAATCGCATTCTTCTCGACAACAGCGACGCGCACCGCGTTATCCGGCCCGTTTCCCGGCGTGGTGAGCTGGCAGAGGGAGCCGCTGCAGTCTGTCGTCGAGACTGTGGCCCCCGTGGTCGCATCCGTCATGATGGCCGCATAGCTCGTGATCGGCGAGTTGTTGGCTGGCCCGTTGTTCCAGGCCACGGTGACGCGCCGGTCCGAGAAGTCGGTGATGCGAACATTGGTCACCGGATCGGGCTTGTCCTGAACCGAGATGCGAATGGCACCCCAGACGTAGCGGGACGGGTCGCCCGTCACATCGGCGACTTCGTACTGCAGGTTGGTGTCGATCGCTTCGGCGGCGTTGGTCGTCGTGACGGTCAGACGCGTGCGGGTTGCGTTGGGCGTGACGGTAAGGCCCGCGGGCAGCGAATTGCCGTCGAGACCGCGTATCGCGACGACCCTGAGCGGCTTGCCGGGGAACGGGTTGGTCGCTTCGTCGTTGTCGAGCGGATCGACCGTCGTGGTGTCGCCCCGCTTGACGTTGACCTCGTCGGGCGCCGGCTCGGCGAGTGGACGGCTCGACGGAACAACGACGAGTTCGATTCGCCCGGAGGTGCCGACGGAGTTCGTGTCGCGCACGCCGACATTGATTTCGCCAATCGTGCCCGCAGTTGTATCGACATTCGCGCCGATGGAGAGGTGCTGTCCGTCACGATCCAGTGAAGTCGTGAATCCCTTGGGCAGCGGTGCAACGAGGTCGTAGACGAGCTGGTCGAGATCCGCAACGTGCGGATAGTTCGTGAGCTTCACCAGATCGATGATCTTGTGCTCGCCCGGCTGGAAGTCGATGACTCCCCCGGTAAAGATCGGCGGCTGGTTGTCGGTTGGCAGCACCTTGATCGGAAGCACAAGGATCGATTTGCGACCATTCGGATCGGTCGCCGACACTCCGTCCGTGACTTCGAACGAAATGGATGCGGGGCCGAAATAGTGCGGCGCCGAGGTGTACTGCAGCGTACCGGAGTCGACGACAAGGCTCGTGCCGTCGTCGTGGGTGGCGCGCACAGAGCTGGAGTCGGTCAGCCGAACCTTCTTGCCGCCCACGGCGATCACGTATTTGTTGAGGCTGATCACGAGTCGCTGGCCGCTCGTCACAGTCAGCAGGCCTGCGTTGCGGTTCAACTGCGGCAACGCGTCGTCGGTCCCTGGCACCCAGATGAAGGCGTAGCTGAAGACATTCGGGTCGTCCGGGTGTGTGACCTTGAACGGGATGATCTGGCTGTGCGCGGTCACGTCCACACGAATGTGCTTGCTCGGAGTGACCTGCGCGGTGCTGCCAAAGCCCGGATAGACAGAGAGCCCGAGCTCCGACGAGTTGCCATCTGCGAAGAACACATTGGCGAGCACGTTGACGTCCACCGACGTGCGGTCGAGAACATCCGACAGCGTGAGTACCGTGTCACTGGCGACCGGGAAGGACAGCGGCGCTTTCGGATCGACCGTGACTCGGACGAATGCCGAGCTTGTTCCGCCCGTTGCGTTCTCGATCGTATAGACCACGCCGTAGGTTTTCGGTTCGATGGGCGGTTTGATCGTGACGACGTCGTTCACGATCTTCGCTTTCACGTCCTTGTCGTTGGGCACCGCCGACACGACGTGAAGTGGACTGCCATCCGGATCGGAGTCGTTCGCGAGCACCTGCACCGACACGGTAACTCCCGGTCGGACCGTCACCTCGTCGAGCGTCGCGACGGGGTTGGGTGCGCCGCTGAGACGCGGGCTGATTCCCACGCGGACGGTCCCGGTTGCCCGGGCTCCGAGCGCATCGATGACCGTATAAGTGAAGGTGTCTGTGCCAGCGGAATAGTCGCCGGCGGTGTAGGTGATCGAGCTGGGACCGACCGCAGTGACGATGCCCTTCTCAGGATTGGTCTCCTGTCCGAGCAGCTGCACCGTGTCACCGTCGGGGTCTATGCCAGACAGCGGAACCTTGATCACGACCGTGCCCCCGGCCAGGGCGCGAGCCGTGAGCGTCTGCGGAACGGGCGGGTTGTTGGTATCGACATCCGCCTCTCTCACCGCAATCTTGAGCTGCGCACGGGCGGTCTGGCCGTCGGGACCTGAGATCTCGTAGACAGCGTTGTAGTTGCCGGGACGCTGAGGTGCGAGGTAGCGCAGCACCTTTCCGGATGCGAAGAGCAGGCCCGCGCCGTCGGGCAGGTTCTGCGCGAGCGTGGGGTTGAGCGTCAGGTCTTCGCCATCCGGATCTTCATCGTTGGCGAGCACGGGAATGTCGACGGCCGCGCCCACGCGCACCGTGATGCTGTCGTCATTCGCGATCGGTGGCTGGAGGCGCACCGGTGTCGGAATTTCGACGACCGTGATGATGCCTTGCGCATCCGCGAGTCCGTTGCTCACCCGATAGTTGAAACTCACCGGAGCCTCGAGCGGTTTACCGAGCGTGACCCGCACCACTCGTTGTTCGAGAATCTCCGCCGTGACCCCCGTCGTCTCCTCGAGATTCTGGATGCCTGTCACCAGCAGGACTCCGCCGGAAGGATCGATGTCGGAATCGGCGACATCGACTTCGGCCGAACTCAGAGATCGAACGAAAACCGTCTTGGGGATGGTGATCGGTTTGCTGCTCGGGTCGGGTGGCGCCATGACATCGACGCGAACGACGCCGGTGACCGACAGGTTCCCGTCGGTGACGACGTAGTCGAGATAGTGCGTGCTGATCTGCGTACTCTCGAAGCGGAAAGTGCCCGATTCGTAGCTCGGGGTGATCGTGACGCCCGTTTTGGACGGCACACTGTTGAGGCGCAAAGCTCCCGTTCCGCCGCGAACGTGATCGAGCGGGCTGACGGTGAGCTCCTGGCCCGCTGTCGCTATCACGATGAACGGATCCGCGATGATCGGCACCTTGCCTGCCGGCTTCACCGTGACCGCGAGGCTGCCGGTGCCGGTTGCCTTGCCGTCCGACACCTCGAGCGCGACCGTCTTCAGCCCGCCGCCGCCCTTGCCCGCATCCGAGTAGACCACGGTGCCTTCGGGCTTGTAGCTCACGGAGTCGGGGTCGGCGGCCGTCGCGGAGGTGAGGTAGAACGGATCCCCATCGGGGTCGATCCAGTCGCTCAGCACCTGGGTCGTGACGCGACCGCCCTGGACCACGATCGTCTTACTCGTGCGCACCTGCTTTGGCGCCGAATTCTCTCCCGGCGTGCGCACCGCCACCGTCACTGCCGCCGAGGCGGTGCCGCCCCGGCCGTCGCTGATCGTGTAGTGGAATGAGATCGTGCCGGATGCCGTACTGGTGAGGGTCAGCTGAAGCTGTTGGCGATCATTGATCAGGTCGAGGTGTCCCTGCTCGGCGTTGATCGAAGTGACATCGGTGATCGCGAGAACGTCGCCGTTCGGGTCGTAGTCGTTGAGAAGCACGGGCAGCACGCTGGTGCGACCGGGGCGGGCACCGAGATCGTCGGGCTGGGCGACGGGCGGCAGTTGCTGCTTCTCGACCTCCGGCGGAGTGTCTTCCGGGCGCTGGGTGGACTGCTGGTGCTGGTCTTTGGGCGCAATCAGGTCGTCCCAGTTGTTGATCAGTTCGCCCTGGCCCTGAACCGCCCAGGTCGCTCCGGACCGCGAGTCGTTCAACACGACGCGATTGCCGTTCCAGCGCAGCGCGAGCTTCGCGTTCGTCGTCATTGCGCCGAGTGTGAGTGAAACGGGGTTGGCCGTGCCGCATTTGCGCCACGCCTGGGCGTTCGACCACGCGGCGAATTCGCAGCCGGCGGCGACCAGGGGAGCTGAAGCGGTCCCGGTCTGCCCGGTCACCTCGGTCGTCGTGCTCGATCCGTCGAGCGAGATTCCGATGAGTCCCGCGGTGCCTGCGACGAGAATGCGATCGCCGCTCGCGCTGGCGGACTGCAGAACCGCGCCGTCGGCGGCGGCGGTTCCCGCGAGATCCACGCTCGCCCCGTTCACGTAGACCTTGTGGGTCGTCGCGTCGAGAATCGCCCAGGAGTTCGCCACAGAGGTGATTGAGAAGTCGTCAGAGCTCGTGAGTGCCAGCTTTTGGGTGGACTGCACAACATCCGAGACATCAGGAAGTATGCGGTCCACCACCTTTGCGGTCGGCGAGTAGGCGTACATCGTTCCGGTTTCATCCATGCTCGCCACGACGCCGGCTCCGAGGTTCAGATCGGAGGGCGCCTGTGAGTCGAACGCGGAGAGGTCGGCGATCGGAGTGATCCACACCTGGCCCGTCGACCGCGCGAGAATGATGACGTTCTCGTCGGAGAGGAACACCTGCGGCTGATTCGGAGGAAGCGGAACGCTCTGGGTCACTGTCGAAGTTGCGGGGTCGACCATCTCGAGCTTGCTCTCGGTGTTGTCCACGAGCAGTACGGTCGAGCTGTTCTGCAGCACATCGACGTCTGTGCCCGTCGTCGAGACGACCGTGTTCAGCTCGTGCACGGTGGTGTTAGCGCGACCGATCGACTGCTGAAGGCCGTTCGCCACCCATACCGATGAATCGTTGAGATCGAGCCTCTGGGCGGTGTAGCCCGTCGAAACGACTGCGACGGCCGCAACCACTGCGGCAACGACGGTACCGCTCGTCGCGGTTACGACAAGTGATCGGTGAGCGGCGAACCACTGCTTAAACATCGGCGGCGGTCATTTCTTGACGTCCGCACACTTGGGGCTGCTGGGCGCTCCGGTCTTGCCGTCGCGGTTGACCGTCACGGTGATGCAGATCTGGCTGCCTGCTGCCGCATCGACCGCGAACTGGTTCGATTTCTGGATGCTCGAGCCGCCGTCGGTCGTCGTTATCTGGTACTGGTCCCGGTCGCCGAGCCCCGGATCTCCCCAGCTGAAGCGCACCGCGGTTCCGTGAATGCTCGCCGCGATGTTCGTCACGACGGGGATTCCCCCGCCGTTGGCGCCGCGGATCAGTACAAGCGTTGCCGTTGCCCCCAGCCCGATTGCCAGGACGACGATTGCGACTAGGCCCCAGGTGAGCGCCCGCATTCCCCTTGTTCGCCGCGCCGGGCTCGTCACAGAGTTCTTACCGCCGCCGGTCTCCCGCACGACGGTGCCTATGGAGCTGTAGGCGCTGTCCACGCGGCGACGCCTGCGCCTGCGCGGATTGGCTGGCGGCAGTGCGCCGGCGACCCCACGAACGCGCGTCTTTTCTTCGAGATCCCCGACCGTTGCGAGCGCCCACTCATCCATCGCGACTTCGATCGGCGTTTGTGGCACGCCGAGTTCTGTCTCGACCGACTGGAACGAGCGAACCAGCTCGAGCACTGTCTCGGGCCGGTTCTCGGGCTTGCGCGACATCGCGGTGCTGAGAATTTTCTCGAGGCTCGACGGAACGTCCGCGCGCCCGATGGGTTGCGGCTTGCCTCGGTTGATGCGGGAGATCAGATCGGTCGATTTGTTCGAGTCGCCGGGGATCTCGAACGGCGACCGTCCCGCCAGCAGCGAATAGACAGTTGCCGCGAGCGACCAGACCTCCGAAGAGATCGAGCCCGGCGTCTCATCCATCAGGACTTCGGGCGCCGACCACGGGATCGACATGCCGACCATTTCCTGGTCTTTGGTTTCGGCCACCGTCGCAGCGATGCCGAAGTCGGCCAGTACCGGATGCCCGTACGCGGTCATCAGGATGTTGCTCGGCTTGATGTCGCGGTGCAGCACGCCGGCCCGATGGGCAGTCTCGATCGCGCTGCCGATCTTGACGGCGATGCGCAGCACCTCGGCGACGGGCAGCCGCTCCGAGCGGTAGCGCGCACTCAGCGACGACGAACACAGTTCCATCACGATGTACGGTCGCCCGTCGGCAGACACGCTGGCCTGGTAGACCGTGAGGATCGACGGGTGGGAACTGAGCTGAGCCATCAGGTTCGCTTCGGCCTGGAACATCTGCCGAACCTGATCGTTGACGACCTCGCTTAACATGACCTTGACAGCGACCTGCCGACGAGGCATGTTTTGTTCATAGAGGAAGACGTCGGCAAAGCCGCCCGATCCCAGAACGTGAATGTGCGAGAATCCGGGCAGCACGGGGGGCTGCGATGGCAAACGGCGCGCCACAATACCCCCTCGTTTTAAGACAGATTTGTCAATTGTAGGCAGCTAAATAGGCCGTCAGACCGTCCTTCCCCCCGAACGGGGGGACGTGGAGTTGAACTCGTATTCGCTCGGCGCATCGATCACATCGAGCACAATCGTGGTGATATTGTCGCGTCCGCCGGCCGCCAGCGCAGCGTCGACGAGCGCATGCGCGGTCTCCCGCGCGGACAGTCCGGCAGCGAGGTGCATGCGCAGTCGGTCGTCGCCGAGTTCCTTTGTGAGGCCGTCTGAGCAGATCAGCAACCGGAACCCCGGGCGCAGAGGCAGCATCCAGTAATCCGCGGTCGGCGGCATGTTGAATCCGACCGCGCGAGTAATGACATTGCTGTCGGGATGGTGTTCGGCCTGGTCGCGATTCAGCAATCCGGAGTCGACCATTTCCTGGACGACCGAATGGTCGACTGTCACCTGGCGCAGTTCATTCCGTTCGAACTGGTAAACCCGGCTGTCGCCGATGTTGAACACGGCAAAGTAAGGTTCCCCGCCCTGGAGCGTGAGCACGGCACCCGTGACGGTCGTCCCGACACCGATCTCGCTCTCGTCGCCGACCTGTTCAATGTCGTCGGTCGCCTTCTCGAGGGCGCGGTCTATTGCGGATGTCGTCGCGAAGCCATCCGTGATGACCTCGGCCAGTCTCGTGACGACCGCGGCGCTCGCAAGGTCGCCCGCTGCATGGCCACCCATGCCGTCGGCGACGGCGAACACGGGAGACTGCGCCACGTAGCTGTCCTCATTGGCCTTTCGGCGCCGTCCGGTATCGGTTGCGGCCGCCCACGTCAGTCGGATGACCTCATCCGGACGGCCGGGAAGGCGAAGCTCGTAATTTGGTGTGCTTCCACCGATCTCGGTCAATGCTGGCCTTCCTCGGGAGCGGGCGGCAGCGACTCCCCCGCTGCGCGAGCCTCGAGGGGAAGGATTTCCATGACGTTACCGTCACCAATATCTACCAGAGTTCCCGGCGAAACGACGACCGACTCACCCTGACGAAGTTTGCGCGCCGTTCCGCCCGGTTCGAAGACAATCGAGCCGTTGGTGGAGCGCATATCGGTCACAACGACCGAGAAGCCCAGCTGCCGCACCTCGATGTGGGTGCTCGACACCTCATGGCCCGGAGACGGCACCCGAACCAGCCGTGGCATCTGCCCGTGGACGATCCGCGGACTGCTCGGCCGGCGACCGACGTACGAGACTGCATCGAGCCATACGACGGTACGCCCGATGCGAAAGCGGAAATACGACGGCACCGGCTCGTACGGCGACGCGGAGTACGGCGGCAGCTGAACCGGCGCGGTGTCCGGGTCGAAAACCGGCGTCAGCTCGATGCCCGATGGTTCCTCCAGCCGCGGTCGCAACTCCGGTTCGACCAGCTGCGGGGGCTCATCCTCTGGCACGAAAGTGTCTTCGAAGTCGAGCTCGAGCGGCACGACGGGCTCGACATACGGAAGTCGAGGCACGGTCACCGTGTCTTCTAATTCCGCGTTGACATCGCTTTCGCCCACGTAGTGATTATGCGACAGACCTTCGATGAATCAACAAAACACGAACACCCGAGGCGCTCAGCCGCCGATATAGCTCATCACGTGCTTGATCCGCGTGTAGTCGTCGAAACCGTAAGACGAGAGGTCTTTGCCGTAGCCGGAGTGCTTGAATCCGCCATGGGGCATCTCCGCGACCAGCGGGATGTGCGTGTTGATCCACACGCAGCCGAAGTCGAGATGTTTGGCAAAACGCATCGCGCGGGAGTGATCCTTTGTCCACACACTCGAAGCGAGGCCGTACTGCACGCCGTTCGCCCAGTCGAGCGCCTGCTTCTCGTCGGTGAACTTCTGCACCGTGATGACCGGGCCGAAGATCTCGTTCTGGATTGCGTCATCCGTCTGCTTCAGTCCGCTGACGACGGTGGCCTCGAAGAAGTAGCCCTTCGTGCCCTGGCGCTTGCCCCCGAGTTCGACGCTCGCGTTCGACGGCAGCGAGTCGACGATGCCCTGCACACGCTCGAGCTGGTTGGAGTTGTTCACCGCGCCGAACAGGATGCCTTCGTCGTTCGGTGCCCCGGTCTTCGCGTTGTCCTTCGCCCAGGCCACAATCGCCGCGACGAACTCGTCGTGGACCTTCTCGTGCACGAGGACCCGGGTCGCGGCAGTACAGTCCTGGCCCGCGTTGAAGTACCCCGCGATACCGATGCCTTCGACTGCGGCCTCGATATCGGCATCGTCGAACACGATGACCGGAGCCTTCCCTCCGAGCTCGAGATGCACGCGCTTGAGGTCGTTCGCGGCCGACTTTGCCACTTCCATGCCCGCGCGCACTGAGCCGGTGATCGACACCATCTGGGGGATCTTGTGCTCGATCATTGCTGCCCCGGTGGTGCGGTCACCGGTGATGACGTTCAGCACGCCCTTTGGCAGGAACTCTGCGGCTACCTCGGCGAGTAGAAGAGTGGATGACGGCGTCGTGTCACTCGGCTTCAGCACGGTGGTGTTGCCCGCCGCTACCGCCGGCGCGAACTTCCAGACCGCCATGTTGAGGGGGTAGTTCCACGGCGTGACCTGGCCGATGACGCCGACAGGCTCGCGACGAATGAACGAGGTGTGGTCCTTCATGTACTCACCTGCGGCCTTGCCGTCCAGGTTGCGCGCGGCTCCGGCGAAGAACCGGATCTGGTCGACCGACAGCAGGATCTCATCGGCGACAAGGCTCGCGCGCGGCTTGCCAGTGTCTTTGGATTCGAGGTCGGCGAATTCCTCCGCGCGGGCCTCCATCGCATCCGCGATTCGGAACAGGGCGAGCTGGCGCTCGGCCGGAGTGGTCTCGCCCCACTCCTCGAACGCGGCATCCGCTGCCTTGAAAGCCGTATCGACGTCTTTCTTGGATGAGACCGGCGAAGTCGCGTACGTCTCCTCGGTCGCCGGGTCGATCACGTCAAAGCCGGAATCGGCGTTCGCCGCAACGTATTCGCCATTGATGAAGTTACGGATTTCTCGTGCGCTCATGCCTACAACCCTACTGAGATACGCCGTACCTCTCTAGATCGTGAACAACGGATTTCGGCCGTGAAACGCCGACATAGGTGCGGATTCGCTTGTGACTCTTGCATCGCACTGACAGAATCGGTTTATGAGCGCACAGGCACGACCCAACGGATCGAGACCGGTCCAGCTCGATGAGGTGTCCAAGGCGATCATCGAACAGCTCCAGACCGACGGCCGTCGTTCGTACGCGGAAATCGGCAAAGCGGTGGGTCTCAGCGAAGCCGCCGTGCGACAGCGGGTGCAGAAGCTCACCGACTCCGGTGTCATGCAGGTCGTCGCTGTCACCGACCCGATGCAACTGGGTTTCTATCGTCAGGCGATGATCGGCTTACGAGTTTCCGGTGACACGACACTCGTCGCCGAAGAGCTCGGCCGCATCGCGGCGGTCGATTATGTTGTGCTCACCGCCGGCAGCTTCGACATCCTCGCCGAGATTGTGTGCGAGAACGACGAAGACCTTATTGAACTTCTCAACAAGAAGATCCGAGGGATCCCGGGCGTGCTCTCCACCGAGACGTTCGTATATCTCAAACTCCAAAAACAGTTCTACAACTGGGGCACGCGCTAGTCAGGAAGATCAGGATGACGACGACAGAACAACCCGTAACAATTTCCGCGAGCAGCTCCAAGTTCGACGAAGCCGACCTGCAGCAGAAAGCCAAAGACCACCTCTGGATGCACTTCGCGCGCCAGTCCGTCATGGAGGACGGCCACGGAGTACCGATCATCGTCAAGGGCGAAGGTCACCACATCTGGGATTCGAAGGGCCGCAAGTACATCGATGGCCTCTCGGGTCTCTTCGTCGTGAACGCCGGCCACGGCCGCAAGCGTCTTGCCGAGGTGGCGTCGAAGCAGGCTGAAGAACTCGCGTTCTTCCCGCTCTGGTCGTATGCACATCCTGCTGCCATCGAACTAGCCGACCGTCTCGCCTCCTATGCCCCGGGTGACCTGAACCGTGTCTTCTTTTCAACCGGTGGCGGTGAGGCCGTCGAAACCGCCTTCAAGCTCGCCAAGCACTACTGGAAGCTGCAGGGCCGACCGACCAAGCACAAGGTGATTTCTCGTGCGGTCGCCTACCACGGAACGCCCCAGGGTGCCCTCGCGATCACCGGAATCCCCGCGATGAAAGAGATGTTCGAGCCGATCACGCCGGGTGGCTTCCGCGTGCCGAACACCAACTTCTACCGCGCCGAGGAGATGGGCTTTGTCGCCGTTCCGGGAGCCGGGGATCCGGAAGAGCAGTTCGGCGTCTGGGCTGCCAACCGCATCGAAGAGATGATCCAGTTCGAGGGGCCGGAGACTGTCGCCGCGATCTTCCTCGAGCCGGTGCAGAACAGCGGAGGATGCTTTCCCCCTCCCCCCGGATACTTCCAGCGCGTGCGCGAGATCTGCGACAAGTACGACGTGTTGATGGTGTCCGACGAGGTCATCTGTGCCTTCGGACGAATCGGCCACATGTTCGCCTGCGACGCATACGGTTACATCCCCGACATGATCACCTGCGCCAAGGGAATGACGAGCGGGTACTCCCCGATCGGCGCCACCATCATCAGCGACCGCATTTACGAGCCGTTCAAGCATGGCAGCACGGCGTTCTATCACGGCTACACCTTCGGCGGACATCCGGTCTCGTCCGCGGTCGCCCTCGCGAACCTCGACATCTTCGAGGAGGAGGGGCTCAACGAGAACGTTCGCGTCAATTCCCCGATCTTCCGCGCGACTCTCGAGAAGCTGAAGGATCTGCCGATCGTGGGCGACGTGCGAGGGGACGGCTATTTCTTCGGCATCGAACTGGTCAAAGACAAGGCCACGAAGCAGACCTACAACGACGACGAGTCGGAGCGGATGCTGCGCGGATTCATGTCGAAGGCGCTGTTCGACGCCGGGCTGTACTGCCGCGCCGACGACCGGGGCGACCCCGTCGTTCAGCTCGCTCCGCCGCTGACCATCGGCCCCGCGGAGTTCGACGAGATCGAGGGCATCCTTCGCGGAGTACTGACCGAGGCCTGGACCAGAATCTGACCGCGATCGCTGACTATCGAGCCTTAAGTTTCTGGCACGACTCGGTGCCGGGTGACCTGTCGCCGCGCGCGCCCCTGCCCGGCGACACCGAGGTCGACGTCGCCATCATCGGCGGCGGGCTCACCGGGCTCTGGACCGCGTATTACCTTCACGAACGAGACCCGCGACTGACAGTCGCCGTGCTCGAGAAGGAGATCGCGGGGTTCGGCGCGTCCGGTCGGAATGGCGGGTGGTGCAGCGCCCTGTTCCCAAGGTCGACCGCGTCTCTCGAGAAGGACCACGGACGCGATGCCGCACTCGCGATGCGTCGGGCGATGATCGCGACCGTCGACGAGGTTGGTCGGGCCGCCGCCGCCGAGGGAATCCTCTGCGATTACGTGAAAGGCGGCACTCTCGCGTTCGCGCGCTCAGCCGTACAGCGGCGCGCCGCCGATGCCGAGCTCACGGACGCGGCGAATTTCGGCGTGGATCCGCTCGAGCGGCGAGGCGACACGGTTTTCGACCCGAACTGCGCGCGAGTACATCCCGCCAAGTTGGTGCGCGGCCTCGCCAGGGTCGTTGAAGCGCGGGGTGTCGCGATCTACGAGCAAACCGAGGTTCTCGACTGGCAACCCCACTCGGTGCGAACCGCGCACGGCATCGTGACCGCCGGAAGCGTGATCGTGGCAACCGAAGGATACGGCGCGACTCTCCCGCAGACGCGACGCAGCATCCTCCCGCTCTATTCATTGATGATCGCGACCGAACCGCTCTCCGACGCGACGTGGGACGAGATCGGCATCCAGCACGGCCAGACCTTCACCGACTACCGGCACCTGCTCATCTATGGCCAGCGCACGGCCGACAATCGGTTCGCGTTCGGCGGCCGCGGCGCGCGCTATCACTGGGGCAGCGCGATCCGGCCGGGATACGATCGCGCGCCGCGGGTGTTTCGGCACCTTCGCGCGGCGCTCACCGACCTCTTCCCCGCCGTCGCGGATGCGCGCATCACGCACACCTGGGGCGGCCCGCTCGGCGTGCCGCGCGACTGGCACGCATCCGTTCGTTTCGACCCCGCTACCGGCCTCGGCTCGGCTGGCGGCTATGTGGGCGACGGCCTCAGCACGACGAACCTCGCCGGGCGCACACTCGCCGATCTCATCACCGGACGATCCACCGCGATCACCGCGCTGCCGTGGGTGGGCCACCGATCACCCGACTGGGAGCCGGAGCCCTTGCGATTCCTGGGCTCGAACGCCGGAATGATTGCGATGTCGGCGGCTGATGTCGAGGAGAAAGTGACGCGACGCTCATCGATCGCCGCCCGCGTTATGGGGCCTCTGACGGGACACTGATCCTTGGTAGCCTGACTATCGCTGGTGGGGGGCATCGGCCGTAGCGAAGGTCAGCCATGAAATCACCAGGGCAGAGGAATCCGCCGCGCTTCGCGGGGACTACCAGCGGGCAGTCGAGATTGCTGATCGCTTTCGTGATCGCCGCCGTGATCTGCCTTCGCCTTCTCGGCCACACCACATCCGCTCCGACCGAGTACCGCGGCGCCGAATCATCAGCACCGGCCTATGTGGCGTCGTCAGAGGTTCGGAAGCTCGCGGCGGCCTCGAACCTGACCGCCGACGGCGAGCGCGTCCTTCTGAGCGGCCAGCCGCAGGTCATGGCTGCTGGCGCCTTCGACAAAGCCTGCAACGTCGGCCACGAGGACTTCATCACTGGCTGCGAGTTCAGCGGAACGCCACCGTCGATCTACCTGTTTCGCGTCACCGAACCCAGTCTTGCCGGCTTGGCCGAGGTCACCGCAGCTCACGAGATGCTTCACGTCGTGTGGGATTCTATGTCCGACCAGGTGCACGGCGCCTTCGAGCCGCTGCTCGATGAGGAGTACACCAGCCACAAAGCTACCCTTGGCCCCCGGCTGGATACCTACGGAAAGCTGTCAAAGGCGGAATGGTACAGCGAGCTTCACTCGATCATCGGAACCGAAGTCGCCGTGCTCGATCCGACACTGACCGCGCATTACGACAGCTACCTGAAGGATCGAGCTCAACTTGTTGCCGCGGGCGTGCAAGCCGACCGCGTGCTTGCCGTCGCGGATGATCGCGAGTACCAACTGCTCAAACGCCTCGATTCAGTGAAGAACGTGAACTCCGCGCAATACAGCAACTTGTACGCCCAATACCTGGCGGCGCGGGACGAAAACAGCAGGCTGAGGTTTCTCGCCAATGCCCCTGTCGACCCGTGAATGGGCCTGTCCCTGGTCGGAATGTTAACGACAGATGAACTTTGGTGACACGTCACCATTTCTGGGAATACTTCGGACTTCAATGCGCTTGCATGGGTTATGACCAACACAACCACTCATCCCCAGTACATCGCCGGCACCTGGACGCTTGATGCTGCCCACTCCGAGATCACGTTCTCGGTGAGGCACCTCGCGATCAGCAAGGTCCGTGGATCGTTCGAGAAGTTCGACGTGACCATTGTCACGGGCGACAGTCCCGACGAATCGACCATTGAAGCGACCATCGACGTCGCCTCGGTCAACACGAACCAGAAGGACCGCGACAACCACCTCCGCACGAGCGACTTCTTCCTCGTCGAGGAGTACCCCACGATCACCTTTAAGTCGACGAGCATCCAGACGACGGGCGAGGACTTCACCCTCGTCGGTGATCTGACGCTTCGCGGCGTCACCAAGAAGGTCACCCTGACCGGCGAGCTCGGTGGCGTCATCACCGACGAGTACGGCCAGACGAAGGCCGGGGCTACCGCGTCGACAAAGATCAACCGCAAGGACTTCGGCGTCAACTGGAACATGGCACTCGAGGGCGGCGGATTCACCCTCGGAGACGAAGTCACCGTGAACATCGAGCTCGAGGTCGTACTTCAGAAGTAGTTCTCGACAACGAGAGACCCTCGTCGACTGCTCACGCGGTCGTCGAGGGTCTCTGTCGTTCGAGGGTCTCTGTCGTTCGAAGGACTCTGTCGTTCGAGTTAGCCCGTCGCGTTGCTCAGGTCGTAGACGGTCGAGCCGCCCACAGTCGTCGCTGTGTAGTGCGCTGCCACCCAGGTTGCGATAGCACTCGCCGTGCTCGTGCCGTTGCCGGGCCCGCCTGCCCCCATCCCCGTTCCAGACACGTAGTATCCGATGTCTCCCGCCTTCACCCACGCCTCGAATTCGGCGAGTGTCGGCGCAGGATCGCTGCTCCATCCACCGATCGCCATCACTGCGACTCCGGTCGACAGCTCCAGCGTCGCCGCCGATTGCGAGCCGTCGACGGCCGCCGCCCACCGGGCATTGGATGCCGTGAGCAGCTTCGCGAGCGAAGCCGTGGACGTCGACGACGACGAGCCGCCAGCGCGGCTTCCGGACGGAGGGGTCCCGCCGCCCATCCCGCCGCCCTGTCCACCGCCGATTCCTCCTGTTCCGGACGCGCCGGCGGACGGGATCGAGCCGCTGTGGGCGACGGATGCCGTCGCGATCGAATAGGCGACCGAACCGCCGAGGCCGCCGAGCATCCCGAGCAGTACCGCGACGGCGGTCAGCTTTCGAAGGTCGAGCATGCTTCCCACGACAAACCCGAGTGCGCCCAGCAGCGTGAACGCGAAGAGCGGCCAGCGGAGCCAGGGCAGCCAGTCCGTGTTCTCCGACAGCAGCACGAACCCCCAGCCTCCCGCCGCGAGCATCATGACCGCGAGGCCGATCCGACCGACCCATCGGGCGCGGACGTTCCAGAGGATGATGCCTCCCGTGGCCACGAGTCCAGCGATCGCAGGCGCGAGCGCGACCGTGTAGTACGGATGGATGGTGCCGCTCATGTAGCTGAACACAACGCCCGTGACCACGAGCCAGCCTCCCCAGACGAACAGTCCCGACCGGGCCGGATCGACGCGCGGGCGCATCCAGGTCACCGCGGCGGCGAGAATGAGAGCGATCAGGGCCGTCGGCAGGAGCCAGGAGATCTCCAGGCCCATTTCGCTGCTGAACAGCCGCTGCAGCCCGGTCGCTCCGCCGAAGCTCGATCCGGACGTACCACCTCCCCCACCGGCGTTCCCCGACCCGCCGAAGATGCGACCCAGCCCGTTGTAGCCGAACACCAGATCGAGCACGGTGTTATTGGTGGACCCGCCGATGTACGGACGCGCGGATGCGGGCCAGAGCGCGACCGCGAGCACCCACCATCCGGCCGAGACGACGAGCGCTACCGCGGCGATCGCCAGATGCGCCAGACGCCGAACGAACGAGGTGTTGGCGAAGAGAAGATAGGCGAAAGCAAAGGCGGGCAGCACCAGCAGCCCCTGCAGCATCTTGGTCAGGAAGGCGAATCCGAGGGCCACGCCCGCGAGCGCGAGCCATTTCCAGCTGGCCTTCGGCAATGCGCGGATCACCGCATAAGCACCGGCGGTCATGAGCAGTGTCAGGAACGCATCCGGATTGTTAAACCGGAACATGAGCGCCGCAGCTGGTGTGAATGCCAGCGCTGCTCCCGCCACAAGACCGCCGACCGCGCTCTGTCGCGTCCCCATCGAAACGAGACTCCGGCGCACTCCGCCGAACAACAGAGCGACGGATGCGACGCCCATCAATGCCTGTGGGGCGAGAACGCTCCAACTCGAGAATCCGAAGATACGCGCAGAAAGTCCCATGATCCAGAGCGACGCCGGCGGCTTGTCGACGGTGATGAAGTTCGACGAGTCGAGCGAACCGAAGAACCACGCCTCCCAGCTCTTCGTCCCGGCCTGCACAGCGGCGGCATAGAAGCTGTTTGCCCAGCCGCTGTCACTCAGGTTCCAGAGGTACAGGATCGCGGTGACGACCAGCAGTGCCCACAGCGCGGGACGTGCCCAGGCCGCGTCGGTTCGATCCCCGAGAAACACCCGAGCAATCGGAGAACGACGTCCGAGCTCACTTGCAGAAGTGGAGCGGATCGAGCGTTTGCCTGCGATCGTCGTAGTGACGCGGTCGGTAGCAGCGTTTCCAGACATGTGTCCTCCTTGGGTATAGGAGAAGAGCCTGCCCAGCCAACCGGCGTAAACAATTGGGGTCGACTATGTGCTTGCTATGAACCTGATATCGGGAACACGAGCAGTGTGCTGCTGGCGGTCGCAATGATTCGCCCCTGCGAATCGGTGACGGTGCCGTCAGCGAAAGCGGCTCGCTTGCCCGGCTTGGTCACTACGCCGACAGCCGTCAGCTGACCGGTATCTGCAAGCACGGGCCGAAGGTAGCTGATCTTGATTTCGAGCGAGGTGTACGCCTGGCCGCGCGGGAGGGTGGTCTGCACCGCGCATCCGAGTACCGAGTCGAGAAGCGTGCACACCAGCCCGCCATGCACTGTCCCGATCGGGTTGTAGTGGGATTCGTCCGGGTCGCAGGTAAAGGTCACGCGACCGACCTCGGCCGAAGTCGGCCGCATCTTCATGAGGTGCACGATCGGCGGCGGCGCGATGCTGCCATCGATCATCGCGCGGATGTATTCGAGACCCGACATCGTCTTGGCCAGTTCGGCTCCGACCAGCGGATCCTCCCACGTGACGAGTCGGGATCGTTCGGGCGCCGGAGTCGCTTCGTCGCTCATGTGAGTTACTCCGCGTCTACCGGTGCGGCGAACTGCGCCTCGTAGAGGCGGGCATACGCGCCGTCCGCGACGAGCAGCTGTTCGTGGTTGCCCTGCTCGACGATCGATCCATGCTCCATGACGAGGATCAGGTCGGCGTCCCGGATTGTGGAAAGGCGGTGGGCGATGACAAAGCTCGTACGATCCTGCCGCAGCGCATTCATTGCGGTCTGCACCAGCACCTCGGTGCGGGTGTCGACCGAGCTCGTGGCCTCATCGAGGATGAGCACGCTCGGCGCGCTGAGGAACGCTCGCGCGATCGTGATCAGCTGCTTCTCCCCCGCGCTGACGTTCGACGCTTCGTCGTCGAGGATTGTGTCGTACCCGTCGGGCAGCGCGTGCACGAACCGGTCGACGTAACTCGCGGTAGCGGCAGCGACGATCTCCTCCTCTGTCGCGCCATCCCGTCCGTACGCGATGTTCTCGCGAATCGTGCCGCCAAACAGCCAGGTGTCCTGCAGAACCATGCCGAGACGCGCTCGCAGGTCGGCACGCGCCATCGTCGAGATGTCAACGCCGTCAAGGGTGATGCGGCCGCCATCCAGTTCGTAGAAGCGCATGATGAGGTTGACGAGGGTGGTCTTGCCCGCGCCGGTCGGTCCAACGATCGCGATCGTCTGGCCCGGTTGAGCAACGAGTGACAGGTCCTCGATCAGCGGCTGGTCGGGCGTGTAGCTGAACTTCACGTGTTCGAACTCGAGACGGCCCGTGGTCTGCTTCGGTGTCGCCGCGTCCGGCGCATCCGGCGACTGCTCCTCGGCGTCGAGCAGTTCGAAGACGCGCTCCGCGCTCGCCACACCCGACTGCAGGAGGTTGGCCATAGAGCCCAGCTGGCTGAGGGGCTGGGTGAATTGGCGCGAGTACTGGATGAACGCCTGGATGTCTCCGAGGCTCATCGTGCCCGAAGCGACCTTGAGCCCGCCGACGACCGCAATCGCGACGTAGACCAGGTTGCCGACGAACATCATCGACGGCATGATGATGCCACTTACGAACTGGGCCTTGAAACTCGCCTCGAACAGCTGGCCGTTCTTTTCGTCGAAGATGACGTTGATTTCCTTGTGGCGACCGAAGACCTTGACGAGCGCGTGGCCGGTGAAAGCCTCCTCGATCTGCGCGTTGAGGTCGCCGGTGTTCTTCCATTGCGCGACGAATTGCTTCTGCGAGCGCTTCGCGATCATTGTCGTGATGAGCAACGTCAGCGGAATCGTCACGAGGGCGATCAGCGCGAGATCCCATGAGATCGTGAACATGAGCACGAGCACGCCGACGACCGTCAGGAGCGAGGTAATCAGCTGCGACAGGGTCTGCTGGAGGCTCTGCGAGATGTTGTCGATGTCGTTGGTTACACGGCTCAGCAACTCACCGCGGGGAGTCTTGTCGAAGTAGCCAAGCGGAAGTCGGTTGATCTTCGCTTCAACCTCCTCGCGCATCCTGTACACCGTGCGCTGGGTAATGCCGTTCAGCACGAAACCCTGCAGCCACGCGAAGATCGACGCGGCGACATACACGAGCAGAACGAAACCGAGAAGCATCGCCAGCGCGTTGAAATCAATGCCGTGACCCGGGTTCAGCTGCATTCCGCTGAGGAGGTCGGCCGTGCCGTTCTGCCCCTGCGCCCGCAGGGAAGCAATCGCCTGCGCCTGGGTGACCCCGGCGGGCAGGGACTTCGAGAACAGGCCGTCCACGATGATGTTCGTCGCCTGCCCCAGCAGCTTTGGCCCACTGACGCTGAGCGCGACGCTGACCACGCCGAGCACGACTACGCCAAGCACGCCCCCGCGTTCCGGACGAAGTCGCCCAGCAAGGCGTTTTGCCGACGGCCCGAAACTGCGAGATTTCTCGACGGGCATTCCGACGCCGGCCCACGGGCCACCACCGCCCGGTCCTCGCCGTACCGGCGGTCGGGACTCAGTCCTGGCGTCGCTCATGCGAGTTCCTCCGCTCGAAGCTGACTATGGACGATCTCGGCATAGGTATCGCTGGATTTCAGCAGTTCATCGTGCGTGCCGCGCGCGACGATTTCGCCGTGGTCCAGCACCAGAATCTGGTCAGCGCCGATGATCGTCGATACGCGCTGGGCGACCACGATCATTGTCGCGTCGCGCACCTTTCTGGTGAGCGCCTGTCGAAGTCGCGCATCCGTTGCGGTGTCGAGCGCCGAGAACGAGTCGTCAAACACATAGATCTCGGGCTTCTTCACGAGGGCGCGAGCGATGGCCAGGCGCTGGCGCTGGCCGCCAGAGACGTTGGTGCCGCCCTGAGCAATGGGCGCTTCGAGCTTCTCCGGCATCTCTGCCACGAAGTCTCGAGCCTGCGCGATTTCGAGCGCCTCCCACAGTTCGTCATCGGTGGCATCCGGTCTTCCATAGCGAAGATTGGATGCGACGGTTCCCGAAAACAGGTACGGCTTCTGCGGGATGAGGCCGATTCGGCTCCAGAGAAGGTCCGGGTCGAGTTCGCGTGCGTCGACACCGTCGACGAGCACCTCGCCGCCTGTCACATCGAACAACCGCGGGATGAGACTCACCAGCGTCGTCTTGCCCGCGCCCGTCGACCCGATGATCGCGGTCACAGTCCCGGGAGTCGCCGTCAGATACAGGTCGCGCAGCACCGGTGCCTCCGCGCCCGGATATGCGAAACTCACGCCGAGGAACTGGACGGTGCCTTTCTCCTTCACTGCCATGACCGCATCGGCTGACGTCACGACGCTCGAGTCGGTGTTCAGTACCTCGGAGATCCGGTCGGCAGACACCGCGGCACGCGGAATCATGATGGACATGAACGTCGCCATCATCACCGCCATAAGGATCTGGATGAGGTACGTGAGGAACGCGGTCAGCGCGCCGATCTTCATCGAACCGTCTTCGATACGGAACGAGCCGAACCACAGCACCGCAATGCTCGTCACGTTGAGAACCAGCATGACCACCGGAAACACCAGCGCAAACAGGCGGCCAGCCCGCAGGGCTGTGGTGGTCACTCCGCTGTTGGCCTCGGCAAATCGATCGGTCTCGACCTTCTCACGTACGAATGCGCGCACGACCCGGATGCCCGTGAGTTGCTCGCGCAACACCTGGTTGACCCTGTCGATCTTCACCTGCATCAGACGGAACTGGGGAACCACGCGAATGATGATCAAACCGATCGAGACCAGCAGCACCGGAATCGCGACCACCATAATCCAGGAGAGGCCGACATCCTGCTGCAGAGCTGCGATGACACCGCCAACGGCGAGGATCGGGGCGGACACGAGCAGCGTGCAGGTCATCAGCACCAGCATCTGCACCTGCTGCACGTCGTTTGTCGTGCGCGTGATGAGCGATGCCGCTCCGAACCTGGAGACTTCGCGCTCGGAGAACGAGCCGACCCTGCGGAACACGGCGGTGCGAAGATCGCGCCCGACGCTCATGGCAGCCTTCGCGCCGTAATAGACGGCGATGATGGCGCAGACGACCTGACCGAGCGTGATCGCGAGCATCACCGCGCCGATACGCAGGATGTAGCCGGTGTCGCCTTTCGCAATGCCGTTGTCGATGATGTCAGCGTTGAGGCTGGGCAGGTAAAGCGATGCGATTGATTGCGCCAGCTGGAAAATCACCACTCCGGTCAGGAGTCGCCAGTGTGGCTTCAGGAATCTGCCGAGAAGTCTAAGAAGCATGGGTCCCAGTCCTTTCCGCCGGCAGGCCGGCGACTCCCAATCGAATCAGCGAAGCGAGTTCCGCTGTCGAAAACTCAGACCCCTCATTCATTCGAGGTATTGCTGTCGAAAACGCCACCATGCGGATGAAATGCGCGATTCGCTCTGGCGGCAGATTCAACTCGTCGATATTCGGAGCAAGCACGGTGGCGATAATCTCGACGTACTCCTGCCGCTCCGAGCGCGCGGGCGGGCGTTCAGACATCCCGAGCGCGTTCATGATCCCGAAAATGCCGACGAAACGGCTTCGCAGGTGAAACAGGATGTCGCTCAGTTTCTGTTCTAGCGACAACGACGGATCGATGGAGCGGAGTGAGTTGCGCAGCGGCTCCGGGTCGAAAAACTTGTCGACCGCTGCCGCGAAGAGGCTCTCCTTGTCGCCGAATGCGCGAAAAATGGTTCCCTCCGCTATTCCGGCCGCATCAGCGATCTGGCGCGTGGTGACAGCCCGCCCGTGCTCGACCAGCATCGGAATGACGGCGTCGATAATGGATGCTCGACGCTCGTCGACCGACATCGGTCGGGCTCGTTCGGTCTTGACTGGCACGCGCTCACTCTAAATGAGTGAGCACTCACTCCGCAAGGAATCAGGCGGGAAAGAGTTCGGAGATCGCGACCACGTCCTCGGGGGTCGGTCGCCACGCGGTACCGGCTTCGGCATTCTGCACAACCTGCTCCGGCCGCGTGGCACCGGCGATCACACTCGAGACAGAGGACTGCGCGAGGAACCAGCCGAGCGTGGCCGCAAGCATTGTGATGCCGCGTTCGTCGCAGAACGCCTGGTAGCTCTCCATCGCGTCCCACGGCACGCGGGCGAGCGCTTCCGGACGGGCGTTGAGGCGGCCGTCCGCCGGTCCCCCACGCCTCGAGTACTTGCCCGTGAAGAGTCCGTTGAAGAGGGGGAAGAAGGGCAGGAAGCCCAACTCGTACTCGCGCACCGCCGGAAGCACCTCATCCTCAACTTTGCGCGCCATCAGGCTGTATTCGTTCTGGGCGGAGATGAAGCGCGGATGGTTTGCCAGTCGCGCCTGGTACTCGGCGTCGGCGATCTGCCAGCCAGACAGGTTCGAGTGCCCGATGTAGCGCACCTTTCCCTCGGTGATGAGCTCATCGAGTGCCGCAAGGGTTTCCTCGATCGGCGTGATGCCATCGGGACGATGCAACTGGTACAGGTCGATCCAGTCGGTCTGCAACCTTGTGAGTGATGATTCGACGGCGAGACGGATGTACCGACGCGATCCGCGTGCGCCCCAGTCGGGTCCGTTGACGCCGGCCATGTCCATTCCGAACTTCGTCGCGAGAACGATTTCCCCGCGGCGCCCCTTAAGCGCGTTGCCCATCAGAATCTCGCTGAGGCCGCGTTCGCCTCCGTAGATGTCTGCGGTGTCGAAGAAGGTGATGCCGGCGTCGATTGCCGCTGAGATTACCGCGTTCGTGCCTTCCTGCGTCTGGCTCGGTGTGCCCGGTCTCCCGAAATTATTACAGCCGAGCCCCACGGTGGAGACGAGAAGACCAGAGGAACCAAGTGCGCGATATTCGATTTCAGCCATACTCCTATCCTCCCCCTTTCCCGACGTGACAAAGTTCCACCCCATGTCCGATTTCTGCCAGATGAGGGTCGGAAGCTGCCGATAAAGTTCAACCATGTTCACTCGAACTTCGAACCAGACACCCCCGCTGTACCTGAAGCGAATCGACTCGCCACTCGGCCGAATCGAAATCACGAGCGACGGCGACGCCATCACCTCACTCTCGATCGAACGAAATGGCACGCTGCCGTTCGAAGAGCTCGTTGAGCGCAGCAGCGCGCTTCTCGAACTTGCGTCGAGGCAGCTTCACGAATACTTCGACGGCAGGCGCCATAGTTTCGAGCTTCCCGTCGCGTTGGGCGGCACCGAATTCCAAAGGGCGATCTGGGCTCAGCTCTCCGAGATTGAGTGGGGCGACGTGCGCAGCTACGGCGAACTCGGCATCGCGAGCGGGCGCGCCACAGCGGGGCGAGCCGTAGGTGGCGCCGTTGGCGCGAATCCCGTGCCCATCATCGTGCCCTGCCATCGCGTACTCGCGTCAAACCGGCGCATCACCGGCTACAGCGGAGGCAACGGCATCCCCACCAAGGTGTGGCTGCTCGAGCACGAGGGCATCGAGCACGTCGCGTGAACGCGGTCGCCGGGTCCGACGTGATTGTCGGTGATGACGGTCGCGCGCGGTGCCGCTGGGCGGCTTCGGATGCCGAGTACCAGCGCTATCACGACGAAGAGTGGGGTCGGCCGCTGCATGGCGACCGGCCACTGTATGAGAAGCTCAGCCTCGAGGGGTTCCAGGCCGGGCTGTCGTGGATCACGATCCTCCGACGGCGCCCCGCTTTCCGCGAGGTATTCCACGACTTCGATCCGCAGAAAGTTGCTGCGATGGACGACGACGACGTCGAGCGCGCAATGGCCGACCCACGCATTATCCGTAATCGCGCGAAGGTGCTCGCGACCATCAAAAACGCACGCCTCACGCTCGAGTTGACGCGCGATCATCCGGGAGCTCTCGATGAGCTGATGTGGTCGTTCGCTCCCCCGCCACGAAAGAAGCGACCGACGTCGATGTCGCTGATTCCCGCGGTGACCGATGAGTCGACGGCCATGAGCAAGGGTTTACGAGCCCTGGGGTTCGGGTTCGTTGGTCCGACCACGATGTACGCGCTCATGCAGTCGGCCGGAATGGTCGACGATCATGTACAGGGGTGCTGGCGAGCGGAATGACCCCGCTATACCTGTGGCGCAGTCGGCGGCGGCGGCGGCGGGTAAGGGAACCGCACGGCGCCGACGCCGACCAGGGGCGGCGGGTATCCGGCTGCGGTGATCAGCTCGGGCCGATACACCTCATTCTCCGCCGCAAGCACGAAC